>JANWZI010000057.1 GCA_025054695.1 Myxococcota bacterium | reverse complement strand
AAGCAAACGTCCGCGAACAGCGCCAGCCGCTCGCCGCGATCCGCCGTCTCCTCCGAAGGCATCTCGTCGAATTCCGCCTGTTCGCCGAGCGCGAGAAAGCCCAGCACCGTCCCACCGACCAGACCGGCGCCTGCCAGACCGCCAGCGATCCACACCGCGGCTCCCGGGCCTTCGGACGGTGAATCCGCCGCAGGCGCCGGGGCGGCCGGCGGCTGCTGCGTCTCCGTGCCGAATACGTCTTCCTCGCTCGGAGCCGGTGGCGGCGCCTCGACGAGAGCCGCCTCGATCTCGCGGCGTTCGGCGAACCCGACCTCGAAGGTTTGTTCCCAGGCGTCGTAGCCGTCGAGTTGAAGACGGACCGTGTGCGAGCCGGGTGCCACTTCCAACTCGGTCGGCGTGACCGAGCCCGTCGCCGTACCGTCCAAATGCACCCACGCCCCCGGAGGGCGCGAGCGGACGAAGACTTTCGCGGGCGTACGGCGCAAGCGCTCCAGACGCTCGGTCACCGTGGCCCGGTCGGGAGCATCCGCTCGCTCGGCGAGGTAGCGCTCGAGGGCCTCCGCGGCGCCCCTCACGTTGCCCTGGCGCTCGCGTGCCTCGGCCACGCCGAGCAGTACGACCGGGTTGGGCACCGCGGCGTACGCCTCGAGGAAAGCGGCCTCCGCGTCGGCGTACGCGCCCTCACGGAACCGCTGCTGGCCGCGCGCGTACGCCTGGCGAGCCGTCTCCCGCTGCTGCGCCTGCGGATCGGGCGTGTTCCGGCGCTGCGCGGTTGCGGGCGCGTGCACGAGCACGACGGAGATCGCGCCGAAGGCGATCCAGCTCCTGTTCATCGGCCGCATCTGAGGTCTCCTCGCTCCTGAGGGCAACCTAGACAACCGTCCACGCCCCGGTCAACCGCCACGGCGGACGCGCGGCCTGCGGCGCGGCGCACACGAACCTGATCGTCGGCCACGCGGCGCCGACCCGATCGGCTCTCGAGACCGAGTCCGTATCCGAGCCCGAGCCCGAGCCCGAGACCGATAGCGAGTAGCGATCGAGCGACGGGACCGCTGCCGTCAGACCCCTGCGGGAGTCGAGGAGGGGCGCGGGGATCCCGACCAGTTCGCGACGACGTGCCGCTCGACGAGGTCGAGCGGATCGCGCAGCGCGGCGGAGAGCACGTCGATGCGCGCCATCTCACCGTCGAGAATCGTCACCAGGCGTCCGATGCGGCGCTCGGCCTCCTCGTTGTGGCGTTCGAGCGTCGCGCGAAGCTCCGCGAGTCGCGCCTCCAGCTCGTCGCAGCGCGCGGCCCGCGCCGTGACTTCCTGATCGACGGCCGCGAGCTCCCACAGCACGGCATCCGCCTCGCCTTCGGGGAGGGCGCCCGCGCGCACGCGTGCCGAGGCCTCCTCACGGCGCACGCGCAGCGCGGTGCGGCGCGCCACCGCGTCTTCCAGACCTCGGCGTTCGGCGGAGAGCTGACCCGCGACCACGTCGATGCCGCGGCCCATGGTCGCCCGCGCGTCCCGCGCGCGCTCGGTGAGCTGCTCGAGCTCGTTCTGGTGCTCGGTGGCGAGCGCGCACGCCGATTCGAGCTCTTCGAGCGTCGCCTCGGCGAACGCCATGGCCTGCACCGCCTCGGGAGGGGCAGGATGCGTCGGCTCGAGCTCGTCGAGGCACGCCCGGATCGCGTCGAAGCGGCGCCGCCAACGTCGAACGCCCGCCAAACCGTCGCGCTGCGGGTCGAACGGCGTCGGGGAGGGCGGACGCTCGCTCGGCACGCGCGTCGCCGCGGCCACCTCGACCTCGACGTCGATCGGCATCTCGTCGAGCGAGGGCGCTTCCGGAATCGACGGCCGCGCGTAGTCGGCAGTGGGCTGGCGCGCCACGAGCGGCGGCTCCGTCAAGGTGTCGCGAACCGTGTCCCGCAACGGATCGACCCCGGGCGCGGACTCGACGCCGGCGTCCCGTGGCGTCCACACCGACGTGCCGTGCGCCATCGCGAACGGCTCGGCGCGGCAGGCGCCAGTGACGGCCGGATCCCCATTGGCGGTCGTCGTCCCGTCACCGGAAGCCGCGAGCGCTGCCTGGACCGCGCCGCTCGAAGAGGATGCGCGTGGCGAGCCTCCCACGGCCTCCGAGACACGGGCCGGAGGCGCCTCGTTCATCGCGCCCCACGACGTCGGCGCCGCTCCAATGCGCTCCGCCATGCGGTCGAGGTGCTCGAGGAAGTGGAAGGCGTCGCGGAAGCGACGGGCTGGATCCTTTTCCAAGCAGCGCAGGATGAACTCCTCCAGCGCAGGCTCGATGCCCGGGCGCCGGCGGCTCGGCGGGATGGGCCGCTCCGTCACGTGCTTGACGAGGAGGTCTCCGGGGAACTCGCAATCGAACGGCAACGCGCCGGTGACCAGCTCGTAGAAGATCACACCGAGCGAGTAGATGTCCGCGCGGCCGTCGATGTGCGTCGACTGGATGTATTCGGGGGCGATGTAGCCCGGCGTGCCGAAGATCTGCTGACTTCCGGTCAGCGCCGGTGCATCGAGGATCTTCGCGATGCCGAAGTCGAGGATTTTCACGAAATCCGGCGTCCCGCCGCGCGCGACGAGCAAGATGTTCTCGGGTTTCAGATCGCGGTGCACGACGCCCATCTCGTGGGCCCGCGCCAGCGCGCCGCCGACCTGGCGCACGATGGCAATGGCCCGCGCGGCGGGCATGGGACCGGCGCGCAACGCGTGGAGCAGGGACTCGCCGGGCACGTATTCCATGACGAGATAGACGAGGCCGTCGTCCGTCTCGCCGAAGTCGGTGATCTCGACGATGTTGGGGTGGTTGATGCGGTTGACCGCGCGCGCCTCGCGCAGGAAGCGGTCCCGCTGAACGGGATCGCGCGCGAGGTCGCGTCGAAGGGTCTTGATCGCCATCAATCGATCGATGAGCACGTGCCGCGCGAGATACACGCTCGACATCCCGCCGGTGCCCAGGCGCGAGATGAGCCGATAGCGTCCGCCGACGGTCTTGCCGAGGTACGGGTCGGCGGGAGCTCGCGTCGGGTGACTCGTCATGGCGGAGGCGCGCGCTCGCCGAAGCCCGGGAGCGACGGGCCGATGCTATCCGGGAAGCCTGCCACGACCAAGGACGGCGGCCTCAGAGCGCTTCGCACCCGCCGCCGCGCATGCCGGGCACGACGATGGCGACGATCGTCTCCTGCAGCAGCGTCACGCCGTCGCCGCGCAGCACGATCCGCAAGTAGTAGACGCGGTCCTCGGTCGCGGGCGGATAGCGGTCGTTGTACAGCTCGACCGAGAACGTCACGCGCGTTCCGGGCCGGACGTCCTCGAAGCGTGCGCCGCGGATGCGCGCCCCGGACGGCGGCTCGGCGCGCAACGGCGCGATGCGCCGCACGAACACCGTCGCATCCACGTCGTCGACGTGCGGGACGTCCTCGGCCAGCGCGTCGATGTCGATGAGCACCTCGTCGGCCAGCGTGCGTACCGATTCGATGACGCCGCGGTCGAGGCCGCGCGCGTCGGCGCCGATGTCGAACACGATGGGGCGGCCCGTCGGCTCCACGGCACCGGTGTCGCGCGCCACGCGTTGCAGGTGCGTCCATCCCTCTCCGCCACTCGGCCCCGAGTACAACCCGAGCACGCGCGCGCCGATGGCGCGCAGCGCCACGACCGCGTCGTCGTAGGTGTGCGGCCGCGGGACGACGTCGAAGCCATAGGGGAACGCGCCGTCCGGCCCGTTGTGGAACGGTGCATCGGTGAACAGCAAGATGATGCGCGCGCCGCGCGGACGGAAACACGGGTAACCGACGGTCCCTGCGGGACACAGCGCGCGCGGCACCCAACGGCCGAAGCCCTCGCCGGTTGCCGTCAGATACAGCGCTTCGACCTGCGATTCGGGCTCGTCGCCTCCGAAGTGGCGCATCATGCGGTCGACGGCGCGCTGCACCAGCGCCAGGTCGGACGTGCTCGATTGCAGCAGGATGAGCGGACGGTCGGGCCCCGATCCGTACGGGCCGACGGGAAAGTCATCGAATTGCGCGACGGAGATGTGCACGTCGGGGATCTCCGCGCGCATGGCGGGCGCGAGCACGTCCCGAATCGTGCGCCGGATTTGCTCGATCTCCTCGTTCATGCTGCCCGTCGTGTCGACGAGGAAAAGCACGTCCGCCGACTGGATGCGCGCCTCGAACGAGACGAGCACGCGCTCGGGCGGCTCTTCGTAGGGCAATTCGACGCAGAGATCGTGCGGCGGCCGCGTATCGACGGGCACGTCGACGGCCGCTTCGATCCCCGCCTCCATGGGCTGCGGTGCATCGAATCCGGCGTCGTCTCGCCGGAAATCCGGAACGAACAGTCCGGTGCGCGCTCCACCGCAGTCGGCGCAGCCTGTGAACCCGATCAGCGAGGCGAGCTGCGCGGCCATTCTCGCAGAGCGCGGCGGCACGGTCGCGCGCATCCTACCGTCCCATTGCGTGGCCGGGAAAGGCGACGGCCGTCACCCTCCTCGGCTCACAAATCCGAGACCGACCCCGAGACCGTCTCCGAGACCGAGATCGAGTCCGAGCCCAGGCCACCTTCACCGACACCCATTTACCCGACCACGGCGATGGAAAATCTGCGCCGCGACGCTCCTGCTCGTGAGGAGCCACGGGGCCCACCCGCCGCGCGCTTCGACTCGCATCGAGCCGTCTCAGGGCTTGCGCGCGAGTGCGCGCAGCAGATCCAGCAACGGCTCGACCCCCTCCCGCCTGTCGATCGTTACCAGCGTCACACCGCGCTCCTCGAGGCGCCGCTGCACGTCTTCGATCCAGGAAAACTCAGCCCCCGATCCCCAGCTCACGCGCACCGTCTCCACCGGAAGACGCGCCAGCGCTTCGACGAGCGTCTCGACATCGGTGCGCACCGGATCGGGCCCGTCGAGGACGACGACGTGCGGATGAACGACGTCGGCCATCGAATCCAGTCGCTCGATACGATCTACCACGCCGGCTCCGAACCGCTCGCCTCCGAGTGCGGCACGCAGCCGAACGGCGAGCGCGGGGCCGCGCGAGACGACCAGCGCACGCAGGGGCCCCTCGGAAACCATCATCTGGATCGTCTGCAGTGAGCCGCCGGGCTCCGGCTGGCTCGCACGCCCGCGATCCAGAATCGCGAGCGTTCGGTCGACCAGCAAGTCCGCGTGGGCCTCGCCCATCCAGCGCGAGGCCACCGTGCGCAGGGGGCCGCGTACGAATTCGACGACCTCTTCCTGCGACTCCGGTAGGTCCGACCGACCGGCCTCGGCAAGCGCCTCGAAGACGACCACGCCCGCCCGCCGCGGCTCGAGGAACCCTTCGAGCACCTCGCGCACGACCGCCAGCGCCGCCTCGCCGCCTCTGATAGACATGTAGTATTTCGCTGATACCGAAAATCTCGTCCGAAAGCCAGACGGAGCAGCGGACCTGCGTGCAATCGGTTCCGAGCCGGGCCTCGAGAGCCGCTCGCACACCGGACCGGGCCGGGACATACTGCCGCGGCCGGAGAGGGCTCCGGCGTGCATGCGGCGCGCAGGACGCATCGTGGCCCTCGCCGGCGGGGGCGTCGCCGCGGGACTGGGCGCCATGGCATGGCTGTGGTGGCTTCCGTCCGCCGTCGCGGCGCGGATCGAGGCGGCCGCCGCAGCCTTCGGGATGCAGTGCACCGTGGGCGACGTCGACCTGCGCTGGGCCGGTTTCGTCGGCCGCGACGTCCGTGTGCAGGCTGCGGGCGGGGCGCTCCGCGCGCGTGTCGGGCGCATTGAGGCACGGGCGAGTTGGCCGACGGTGCTCGGCACCGGCGCTCGGGGCGTCGAGCACTGGTCGATTCACGACCTCTCGGTTGAGCTGGTGGTCGAGTCGACCGGAAGCGGCGATGCGCTCCGCCGTCTCGCCGAGCGCGCCGGTTCGGTGGCACCTACCTCCGGTGACGCCGCCTCGGGTCGAGGCGCGCGGGCGCCGTCGCTCGACATCCACGACGCACGCTTGCGCGTGCGGGACGTGCTCGGTGAGGTCGTCCGCGTCGAGGGCGCGCGCGCGTCGTTGCGCGTCGACCAAGTGCAGGCCACGGCAGCGCTCGTTCGACTCGGAGCCGAGAACGCGGACGTCGTCGAGCTGCGAGACGTCGAGGCCGCGTGGCAGCGCACGCCGCTCGCCCTGCGCGGGCTTCGGGTCGGTCGCGCCCGCGTCTCGGAGGCCGTCGACCAACCCGCGGCCACGACCCGCGAACGGCTCCTCGCATTGTACGGTTCCCTCACCCGGGAGCGGCGTGGTGCAACCGGCGGGGGCTCGGAACCCGAAGGGTCGGGCCTCGCCGCCGGCGCACGGATCGAGCTGGGAAACCTCGTCGTCGAGCGAGGCCGCGAACGGCTTCTCGACGCGCTCGCGCTGCGCGTCGAGGCACGGGACCGGGACGTCCTGCACACCGTCGGCCGCGGTCGAACCGTCACGGGCGGGCACGTGCACTGGGACCTGCTCGTGCGCCGCGATCCGGCGCGCGTCGAAGGCACCTTCGAGGCGTCCTCGCTGCCCCTGGCCGCGCTGTTGCCTGCCCTGCCGGACCTCGGATGGCACGACCCGGAGCGAACGCGGCTCGACGCGAGCCTCCACATACGCGCGAGCGGCGCCGACCGGATCGACGCGCGCGGGCGGCTCAGTGTGCGCGATCTCGGGTTCGCGTCCCCGCGCCTGGCGGCGCGGCCCGTCGGAGGCATCGACGTCGACATCGACGGCGAGGCGACCTGGTGGCCGCTGCAGCGCCGCATCGAGCTGCGCTCCGCGCGCGTCTCGCTCGGTCGCGCGACCGCGACGCTCGCCGGTCACGTGGAGCGCACCCCCGAAGGTTGGGCGCTCGCGCTCGAGGCGAGGCTACCCCCCACGCCGTGCCAGGACGCCGTCGATGCCATCCCGGTCGACGTGCTCGAGGACGCGCGGGGCTGGTCGCTGAGAGGCCAGCTCGCGGGCCGGCTGTCGGTCGCGGTCGACACGCGCGCCCCGGACGCGACGCACGTCGCGGTGGCGGTGCAGGACGCCTGCGAGGTGCTGGCGATTCCCGAGCTGGCCGACGTGGGCCGCTTCGACGGCCCATTCGAGCATCGCGTGCGAGAGCCCGACGGAACCTGGTTCGCGATGACGACCGGCCCGGGCACCGAGGCGTGGACGCCGCTCGCGGAGACGAGCCCGTGGCTCGTTCACGCGGTGCTCGCCCACGAGGACGGCGGGTTCTTCGATCACCGTGGCTTCGCAGTGTGGGCCATTGAGCGAGCCGTGGCGCGCAACATCCGCGAGGGTCGCTTCGCGGGGGGAGCGAGCACGATCACCATGCAGCTCGCGCGCAACGTCTTTCTGCATCGCGACAAGACCCTCGCGCGCAAGATTCAGGAGATCCTGCTCACCTGGTGGCTCGAGCGCGTCTGGCCCAAGGAGCGAATCCTCGAGCTGTATCTCAACGTCATCGAATACGGCCCCGGCGTCTACGGGATCCGACACGCGGCGCGTCACTACTTCGGATGCGAGCCCGAAGCGCTGAGCCTCGCCGAGGCCGCGTTCCTCGCGACCGCGCTTCCCTCGCC
Organism: Myxococcota bacterium; assembly: GCA_025054695.1. Lineage (GTDB taxonomy): Bacteria > Myxococcota_A > Polyangia > Polyangiales > JANWZI01 > JANWZI01. Next base: position 20,400 of record JANWZI010000057.1, on the reverse strand, counting down.
CAAGACGGTGGGCACGCAGCGAGCGCGCGGCCAGATCTCGGCGTCCACGCGATCGCGCATGCGGCGGCTGATCGAGCACATGTTCTCTCGGGGCCGCATCGACGCCGTCGCGCGCGACGCGGCCCTCGCGGACGTCGAACGGTTCTCCTTCGACGCGCCCAGACGGCCGCAGCCCGGTCGCGCGGCTCGCCTTCCCTGGGAGCACGCGGCGGGGACGCTGCCCCCGCCCGAAGCCTCGGCATTCGACGCCGCGCAAAGCGACTTCGAACCCTAGGTTCCACCGCTCGCCGCGGCGCGCGGGACGAATCCCAACGTCGGCTCGGCCCCGGTCTCGGACTCGGACTCGGACTCGGGCTCGGGCGCGAGCTCGCTCTCGGTCTCGAACTCCGACTCGGAATCGAGCCCCGACCGGCTCGTGGTGGCCCACGAAACCATGCGCCCCTTGCTCGCGCGCCGCCGTCGCGCGAACGTGCGCGCGCGATGCAGGCCCCTGGATCCACACGCGGCGCGCGGCTGGCGGTCGCGGTCGCCGCGCTCGGCTACTTCGTGGACATCTACGACCTCGTGCTGTTCGGCGTCGTGCGCAAGGCGAGTCTGGAGGGGCTGGGCTTGCAGGGCGAGGCGATCAAGACGGTCGGGGTCGACCTGCTCAACTGGCAGATGGGCGGCATGCTCGTCGGCGGCGTGCTGTGGGGGGTGCTCGGCGATCGCATCGGCCGGCTTCCCATCCTGTTCGGGTCGATCCTCGTCTACTCGCTCGCCAACGTCGCCAACGGTTTCGTGCAGGACATTCCCACGTACGCCGCATTGCGCTTCATCGCGGGCATCGGGCTCGCGGGCGAGCTCGGCGGCGGCATCACGCTCGTCTCGGAGCTGTTGTCGCGACACGCGCGCGGCTATGGCACGACGCTCGTCGCGGCAATTGGGATTTGCGGCGCCGTGGCCGCCTCGCTCGTCGGCGACCTGTTCGATTGGCGTACGAGCTATTTCATCGGGGGCGGCCTGGGACTGCTGCTTCTGCTGCTGCGCGTCGGCGTCTACGAGTCGGGCATGTTCGAGCGCACGCGGGCTTCGGGGGTCTCTCGGGGCAACTTCCTCGCTCTGTTCTCCACGCTCTCCCGCGCACGCCGCTATCTCGCGGTCGTCGTCGTCGGCGTACCCATCTGGTACGCGGTGGGCATTTTGGTGATGTTCTCTCCGGAAATCGGCGCGGCGATGGGCATGCCGCAGTCAGCCGTCCCCACGGCGAGCCGCGCGATCCTCTGGTGCTACGTCGGGCTCGCGGCCGGCGATCTGGCTTCGGGTCTGCTCAGTCAGCTTCTGCGCAGCCGTAAGCGCGCCCTCGTGGTCTTCCTCGGCATCACGACCGTGGCCATCGCGCTGTACTTCGGGCTCGCGCCCCTCCCTCTGCCTGCCTTCTACGCGATCTGCGCGCTGCTCGGCTTCGGCACCGGGTACTGGGCCGTGTTCGTGACGGTCGCGGCCGAGCAGTTCGGCACCAATCTGCGCGCCACGGCGACGACGACCGCCCCCAACTTCGTGCGCGGCGCGGTGGTGCCGCTGACCACCGGATTTCGAGCCTTCGAGCCGTCTCTCGGAACGGTCGGCGCGGCGCTCGCCGTCGGTGTCCTGGCGCTCGGACTCGCCGTCGTCGCGCTCGCGAGTCTCGAAGAGACCTACGGCAAGGATCTCGACTTCGTCGAAAGCTAGCGGCGGACCACGACCGAAAGCTGCGTAGCGCGTCGATCCCACTGCGGGATGACTGCGACGGCACCGTCGTGTCCGTCTCGGCGTCCGAGCCCGGCTCCGAGCCCGAGCCCGCACTCGAGTCGTCCGATCCGGCCCCCGTCAACCCCCCTCGTAGAGCGTCGTGACCAGACGCAGCAGGTCGGCCGTCGTCACGATGCCCACGAGCTTCCCGTCGCCTTCGACCACAGGAAGGCAATCGATCTTGCGCTCGAGCATCAGCTCCGCGGCCCGAGCAACCGGCGTGTCGGGCGCGACGGTCGTGACGTGCCGGTTCATCACGTCGGCGACGAACGTGCGCTCCGCGCGAGGTCCGCGGATGGCCCAGCGCAGCAGATCGCGTTCGGTCAACAGACCGACGAGCTTGCCGTCGTCGACGACGGGCAAGTGACGGAACCGCAGCCACTTCATGCCCTCCTCGAGGCCGTCGAGGCTGTCTTCCTCAAAGACCGTGACGACCTGCCGGGTCATGACGTCGGCCACCGTCGACGGTCGCAGAACGGTCACGACGAACCCTCCGCGCCGCGCACGGTGAGCACGGGCACCCTGCAAGAGCGCACCACCTTCTCGGCGACGCTGCCGAGCAGGAAGCGCTGCACACCGGTTCGCCCGTGCGTTCCCATCACGACGAGATCGGCGCCCATCTCGCCCGCGAGCCGATCGATCTCGACCCACGGCACACCCTCGGCGAGGCGCCCTTCGAGATGGACCCCGTGGCCGCCGTGGCGTCGCACCAGATCGTCGAGCTGCCGACCGAGCTCCGTCGTGAGCTGCGTGACGAACTCCGGACGCGCGAGCACGACCCCCTCGGGCAACGAGTAGACGGGGAACTGATAGACGTGCACGACGCGCACGTCCGCGCCGAGCCGCGCCGCCAGATCGATCGCATAACGCAGCGCGCGTTCACTCGTTTCCGAGAAGTCGACGGGACACAGGATGCGGCGGATGTCGGGCATGAGACCCTCCGTACGAATGGAGGCACGCTAGCACGCGTCGGGCCACCGACGCGCGCCTCGGCGTGGCACGACGCGTGATATTCACCCGGACGATGCATCGACGAGTCGCCGTCGTGGGAATCGACGAAGGGGCCACCGCGGAACCCGTCGCGGACTTCGCGGTCGAGCTCGCCCGAACGATCGGGTACTCCCTGCGTTTCGTCCACGCGGGCGAGGCCGTTCCGGACGCGTCGGATCCCCTGCCCGCCGGCGCGCAACGTCTGCGCGAGCGCGTCCAGGAACGAGCCGAGCGCGCACGCCTTGCGTTGCAGCAATCCGTCGAGCGCGCACGCACCGCAGGCGTCGAGTCCGAGGGTGTGCAGCGGACGGGACGAGCGCCCGACGTGCTGATGGCGGAAGCCCGAACGTGCGGCGCGGAATTGCTCGTGGTCGGACGCGCCGGCGCCCATGGAGCGCGCATCCTCGGGTCGACCACCGATCGCGTACTGCGCGAGGCACCCTGTCCCGTGCTCGTCGCCGCCGATGGCGCTCCCGAAGCGACGGCCCATCTGCGACGCTGGCTCGTCGCCCACGACTTCACGCACGCGTCCGACGCGGCATGGGAATTCGCCCTGCGGTACCGGCGTGAGGGCGGCGTCGAGCCGTGGGTCGCGCACGTCGTGCCGCCGCCAGCCGGCGAGGCGGTCGAGCAGGGCCTTCCGTCGCTTGCGCAGGCCACCCGCGCGCGCATGCGTGAGGACGCTGCAGCGAAACTGCGCGAGGTCGCTCCGGGGCTACCCGCCACGGCCTACCTCGTCGTCGAGTCGAGCGACGTCGCCGACGGCCTGGTCGAGGCGGCACGCGCGCACGAAGCGGGACTCGTCGTCGTCGGCTCGCATGGCCGCAGCCGACTCGGTCGCATCTGGCTCGGAAGCGTGGCTGAACGGCTCGCCGCGGGACCGTGGCCGCTGCTCGTCGTGCGGGCGTCCGCGCGGGGAGGCGGCCCTTGAGCCTGCCACGCCCCATCGGAGGGCAGCCGGCCCCGGCTCCAAGCGCGCGCCGCGCCCGCTCTCGCGGCGGATTCGCGCGTCGGAACGGAAACGACGCGAGCCGGGCGCTCGACGCGCCCGCCCTTCATGGTACGAGCGGGACGGCCGTGTCCGTCGCCGCCCGAGACGTGCTCGAGGAAGTCGCCGGTTACATCGGCTTCGACGAGACCGATGCGGCGATCCTGCGCGAAATCGGGCCGCTGCTCGAGCCGTCGTTCGACGGCATCGTGCACCGATTCTACGAAGCCATCGACCGCAATCCCGGCGCGCGCACCGCCATCCGCGACGAGGCGCAGGCGCAGCGCCTGCGCGGGACGCTGCGCGCGTGGCTCCAGGGGCTGTTCGGCGGCCGCTACGACCGAGCGTATTTCGAGCAGCGCGCGCGCATCGGACGCGTCCACGTCCGCATCGGGCTCGCGCAGCGGTACATGTTCTCGGCGATGAACCTCGTGCGCGAGGGATTGCATGAGGCGCTGGAACTGGCTGCCCTCGACGCCGACCGACGACGCCGAGCACACGTCGCCGTCGATCGCATCTGCGACGTCGAGCTCGCCGTGATGCTCGAGACGTATCGCGAGGCGTACGTCGAACGGCTTCGGGCCGCCGAACGCGCGGCGATGCTGGGGCGGCTCATCGAGGCCGTCGACGCGCTGATCGTCGGGCTCGGCGAGGACGGCGCCGTGCGCCTGTCCAACGCGATGGCCGCGCGCATGCTCGGGAGCGCCGCCTCCATCGAAGGCCGTCCCTTCGTCGAGGTCGCCGCCGTCCCGGCGGACGCCGAACGTCTGCGTGGCGCCCTGACGATCGCGCTCGGACCGGAGGGTGCCGCGCGCGAGGCCCCCGAGATCGAGGTGGCCGTCGACCACGAGGACGGACCGAGGCGAACGCGCCGCATCGTGCGCTGGTCGATGCGGCCGTTGCGCGGCGAAGTCGAGGGCCTCGCCGTGCTCGCCGTCGGTCACGACGTGACCGATCGCCTCGACGCCGAGCGCCGCGTGGCCGAAACGGAGGCCATGGCGTCGCTGGGTACCCTCGCCGCAGGCCTCGCGCACGAGATCCGCAATCCGCTCAACGCGGCGCGTCTGCAGCTCGAGCTGGTCTCGCGCGCGGCCGTCCGCGTCGCCGACCCCACGGCCCGCGACAAGATCACGCACCACGTCGGCGTCGTCGGCGCCGAGATCGGCCGACTCTCGACGCTGCTCGAGGAGTTCCTCCTGCTCGCCCGACCGCGCGACATCGAACGGCGAGCCGTCGAGCTCGCCTCGCTCTTCGACGAAGTCGTCACCCTCGAGACCCCCGTCGCGGAGGCACATCGCGCGTCCCTGTCAGCCCACGTTGAGCCCGGCGCCGAGCGCGTCCGCGGCGACCGCGCCAAGCTCGTCCAGGTTCTCGTCAACCTCGTCGGCAACGCGATCGAGGCCGTCGCCGGCAACGGCGGCGGTCACGTCGAGCTGCGCGCGCGCGCCTCGAGCGACGATTGGGTCGAGGTGAGCGTGCGCGACGACGGCCCCGGACTACCCCCTGAGATCGCACACCAGGTGTTTCGCCCGTTCGTCAGCAGCAAGCCTGCCGGGACGGGGCTCGGGCTGTGCATCGTCAAGAAGCTCGTCGAGCAGCACGGAGGACACGTCGAGCTCGAGTCGCCGCGGCAGGGAGGCACGCTCGCGCGGTTCACCCTGCCTCGCGTGCGCGCCGAAGAGCTCGATCGCGTCCCCACGCACGTCTGACGGCGGCGGTCCGGTCGATCGATCGGGGCATGGTTTTGCGCTCGGGCTCGGTCTCGGACTCGGACTCGGGCTCGGGCTCGGTCTCGGACTCGGACTCGGGCTCGGACTCGGTCTCGGTCTCGGGCTCGGGCTCGGTCTCGGACTCAGGCGCGGCCTCGGCGTGCCCACCACGGTCCGCAGCTCCGTCCGGTGCCCTCAAATGGGCGGCTCGAGCAGACGCACGTCGAGCCCGCCGGGCACGAGGTAACTCGTGTAGGCGCCGAAGCCATAGACAAGCGTACCGAACGGCAACGTGCCCTCGAGCCGATGCACACCGCCCGACAATCGCGCGCGCATCGTCACGAGCGATCCGTCGCCGACGGAGCGCGCCTCGCGCAGCGTCGTCCCGTCGAGCTCGATGCGCGCCGCGGCGGGTGCCACCAGCGTGATCCAGCTCTCCGGAAAGCTCCGCGGCACGAGCAGGTCGTACGAGGCGCGCCACTGCTCGGCCGGCGCGACCAGACCCATCGACGGATCGCCCATCGCCCCCGGACCCGAGGAGCCCCGGCCGAGAAAGTCCTGCCCCACCATGAACTGAACGACGGCGAGCGGACCGGTTCCTCGCACGCGTCCGTCGCCGTACGTCTGCAGCTCGAGCCACTCTCCGCGGTGCAGCACCGTCGGCGGCCGCTCGTCGCCTTCGATTCGAACCTCGTTGCCGTCGGCCGCGCTGACGATGCGCACGAGGTTCGGCTCGCCGCGCAACGGCCGTGTCGCCGAGAACACCGCCTCGCGCCCCCACGCCTCGACCGGCAGCATCTGCTCCTCGAGGTGGTCGCACGCGAAGCGCTGATACGGCACGAACGCACAGTCGTGGCCGGAGATCACCGCGACCGGCGCGCTCGCGCGCACGATCGTACCGGTCAGATCCCACGCGCGGGGCGTGTCGCAGTAGACGAACGTGCCCGCCGGGGTGCGCTCGACGAAGGTTTCGCCGGGACATCCGTCCGGAACGGCGGACAGGACCTGGAGGACATCCCCGCGGTCGAGGGTGACGCGGTGGTGCCCACCCGGCGCCAGCGCGGGCCAGCTCCCATCGGACGCCGCCGCCACGTGCGCCGAAGCGGTCAGCTCGACCTCGGTCCCGTCCCGGATCGCCACGACGGCGAGCAGGCCGGGCGAAGCGCCGCGCACCCACTCGGGGCCCCGATGCACCTCGAGTAGGAGCGTCGGACGTGAGATGGCCAGGTAGCTCGTCCCGAGCGCGTGCGTCGGCAGAAGCAACGAGGCGTCGTTCGAGAACGAATGACATCGCCCGTCGTCCGGCGGTCCGCCCTGCTCGACGGTGCAGTCGCGGGGCAGCTCGTACTCGAGCGGGTTGAACTGGTGCACCACGACCGGCGCATCGGTGACGAGCCGGTACGCGCCGCCCCGCACGATCGCGCTTTCGGGGCGTTCCATCCGTCCGCGCAACGGCTCGACCCACGGCAGCTCGATCGGCTCGACCGCGCCCGGAGCGAGCCGACGTCGGATGGGCTCGATGCCCGGCCCGGTGATCTCGAGCTCGACCTCGACGAGCTGGGGGTTGCCGACGACCACCGCGAAGGCGAACTCCGGGTCGAGCTGCGCGTTGCGCGTCACGACCGGCCAGTACTCGCAGCCCAGGTAGCTGCGCTCCGCGGCTGCCTGCTCGCACAGACGCGCGCAGCCCCGCCGGCTGCAGCGTTCCCCCGAGGCGCGATCGCAGCTCACGCCGTCCATCCACGCCGAGCCGTCGGGGGCGCAGACGCGGGTGCGCTCCCCTTCGCAGCCCACCTCGTTGGGCACGCACGTCCGGCAACCGAGCCGCGGCACGCACCGCAGCCCGCGCGCGGCGCAGTCCTCGGAGCCGACGGCGCGGCCGCCCTCGCACTGGTGGGCGACGGTGCCCTCGCACACCAGCGCCTCGGAGCCCGTGCACACCGGAGCAGGTCCCGCGTCGGGCCGTGGCGCAGGGGGCGGTCGGTTCTCGCCGCAGCCGAGCACGCCGACGACCCCTGCGAGCAGGGCGCGCACGAGCCGATCATGGCACGTGCCCCCGACGGACGCAGGATCGGTTCCGGGCGGCACGTCTCGAGGACGAGACGATGGCGAAGCGCCCGATGCCCGCATCGGCATCCCCTCGACGGACGGCGCGCGCGCCCCGCGCACGCGTTGACAGCTCCGGTACCGACCGAAATACTGCCATCCCCTCGCGGCGATGTAGCTCAGACGGTCAGAGCGGGCGTTTCATAAGCGCTAGGTCAGTGGTTCGAATCCACTCATCGCCACCCCTCGTCGCGGCCGTCGGAGCCCCTCCGCTCCGGCGACGGCGGCCCGTTCCGTATACTGCGCGCCGTGGCTGACGCGATCGTCTTCGTGATGGCCGGGGGCAAGGGCAGTCGCTTGGCGCCGCTGACCACCCATCGCGCCAAGCCCGGCACGCCGTTCGGCGGTCGCTACCGCATCGTCGATTTCGTTCTGTCCAATTTCGTCAACTCCGGCTACCAGCAGATCTACCTGCTCACGCAGTACATGGCCTCGAGCCTCATCCGGCACGTCAACCGGCACTGGCCGAGCGCCGCGTACGGCGCGTCCATCGAGGTCGTGCCGGCCCAGATGCGCACGGGGCAGCGCTGGTACGAGGGCACCGCCGACGCCGTCTTCCAGAATCTGAACCTCGTTCACGACGCGCACGCCGAGCACGTCGCCGTCTTCGGAGGCGACCACATCTATCTCGTGAACGTCGACCAGATGGAGCGGCATCACCGCGACACGGGCGCCGACCTGACCGTGGCCACGTTTCCGGTGCCCCGCGACGAAGCCCGCGCGTTCGGCGTCGTCGAGGTGGACGCGACCGGCCGCATCGTCGGGTTCGAGGAGAAGCCCGCCGATCCGAAGCCCGTTCCGGGACGACCGGACACGTGCCTCGTGAGCATGGGCAACTACTTCTTCCGCGCGCGCGTGCTCAACGAGGTGTTGCGCGAGGACGCCGCCGATCGGGACTCCGCCCACGACTTCGGCCGCAACGTCATCCCGAAGATGGTGCGCGCCGGCTGCCGCGTGCACGCGTGGGATTTCGGCGAAAACCGCATCCCCGGCGACGACGAGACGCCACCGTACTGGCGCGACGTGGGCACTGTCGAGAGCTACTTCGGCGCGAACATGGAGCTGCGTGCGCCCGTGCCCGCCCTCAACCTCTACAACCGCCGCTGGCCGATTCGCGGGGCGCACCGGCACTATCCGCCCGCGCGCTTCGTCGTGCAGGCGGGCCACGCGCCCCCGTCGGCCGTCGACAGCCTGATCTGCGAGGGCACGATCCTCAACAGCGCGCGCGTGCACGGGTGCGTGATCGGCTACGACTGTTTTCTTCACACCGACTCGTTCGTCAGCGAGAGCGTGATCCTGTCGGGATGCGACATCGGCGCCGGCGCGCGCCTGCACCGCGTCATCGCCGACAAGAACGTCTCGGTGGCCCCGGGCACCACCATCGGGCTCGATCCCGAGTCGGACCGCGCCCGCTTCCCCTTCGTCTCGCCCGGCGGCATCGTGGTTCTACCGAAGGGCACGCACGTTCCGGCCGAAGGTCCCATCGAGCTCGCGCAGGACATGCACGCGATGCTCCTGAACGACCCGGACACCGCGGCGACGATGGCCGCCCGCCGCGACACCTACACGCTCGGCCGCGAGACCCGACACAGCGACGACTCCGTCGGGCCGCGATTCCAGAAGTACGGCCGCGGCTGAAGGACCGTCGTGCGCGTCGCGTTCGTCGCGGCCGAGGTGGCTCCGTGGTGCCGCACGGGCGGCCTCGGAGAGGCCGTCACGGGGCTCGCGCACGCACTGGTCCGGCGCGGCGTCGAAGTGCACGTGATGGCGCCGCTGTACCGCGAATGCCGGCGCACGCTGGCGGAAGCGGGCGTGGCGCCGAGTCGCGACGGCGCGTACGTCGAGTTGCGCCTGGGAGGACGGCGGCTCGCCGGCCTGTTCCGGTCCCTCCCATGGCAAGCGGGGCGACCCCACGTTCATCTGCTGGAGCACGACGCCTTCTTCGACCGCGAGGGGCCCTATGGACCACCCGGCGGAGGTGCCTACGACGACAATCCCGTCCGCTTCGCGTTCCTGAGCGCCGCGAGTCTCGAAGCCGGGTGGGCCTTGTGCGGGTTGCCGCCGGACGTGTGGCACGCGCACGACTGGCACGCCGCGTTGCTTCCGGCGCATCGCCGCCGCACCGAGACGCACGCGAGCACCCCGGTGGTGCTCACCGTACACAACGTCTCGTTTCAGGGCATCGCCCCGCGCGAGCGCCTCGAGGACATGGGCCTCGACGCCTCGGACTGGCACTGGGAACGCTACGAGCACTATGACCACGTCAATCCCCTCAAGGGTGGCATCGCGCTCGCCGACGCCATCGTGGCTCCCAGTCCCTCGCACGCGCGCGAGCTGCTCGAGCCCGCGGGCGCGGACGGCTTGGACGCCGTGTTCCGAGCGCACGCCGATCGCCTGCACGGCATTCTCAACGGGATCGACACCGAGGCGTGGAATCCCGCGACGGATCCGTACCTGCCAGCGCGCTACGACGCGCGCGATCCTTCGGGCAAGACGCCTTGCCGAGACGCGCTGTGCGCCGAGCTGGGCCTGGAGCCGCCGGCCAGCGACGAGCCCGTCTTCGCCGTCGTCTCGCGTTTGACGTGGCACAAGGGGGTCGACTGGATTGCGGACGTGCTCCCGGGCCTGCTCGACCGCGGGGCGCGCGCGGTGATTCTGGGACGCGGGGAACGCGCGCTCGAAGAAAGGCTCCGCGCGCTCGCGGCGGCGCGACCTTCACGCCTGGCAATGCGCACCGCGTTCGACGTAGGGCTCGCGCACCGCATCTTCGCGGGCGCGGATCTGTTCCTAATGCCCAGCCGCTTCGAGCCCTGCGGGCTCGCGCAGATGCAGGCAATGCGGTACGGGACGCCGCCCGTCGCCCGCGCGGTCGGCGGGCTTCGAGACACCGTGGTGGACGCGACGCCGGAAGCGCTCGCGCAAGGACTCGCCACGGGCGTCCTCTTCGACGAACCGAGCGCGCACGGGCTGTGGCAGGCCTGCGAGCGTGCATGGGCCCTGTGGCGCGACCATCCCTGGGCGTGGCGCCGCATGATGCAGGCGGGCATGCAGCGCGATTTCGGCTGGGATGGGCCGGCGGCCGCCTACCACGCGCTGTACGATCGGCTCGTGCGCGCCTCGCGAGCGCGCCGTGGCCTCGACGACCGCGCGCTCCGCGACCCCCACGGGGTGGGCCGAGGCGGGGGCTGACGCGACCCTCCCCAACGTGCCACGGTGCGTGCGTGATGACGCCTCGTCCCGAACGTTCGTCCGACTCTCCGCGCGCTCTGTCCGTCCCCGACGAGCCCCGTCGCATCGCGCATCGCGCGACCGTCGCCGTCGCGCTGATGGCCATCTCGACGCTCGTGGCCGGCTGCGGAGGCCCCTCGCTTGCTCGCGAGGAGCACTGGCGAAGGCTCGCCGAGGCCATGCGGACGCCCGTCCGCACGCGCGACGACTCGGCCGCGGCGAGCCGCACCGTACAGGCCGCAGTCGACGACGGCGCGCTCGACGATCTGAGCCGCGCCGAGGTCGAGGCGCGCATCGGCCGCGGCGATCCGTGCTCACGTCATCCACGGTGCGCCGAGCTGGGCTTCGAGGACGACGACTGGTTCTATACCGTCGGCGACACCAGTGAAGCCGGCGCCCAGCCGCCCTTGCTGATCGTCGGATTCGACGTCAGCGGGCGCGTACGTCGTGTCTGGAATCTGCGAACGCATTGACGACGGCGCTCGGATCGCGCGACGGGCGCGGCGCGTTCGTCGCGGACGCGGAGACGTCGTCCGGTTCCAAGTCATGATCACGGCCCAAGTCACAGCGGCGATCACGTTGCTTGACGTGGCCCAGGGGCATTGCGAGTCCCGAGATCAAGCCCGAACCCGAAACCGGGTCCGAGACCGAGGCCGAGACCAAATCGGAGCCCGAGGCCGAGTCCGCGTCCGAGGCGGAGGCCGAAGCCGACTCCGAGACCGAGTCCGAGTCCGAGACCGGGGCCGAAGCCGAGTCCGAGACCGAGACCGAGGCCGAGTCCGAGACCGGGGCCGAAGCCGAGTCCGAGACCGAGACCGAGACCGAGTCCGCGTCCGAGCCCGAGACCGAAGCCGAGGTCGAGTCCCGTGCGGAGCCCGAGACCCAGATCAACGCTCCGGCGCGTCGCTTTCCGTGATCTCGAGCTCGGGCACGCCGGTGCCGACTCGCAACGAAACGAGAACCGGGCGACGCTCTTCGCGCGAGCGGGGCACGTCCAGCTCGAGCAGCGCGTAGCCGTCGTCGTCACCTTCCTCGTCGCACAGCGTCTGGACGAGCAACCAGCGCGACGCCCGCTCGACGATCTGCAACCGGTGCGGTGCGCGTGCATCCGCGTCGAGCCGGATCGCGCCGTGCTCGGCGAAGTAGGCGTCGAGCTGCGCCTGCAACGCGTCCCGGTCCGTACGCCGATCCCCCGGGCCCGGCGATAGCGCCGCGAGCGCGCGGTCGACGGCCCGCGCCGCGAGCGCCCGCACGATGCGAAAGCACTCCTGCCGGACGAGCGCGATGAACGCGCGCCGATCCGCCAGCGGATCGCTCGTCGCGTCGGGCTCCGGCTCCCGTGGCGCCGTCGGGCCGATCCTGCCCGCACGCAGCGCCTCCCACTCGTCGAGCAGACTCGCGTCGACGCCCCGCACCGTCGCGCGCAGCCATTCCAGCACGTCCTCGAAATGCGGGTCCCGGAATTCGCGCGGCACCGTCTCGCGCGCGGCACGGTACGCCTCCGACAGATACCGCAGTAGGACGCCTTCGACGCGCTCGAGGTCGAGATCCCGAACGTACGAGGCGAAGCTTGCCGCCTGTTCCCACATCTGACGCGCGATCGACTTGGGCCGCAGCGCCTGCCGCCCCACCCACGGATGGCGCACCGCGAAGGCTTCGAACGTCTGCTCGAGGAACGCCTCGAGCGGTCGCGGCGGCGTGACCTTCTCGAGCTCGGCCATCCGCTCTTCGTACGGCACGCCCGCGGTCCGCAGCTCCTCGAGCCGCTCCCGTCGTGCCTGTTCGAGCTGGCGCGCCAGGATCGGCTCCGGATCGTCGAGCGTCGCCTCGACGAGCGTCAAGACGTCGAGCGCGTAGGTCGGGCTGCCGCGATCGAGCAGCGCGACGGCCTCCACGACGTAGAGCGAGAGCGTCTGGTGCAGCGAAAAATCGACCTGAAGGTCCCGTCGCACCCGCACGCGCCGCCCGAGCGCGTCCGGCGGATCGGGGAACTCGAGCACCCGCGCGTCGCGCAGCGATCGGAAGTAATCGATGGCGATCCGCGCATTGCGACGCCGTCCCGCCGGGCTCGAATGCGTCCTGCGTAAAAACGCCTTGACGGCGGCACACCCATCCCCGGGCCGATCGAGCAGCCACAGCAGCATCTGATGCGTGATTTCCAGTCGCGGCACGAGCCGCTCGGGCGGTGCCGTGACGAGGCGTTCGAACGTCGTGCGGTCCCAGGGCACGTACCCCCGCTCGGGTGGCTTTTTGCGGACGAGCTTGCGCAGTTTGTGCGGATCGCCCGCCGCCCGCGCCTCGGCGATGCGGTTCTCGATCACGTGCTCGGGCGCCTGCACGACCACCCAGCCGCGCTCGTCGAATCCCTTGCGACCCGCACGTCCGGCGATCTGGTGGAACTCGCGCGCGGTCAGCAGGCGCGTGCGCGCGCCGTCGAACTTGCACAGCTGCGTCAGTACGACGGTTCGAATCGGAACGTTGATGCCCACGCCGAGCGTGTCGGTTCCCGCAATCACGCGCAGCAGGCCCTGCTGCGCGAGGCGTTCCACCAGTCGCCGATGGCGCGGCAGCATGCCCGCGTGGTGCACGCCGACACCGTGGAGCAGCAGGCGACGGAGCGTCGGGCCGTATGGCGAGTCGAACGCGCTGCCGCGGATCGCGTCGGCGAGGATGCGCTTGTGTTCCCGACTGCACAGATCGATGCTCAGCAGACTCTGGGCGTGCTCGGCGGCCGCGCGCTGGGTGAAATGCACGACGTAAAGGGGGGCCCGCCCCGTCGCGACGAGACCCGCCACCGTCTCGTGCAGCGGCTGCTCGGCGTATTCGAACGAGAGCGGCACGGGGCGCTCGCGGCCGACGATCGTGCGCACGGGTCGGCCGGTGCGCTCCTGCAGGTCGGTCGCGATGGCGCGCGTGTCGCCGAGCGTCGCGCTCATGAGCAGGAACTGCGTCTGCGGCAGCTCGAGCAGGGGGATCTGCCAGGCGGCGCCGCGGTCGCGGTCGCCGTAGTAGTGAAATTCGTCGAGAACCGCGGCGTCGACCCGGGCCGCGGACCCTTCGCGCAGGGCCAGCTGGGCGAGGATTTCGGCGGTGCAGCACACGATGGGCGCATCGCGATTGACCACCGCATCGCCCGTCGCGAGTCCCACGCGTTCGGCACCCAGCTCGCTGCACAGGTCGAAGAACTTCTCGTTGACGAGCGCCTTGACGGGCGCGGTCCAGAACGCGCGTCCTCCGCGCGCCGCCGCCGCCACGCATGCGACGAGCGCGACGAGGGACTTGCCGGAGCCCGTCGGCGTCTCGAGGATGACGTGCGCGCCGGAAAGCCAGTCGAGGATGGCCTGTTCTTGGGGCGGGTAGAGACGGTAGCCCCGCGCGGCCGCCCACTGCAGCACGGCCTCGAGCACGTCGTCGGGGGACGGACGGGCGGGTTGCTCGAGCAGCCGCGCGAGGGCTCGGTGGCCGGCGACGTCGGCGTCCGACACAGTCTCGCTCGCGGCCATAGTCGCGCTTTAGGGGGGCGACAAGGCCGCCGTCCCGCGCGAACGAGGGGCGGAACGCACCGCGGGGGCGGGAGCTCGCGAGGAAGCGCCCGGGTCTCTCGACCGGTGCAGCGGATGTGGACGAAACCCGGTGCGTCGAGGACCGATACGAGGGTACAGAGGAAGGAACCATGGGTCGAACGGATTTCCAGTGCCGCGTCCGAGGTTCGAGTTTCCCCGATGAAGTTGCCACGTCGCCGCACGCGCTCTCGAACCAAGTTCGAGACGCGCGATACCTGGCCGAGCGGTTGAGCGGCGATGGGTTCGTGGACCGAGAGACGATCTGCGAAGCGAGGCGATTGCTCAACGAGCTCGAAAGCCGACCCATCGTTCTGACCTCGCGCGGTCCCGGAAGCTCGGGGACGGACCTGCAAGACATTGCGATGGCCGTCGACGCCCTGCGGCGTGCCCTGGAGAGGCGGCTCGCTCGCGAGCCGTGGCTCGCCGGTGCTTCCCCGCCGGTCGACGTCGTCGCTCCCCCCGCTTCGAGGCCGTCCGCGGCACCGTCCCAGCCCGAGCAGACGGCTCGTATGCTCGTCGGGCTCTTCCGTCGCGGACCGGATGCCTTGGACAACTGGAGCACCTCGACCGCGGACCTGAGGAACCTCGCGCAGCTCCCTCAACGCACTTTCGACGAGCAACTGCGTGCTGCGGGAATCGAAGGCCCCGCGCGCGACCAAGCCCTCGACCGGCTCGCCCGTCGGGTCGGATATCAAATCCTCAACCGTGCGGTGGACTCGGCGATGCGCAGGCTCGACGACGTCGAGCGACAACTTCACAGAGTGCGTCTCGACGAGCCCTGGAACCCCTCGCGCGACCCGCGCGTAGCCATGATCCGCGGCCTCGTGGGCCACGACGACTTCGACGCCGCGATGCGAGACGTGGTCGACGCCTTCGCCGACGGCGCGCACGATCCGGCGACGCGTCCGGAGCGGGCGCAACGCGTCGCGGCGTTGCAGCGCGAGCTGCTCGACGATGCGTTGGACGAGCTCCGACAACTGCGGTCTGCGATGCGCGAGTACGGTGAAACCACCGTCCTGCGTAACGACGCACGCGAGCTCTATCGCCTCATTCCCAACATGGTCGCCGAGCAACTCGTGATCCTCGGCGTGCCGCGGGACCAGGCGGATGCGGCGGCCCGAGGACGAACGACATCGGGGGGCAGCGCGCTGGCTGCGGTCGTTGCGCGCGACGTCCAATTGGTCCAGTCGGGAGATCCCGACCCGATCGGAGACATCGTGGACTTCGGCGCCCGGCACTTCGGACGCTTTGGCACCCTCTACAGGGTGTTTCGGGCCGTTACGGACGCCATCGGAGCAGGGCAAAGAGCCGATCACGCCGGAAGCGCCGAAGCAGTCGGGTTGGGCGCTCACGCGGAGGAAGCCAGGCTCGAGGCCGAGCGCGCGCGGAACGACCTGTACCGAGAGGCCGCGGACGCCGCGTTGGGAGGCGTCGTCGGCCGCGTCTTTCGAGCTCAGCCGCCGGCGGTCGAGGGCTTGGGCGAACGCATCGGCCGTGGTGTGCTCGAAGGCACGTCGAGAACGATCGAAGAAGCGACGAGCCGACTCGAAAGGCGGCAGCGAGAAGCTGCCGCCGAGGAGGCACGCCGTACCGGAGGGCTCGACGCGGTGCGCGAGGCCCAGAGCGGCCAGCCGGCCCGTGCCCTCACCGGGGTCGGCGTGCGGCATGCAGCAGACACCGTCGAACACCTCGCGGCACGGACTCTGGACGCCCCCCACCTCGGAGGGCTTCGGATCGCGGCCCAGGGTGTGGAGCTGCTCTTGGCAGTTCGGGACCGCTCGCGGCAGGATGACTGACGGCGATGAAACCAGCAACGGGAGCGAGCCCGCAGGGTTGCGGTACCGCAGGCGCCGCATCCAGTCGAACCGACGTGACGTCGGAGCAGGACGTCCACGCGGCCTTGCTCGACGCGCTCGCTCGACGGGGCACGTTGCTCGTGGGCCATCCGCTCGTGCTGGAAACCCCCGTTCGCTTCCGCGTCCTGCGCATCCGAGCCAAACCAGACCCATCGAGGAACGACGATGCCGGCAGGGTCGAATCCTGGCTCGTCGTGGAGGGTCCGGAGCAAGCGGCGGCGTGTGCTCGTGACGCCCAGGACGCCTGGGCATGGGACGGCATTGACGGCGACGACGGCGAGTTGGGCCAGCCGTCGTCCGTGTGGACCCACGAGTCCGCCGTGGGCGCGGACCCGGCGGAGCGAGCCGCGATAGAACGATTCCGCAAGCAACACCCGGCGGTCCACGACGTCGAGATTCAGCGCGTGGACGGCACCCTCGTTCCCTTTCACTTTGCGGACACTACCTATGGCGGCTACTTCGATCCCGTTCGCGGTGGGCTCTGTATCGAAGGGCGGCCCCCGTGGTCCCTCCGACAGAAGGTGCACCAAATCGTACGCAACGCGGGAGGAGCCCGACACCTGCTGGGCACGTTGTTTTTTGCTCTCCTGATCATCGAGCTCGGATTGCTGTGGATTGCGTTTGCTCAGGACTTCGACGTGGACGAATGGACGTACCTGATCCCCCTCGGGGTAAACTCCGTGCTACTGGGCATCGTCGCGACGGTGTACAATCTAGATCGACACCCTTGAGCGACACGGAGCCGTCGTGACGCGATCTCCGTAGGGAAGGCCGCGGACCGCGCTCGGGTGGTGGGCGACGTGGGACGCCGTCTCCGAGATGGCCGCCAAGCCCGAGCCCTCGTCCGACTGCGATCCCGATCCCGACGCGGAGCCCGAGCCCGAGCCCCCAGCTTGATGGGTCGTTGGGAAGCGTGCGGCGCGGCGCCGGTCAGCCGGAGGAAGTCTCCGACGCCTGCCCCGACGCGAAGGGTTCGAGGCGCCGCAACTCGCGGCCTTCGACGTCGACCACCCGCACGGGACCCCAGACGCGGAGCGCGTCCTGCACCGCGTCGGCGTCACCGACGACCACCACCACCACGCGCGACGGATCGAAATGCCGCTGCATCGCGCCGAGGGCCTCGGACGCCGTCACGGCTCCGATGGCGCTGCGGAATCCATCCCAGTAGTCGTCGGGAAGCCCAAAGAGCCGCAGATCGCCCACCATGGAGGCGATCTTGGCCGGCGTATCGATCTCGAGCGGGAAGCCATCGGCGAGCGCCCGGCGCGCGTCGGACAGCTCGTCCTCGGGCGCGGGCTCGCGGACGATGCGCTCCAGATGCTCGAAGAACGCGGCGAGCGCCTCCCGCGTCACTTCATTGCGAACCTGCGCGGACGCGATGAGGGGGGCGGGCTGCTGCCGCTCGAGCAATCGGCTGTAGGCACCGTAGGTGAGGCTGCGCCGCTCGCGCAGATCCATGAACAGACGCGAGGCCGCCGAGCCGCCGAGGACCTGGTTTTGCACGAGCAGCGGCACGAAATCGGGATCCGCGCGCGCGACGGCGAGCCGGCCGATGAGGACGAGCGACTGCACGGAGCCGGCACGGTGCACGAGCACGATCCGGCGCCCATCCGGGCTCGGCGGAGCCGGGTAACGCACCTCGGGCACCGTCCCGCGGCGCCACGTCGCGAAGTGCCGTTCGGCCGCCGCGCGGACGGCCTCGGGCTCCGGCGCTCCCACCGCGACGAGAAACGCGTTGTTCGGTACGAAGTGCGTGCGGTGCCACCGCTGCAGGTCGGCGCGGCGAACGCGCCCGAGGGCCTCGACCGTCGTGTCGATCCGCGCGTACGGGTGCTCTCCATACAGTGCCGCGAACAGCTCCCGCCGCGCGAGGAACCGCTCCTGCGACAGCTGCATCTCGAGCCGCGAGCGCTCGCGTTCCTTGAGCTTTCGCAGCTCGTCCTCCGCGAACCGCGGATTGCGCACCACGTCCGCCAGCAGCTCCATGGCCGCATCGAGATGCTCGGCGAGGGCCCGCACCGCGACGGTCACGGTCTCCTCGTTGTCCTCGACCCACAGGTCGGCGCCGAGGAACTCGACCGCCTCGGCCAGCTCGGCCGCCGTCCGCGTGCGGGTGCCCTCCTCGAGCATCTGGCCGACCAGGTGCGCGAGCCCCGGCAACTGCGGCGGGTCGGTTTCCGCGCCGCTGCGGACGACGAGCCGCAAGTACACGACGGGCAGGGCCGCCGTGCGAACGGCGTCGATCTCGAGACCGTTGTCGAGGTGACTTCGCGCGATCGGCGGGAAGCGCACGTCGCGCGCGGGACCGGAGGGCGGCGGCGATTGCCGGGTCGGAGGCTGCGCGGCCGCCGCAGCACCGGGCTGCGGCGCGGCCGGAGGGTCGACGTTCGGCGTGGCGACCGTGGCCCCCGTCGTCGAGCCGCAGGCCGCCGCGGACAGAAGCAGCGTCATCGTCCACCTTCCCGATCTCATGGGTTGACGCCCGGCTGCGCCACCGATCCGGCCCCCGCGGCCACCACGTCGAGCACCGTCCGATTGGTCGGCACAAAGTACTGCGCCGCCACGCGGCGAATGTCCTCAGCGCTCACGCGCAGGTAGACGTCGAGCTCGCTGCGCAACAACTCGGCATTGCCCCAGTACATCTCGAATTCCGCCAGGCGCATCGCGCGCGAGAGATTACTTTGCAAACCGAAGACGAAGGCGGCCCGCACGCGATTGCGCGCCTTCTCGAGCTCGCGCGGCGTCGGTCCGCGTCGCGCCAAATCGGCGATCTCCTCGTCGATCACGCGTCGCGCCTCGACGGCCGAGCGTCCCTCGTTGAGGATCGCGAAGATGCTGAACAGATCGGGACCCCGACGCCCGTCGGTCGCGACGTGGATCTCCTGGCACAGCTCGCGCTGCTTGACGAGCTTTTGATAGAGACGCGACGACTCGCCGTCGCCGAGCACGATGGCCACCAGTTCCAGCGGGTAATGGTCCGGCGTCCGGCTCGGCGGAATGTGCCACGCCATGTGGAATGCCGACAGTCGCGCGAGGGGGTCGACCATCGTTTCGACCCGCTCCGAGGTCTGAGGGGCCATCTCGGGCAGCTCGAAGCGGGGGACGGGGCGCGCGGGAATCGTGCCGAAGTGCCGGCGTATCAGCTCCATCGCCTCCGCCGGCTCGAAGTCGCCCGCGATGGACAGGACGGCGTTGCCCGGCGCGTACCAGCGGTCGAAGAATTCCTGGACCGCCGACAGGGGCGCATTGACGAGATCCTGCATGTCCCCGATCGTGGAGTGCGCGTAAGGGAAAAAGTCGCCGTACGCGAGCTCGTTGATGCGCAGAAAGCTCGGGGCGTAAGCGCGGTTGTCGTAGCTCTGCCGGCGCTCCTCCATCACGGTCTGCCGCTGGTTCTCGAAGTTCTCCGCGGTCACCGCAAGCGAGCGCATGCGGTCGGCCTCGAGCCACAGCACCAGCTCGAGCTCGTTGCTCGGCACGGTCTGGAAGTAGTTCGTGCGGTCCTCGCTCGTCGTGCCGTTCGGATCGCCGCCCCGGTTCATGATGAGCCGGAAGTGGTCACCCTTGGCGACGTTCGCCGACCCCTGGAACATCATGTGCTCAAAGAGGTGCGCGAAGCCGGTGCGACCCCGCTCCTCGTTGCGTGAGCCGACGTCGTAGTAGACGGCGACCGCGACGGTCGGCACCGTGCGGTCGGGGCTCATCACGACGCGCAGGCCATTGGGCAGGCGCTCGCGCACGATGGGCAGGGCTGCGAGGGGGCCGGAAACGGGCTGCGCCTGCGCGCGGAGCGGGGCGGGCGCGGCGGTGGCGAACAGGGGAGCGATCAGGGCCATGGTCGCGATCTTCATCGGGCTCTTGCGGGGGCTCGGTCTTCTAACACGGGCCCTGCGCGCGCGACAGCCGACGCGCGGTCCCCGGCGCGATGCGGTTTCGGTGTCACCGCGGGGATACGCGACGTGATCGCGGTTTCGGACTCGGAATCGGACTCCGGCTCGGATTCGGTCTCGGACTCCGGCTCGGGCTCGGTCTCGGCCTCGGTCTCGGGCTCAGACACGGGCTCGGCCTCGGTCTAGGACTCGGTCCCGGACTCGGGCTCGGGCTCCGACTCGGGCTCCGACTCGGGCTCGGTCTCGGGCTCGGCCTCGGTCTAGGACTCGCGCTCGGACTCGGCCTCGGGATCGGGATCG
>JANWZI010000056.1 GCA_025054695.1 Myxococcota bacterium | reverse complement strand
CTCGGACTCGGACTCGGACTCGGGCTCGGACTCGGACTCGGCCTTGGTCGCGGTCTCGGACACGGCCTCGGACTCGGGGTCGCCGAACGGGCGGCGCGGGGGAAGCGCGTGGGGGCTCCGTCGCTCCTGGGAGCGGTGGCCGCGCTGGCGATCGGTGCGTATACGAAGAGAGGCGTGAACGACCTTCGCGGTGGCGCGGTCCGTCGGTGCGAGCCCGTGGGCGATCGTGCTCGGCTCGTCCCGGCGGCGCTCCTGCTGGTGGCCGTCATGGGCGGCTGCGCTTCGGAGCGCGAGAGCAGCGCGGCGTCCGCGACGGTGCGCGTGGCCGCCGCGGCGGATCTTTCGCGCGCGTTCGAGGAGCTGGCGCGGGATTTCGAGCGCGAGACGGGGCTCGCCGTCTCGCTCACGTTCGGCTCGTCGGGCCTGCTCGCGCACCAGTTGCGGCACGGCGCTCCCTTCGACGTGTACGCCGCGGCGGACGCCTCGTTTGTCGAGGCGTTGGTGAGCGACGGGGTCTGCGACGGGGCGACCGTGGCGCCCTACGCACGAGGACGACTCGCGGTCTGGGCACGCACGGAGGACGGGCCACCGAAAGGACTCGACGAGCTGGCCCATCCGCGCCTCGAACGCATCGCGATCGCGCATCCCGAGCACGCGCCGTATGGCCGGGCGGCGCGCGAGGCGCTCGAGCGTGCCGGTCTGTGGACGGCCGTCGCACCGCGGCTCGTCTACGGCGAGAACGTACGCCAGGCGCTGCAGTTCGCGCAGACGGGCAACGCGCAGGCAGCGCTGGTCGCGCTCGGGCTCGTGATCGACGAGCCACGCGCGCGCTGGTTCGTCGTCGACGAGCAGTGGCACGCCCCGCTCGAGCAGACGCTCGTGGTCTGTGCGCGCCACCAGGAGGCGCGACGCGCCGGCGCGGAGGCGTTCGCTCGCTTCGTCGGGAGCGCGGCCGGGCGCGTCGTGATGCGTCGCTGGGGCTTCGAGCCGCCGGCGGGGGGCGTCGACGCCGGGCCGTGAGCTGGCAGCCGCTCGCGCTCTCCTTCGAGGTGGCGGCGATCGCGACGGTGGCGGCGGGCGTCGTCGGCGTCGCGCTCGCGGGCCTGATGGCGCGCGTGCGATTCGTGGGGCGCGACCTGCTCGACGCGATCGTCGCCGCGCCCATGGTGCTGCCGCCCACCGTGCTCGGCTATTACCTGCTCGTGGTGCTGGGGCGGCACGGCCCGATCGGGCGCGCGTACGAGGCGCTGACGGGCGGCCCACTCGTCTTCACGCCGGCTGCCGCCGTCGTCGCGGCGTTCGTCGGCGCCTTGCCGTTCGTCGTTCGCTCGACGCGGGCCGCGATGGAGGACGTCGACCCGCGATTGTTCGAGGCCGCGGCCACCCTCGGCGCCTCGCCGATGCGCGTGTTCGCCACCATCGTGCTGCCGTTGTCGCGCAACGGGCTGCTCGCGGGCGTCACCCTGGGGTTCGCGCGCGCGCTCGGGGACTTCGGCGTCACGCTCATGATCGCGGGCAACGTGCCCGGTCTGACGCAGACGGGCGCACTCGCCATCTATGACGCGGTGCAGGCCGGACGCGACGCCGAGGCGGCGGGAATGGTCGCCGTGATGGCGGCGGTGGGGCTGGTCGCCCTCTACGGCGGAAGCAGGCTGCTGCGCCGTCGCGCGCATGTCTGACGCCGGCCCCGCGCTCTCGGTGCGGGTGCGGCTCGGACCGCGGAGCCGGGCGGGCGGCCGGGGCCTCGACGTTGCGTTCGAGACGCAGGGCGAGCCCGTCGCGCTGATGGGACCGTCGGGTGCGGGCAAGAGCACGCTACTGCGGTGCATCGCGGGGGCGTTGCGGCCCGACGAGGGCCGGGTCGCATGGGACGGGCAGCCGTGGTTCGACGCCGCGCGCGGGCTGTGGGTGCCTCCGCACCGGCGCCCGGTCGCCCTCGTGTTCCAGTCGCTGGCGCTGTTTCCGCACCTGTCCGTCTGGCGCAACGTTGCCTACGGCATGCGCCACGTTCCGCGCTCCCAGCGCCGCGAACGCGCGCTGCAGTGGCTGCGGCTCGCCCACGTCGAGGCGCTGGCCGATCGGAGCGTCGAGCAATTGTCGGGCGGCGAGGCGCAGCGCGTCGCGCTGGTGCGGGCGCTGGCCCGCGAGCCGAGCCTGCTGTTGCTCGACGAGCCGTTCTCGGCACTCGACCGACCGCTGCGGGCCGAGATTGTCGCCCTGCTCGCGACGCTTCTCGACCGCGGCCGCACGTCGCTGCTGCTCGTCACGCACGACGAGGCGGACGCGCGCGCGGTCGCCTCGCGCCTGCTCCGCATCCACGAAGGACGGCTCGTCGGCGACGAGTGGCTGACCGCACCGGTGCCTTCACGGACGGGGTAGCGGGGAAAAACGAGGGAGCCGAGGCCGAGACCCAGCCCGAGTCCGATTCCGGGCCCGAGCCCGAGTCGGAGTCCGAGTCCGAGTCGGAGACCGAGCCCGAGCCCGAGCCCGAGTCCGAGCCCGAGTCGGAGACCGAGTCCGAGTCCGACGCCGAGACCGAGTCCGAGCCCGAGCCCGAGTCCGAGCCCGCCCGAAGGCCTCACATCGGCTCGGCGGGGGACTGCCGGCCTCGTTCCCGAAGCCGGTGGACGAGGGCGTAGAAGGCCGGCAGCGCGAACAGCGTGAAGAGCGTGGACGTCACCAGGCCACCGATCATCACGATGGCAAGCGGGCGCTCGAGCTCAACGCCGGGCAGTGGCAGCACGAGCAGCGGCAACAGCCCCAGGATGGAGCAGGCTGCGGTCATCAGTTTGGGCCGCACGCGGCCGACGGCCGCCTCGCGTAGCGCCTCGGCGAACGGTTTTCCTTCGGCTTGCGCCGTGCGCGTCTGCGAGACGAGCACGAGCGCGTTTTGCACCGCGATGCCGAAAAGCCCGCACAGCCCTACCAGGGACGAAAGATTCCAGTCCTCGCCGGCGACCCAGAGCGCGAGGACGGCACCCACGAGCGCATCGGGAAGACCGAGCAGCACGACGGCCACTTCGAGCAGCGAACCGAGCGCGAGGTAGAGCAACACGAAGACGGCGAGAACGGAAACGGCGAGCGCGATGAGGAACGCGCGCGTCGCACGCTCCTGCTGCTCGACGCGGCCGCCGACGTGCACGAAGTAGCCCGGCGGACGTTCGAGGTGCGCGTCGAGCACCTCGCGTGCCTCGACGGCGGCCCCGCGCAGATCGCGACCCCGCACCGAGGCCTCGACCGCGATGCGGCGGCTGCCCGCTTCGCGGCGGATCACGGCAGGCCCGGTGCCCTCGCGGACGTCGGCGAGCTGTGCGAGCGGAACGCGCGTCCCGTCGTGCGTCTCGAGCAAAAGCGCCCGGATCGCACCCGGATCGCCGCGACGATGCTCCTGCAGCCGCACGACGATGTCGTGCCGTCGCGCGCCGCGCCACATCTCGGCGACCTTGCGGCCGACGAGCCCCACGTGCAGCGCATGCAGGATGTCGCCGGGCGTCAGCCCCACGCGCGCCGCCGCACGCCGGTCCACGCGGATGTGCAGTTGGGGCAGCACGGCCACGGGCTCGGCGCGTACGTCGTGCAGCCCGCGAATGCGGCGCAGCAGCGCCTGCGCGCGCGCGGCGAGCGCTTCGAGCCGGTCGAGGTCCGGGCCGAAGATACGCACCGAGAGATCCGCCGGGCTGCCCCCGAGGCCCTCGTCGATCCGCATGCCCAGAGGTGTCGTGAAGACGAGCCGCGGTCCCGGCACGGCGTGCAGCGCCTCGCGCATCGCCGCTTCGAGCTCCTCGGTCGAGCGGACCCGGTCGCGGCGCAACACGACGAGCAGGTCGGAGAGCGTGTGCGGCATCGGATCCTCGGTGCGCTCGGAGCGGCCGGTCCGACGCACCACGTCCTCCACCTCGGGAAAGCCGCGCAGGACGTCTTCGACGCGGTGATTGTGCCGGTCGACTTCGTCGAGCGAGGCCTCGAGCGGGAGGCTCGTCTGGATGAGCAATGCTCCCTCGTCGAGTCGAGGCAGCCAGTCGACGCCGAGCCGCAGCGCGAGCACGAGCGCCGAGGCGCTCACGACGAGGGTGAGCAGGCGCACTCCGGCCGCGTGCCGCATGCAGCCGTCGAGCACGGGCTCGTACAGACGTCGCAGCGCGCGCACGATCGCCGCGTCCGCGCCCGTGCCGGCCGCTGGAGCGCGCAGCACCGCAGCGGAGAGCACCGGAACCACGGTCAGGGCGAGCAGCAGCGATATCGCGACGGTCGCGATGACCGCGACCGCGAGGGGTCGGAACATCCGGCCTTCGATGCCTCCGAGGGCGAGCAGCGGCACGAACACCGCGGCCACGAGCGCCGTCGCGTAGGCGATGGGCCGGCCCACCTCCGCGACGGCGCGCGCGACCCGCTCGGCGAACGGCTGGAAGCCGACCCCCGGCGCGCGCGCGCGGTGCACGACGTTCTCGACCACGATGATGGATGCGTCGACGAGCAATCCGACCGCGACGGCCAGCCCGCCGAGCGTCATCGTGTCGAGCCCCACGCCGCTCGTCGCCAGCAGAAGGCCGGCCGCCGCGAGCGAAAGGGGAATCGTGACGGCCACGACGAGGGCGGGGCGGAGCGCACCGAGCAGCGCGAACAACACGCCGACGACGAGCAGGCCGCCGACGAGCACCGCGCGGCCAACCCCGCCGAGCGCGCGGTCGACCAGTTCGGATTGATCGTAGACGACGCGCATGCGGACGCCCCGCGGCAGGCTGCGGCGCAGCTCGTCGAGGGCCGCGCGCACGCCCGCGGCGACCGCAACTGTGTCGGCGCCCGGCTGACGCACCACGCGGCACGCGACCACCTCGCCGCCGAGGCGGTGGGCCAGACCCCGGCGTACGGCCGGCCCCTCGCGCACGTCGGCCACGTCGCCGAGCACCACCGGCGTCTGCCCGCGCACCGCCACGACCGTCTCGCGCAGCTCGTCGAGCGAGGCAGGACGGCCCAGCCCTCGCACGCTCCACTCGAGCGGGCCGACCACGACGTGGCCCGCGGCCACCTCGACGCTGGCGCCTTCGAGCGCGTGCAACACCGACTCGAGACCGACGCCGCGCGCGGCCATCCGGTCCGGGTCGAGCAGAACCTGCACCTCGCGCAAGAACCCGCCGAGCACGTCGACCGCCGCGACGCCCGGCACGGCCATCAGCCGATGGCGAACATCGGCCTCGGCCAGATCGCGCAGGGTCATCAAATCCACGGTTCCCGGCTCGGCCTCGAGCGTCAGCTCGAACATCTCGTTGAGCCGTCCCGTCAGGCTGGAGACGAGCGGCGGCTCGACGCCCGGCGGAAGCGACGGGGCGACTTGCGTGATGCGCTCGACGAGCAACGCGCGCGCTCGAACGGGATCGGTGTCGGGCTCGAACTCGACGCCCACGACGCAGACGCCGGGCTGACTCGTCGAGCGAACGCGCCGCACGTACGGCAGGCCCGCGAGCGCCCCTTCCATCGGCACGGCCACGGTGCGCTCGAGCGCCTCGGGGTCCATCGACGGGGCCTGCACGATGACGTGGAAGACGGGCACCGACAGATCCGGGAAGACGTCGCGCGGGAGCCGGTCGTAGGCGAGCAGCCCGAGCACGGCGGCCGCCGCAGCACCGAGCAAGGGCAGCAGGGGCCGCGACGAGCACGCGCGAACGAGCCGCTCCATCCGATCGCCCCGTTCAGTGCGCGTGCCCATGCTCGTCGGCGCCGCCGCGGCGTCGTTCGCGCTCGGCTTCGAGTAGGAACGCCCCGTCGACGACGACGGTCTCGCCCGCTCGGAGCCCCGAGAGCACTTCCACCTCGCCTCCGTCGAGATCGCGGCCGCGGCCGACGAGCCGAACCTCGAACGTGCGCGCATCGCGCGGGACGAACACGCTCCAGCCCGCCTCGGTGCGCTGCAACGCCGCGGCGGGTACGACGAGCGCGGGCTGGTCCGCTTCGCCGACGGGCAGCAGCACGGTGCCCGACATGCCGGGCCGCAGCCGCCGCGGCTCGTTGTCGACCTCGATCCGGACGTCGACGGTCCGCGAGCTCGGGTCGATGCGCGTGCCGATGGCCGTGACCTCTCCGGCCACCACCGTGGCGGGCAGCGCCGCCAATTGGAGCTCGACGCGTCGTCCGGTCGCGATCCGAATGGCGTCGCGCTCGAAGGCGTGTGCGACGAACCACAGCCGGCTCAAGTCGGCGATCACGAACAGCGTCGTCGACGGCTCGACGAGCCGTCCGCGGATCGCATGGCGCTCGACCACCGTGCCCGCGATGGGGGCCCGCAGGCGGAACCGCGTACCGCGGCCCGGACCCGCGCCCAGTGCCGCGAGCGTCTCTCGGGCGAGTTGCAGCTCGATCTCGGCCTGCGCGAGGTCCGCCTCGGCGGCTTGCAGATCGCGCAGCGCGACCAGGCCGTCGCCGATCAACGCCCGGCGTCGCTCGACCGTTCGTCGCGCAAGCTGCAGACGCGCGTGGGCCGAAGCGAGCGCGGCGCGCGCGCGACCCACTTCGACGCTCTCCAGCTCGACGAGCGGCTGTCCGGGTCGAACCTCGTCGCCGGGCGCGACGAGCGGCTCAACCACGCGCGCGGCGATGGGTGTGCCGACCTCGGCGTAGCGGTTCTCGTCGATGCGAAACTCCCCGGGCGCGGCCACGGTTTCGGCAGCGAGACGCGAGCGGACCGGGGCCGTCGTCAGGCGCAGATCGCGCAGCATCTCGGCGTCGACGCGCAGCAACTCGACGTTTTCCGCGGCCGCGAGTCGTCGGTCCGACGATCCCGTCGGCGCGCCCGGTTCGCTCGGCGCGGGGCTCGCGGAGCGTTCCGCGCCTTCGGCTAGCCCGTGCCCGGATTGCGCAGGCGACTCCCGCTCGTCGTCGTGCTCGTCGTCGTGCGCGTGCTCGGATTCGTGCTCGTGGCCGGCGCCCTGGCGACACGTTGCGGCCACGAGCGCGAACAGCAACGGCGATGCCATGCGCGACACGACCCGCGGCGCCACGGCACGAGTCACGGGCCATCCGTACCGGCGTCGTTGCCGGCGACGGGCAGGGGCACCCCGAGCTCGTGCTCGAGCTCGGCCCGCGCGTGGGCGTGATCGCGCCAGGCCTCGAGCGCATCGAGCTGCGCTTGCAGCCACCGATCCCGCACGGCGGCGAGCTCGAGCGACGACAGCTCGCCGGCTTCGACGGAGCGCTGCATCGCCGCGAGCAGCGGTTCGAGCGAAGAGGGCGCCGTTTCGTACAAGGCGAGTCGTTCGGCGGCGGCGCGCAGCTCGGCGTGCGCGCGCGCGATGCGGATCCGCCGCTGGCGCTCCGCCTCGCGCTGCTCGAACGACGCGATGGCCGCGCGCACGCGCGCCTCGATCCGGCCGGGCTCGTTCGTCTGCCACAGCGGCAGGGCCGTCGAGACAGTGCCGAGCAGCACGTGTTGCGCGGCCCCGCTCGCATCGGCCCCCGTTTCGCGGTGCAGCTCGGCGCCCACGCTCGGCATCGGCCAGCGCTCGGTGCCGGCCAGCCGCATCCGCGCGCGCGCCTCGCGTCCGGCGCCTTGTCGGGCACGTTGCTCCGGATGGCTGGCCTCGGCCGCCGCCCCCAGCGCGTCGAGCGGAGGCACCGGTTGCGGCGCGAAGGGCTCCAGGCGGGGCATCGGCGGCCGTTGCGGCGGCCAGCCCGTCGCCTCGCACAGCGCCAGGCGGGCGAGCAGCAGATCGCGCTCGGCCCGGATGCGTGCGTCGCGCACACGCACCAGCTCTCGTTGCGCCGCGACCGGTTCGAGCGCGCCGTGCTCGCCGACGCGCTGCTGTCGGCGCGAAGCCTCGTACAGCTCGGCGGCGAATCGCTCCAGGCCCCGCATGATTTCGAGGCGGCGTCGCGCCACGACGGCGTCGGCGTACGCGCGGGCGAGATCGCGCCGCAGTTGCAGCCGCGCGAGCTCGAGCTCTGCGTCGATCCGTTCGGCCCGGTGTCGGGCGATCTCGAGGTGCGCGGATCGTCGACCGGCGAGGTCGAGCGGCTGCTCGAGCGAGGCGAACAGCTCGGGTATGCCCGTTCGTTCGGCAAGGCGCGCGCCGATGCCCAGGTGCAACGTCGGATTGTCCGGAAACACGGGCCGCGCCTCGGCGAATGCTGCGGCGGCCTCGCCACGCCGCAGTCGGGCGAGCTCGAGCGCCGGAGCGTGGCGTTCGGCGTAGCCCCACAGCTCCGCGAGATCGCTCTCGCGCGGCTCGTCCGATTCGCTCTGCGCCACGGCGCGGGGGGCGGACTGCGCGCGGGCGCGTCGGGCGCCGAGGCACGTCGTCGCGACGATGCCAGCGACCGATTCGCTCAGCCGGTGCAGCGCGTCGAGGAGACCCGATCCCACGCGCTGGGGCGCGAGCAGTGCGAGCAACGTGCCGAGCAGGGCCACGCGCAACGCGGGCGTCTCTCGTGGGCGCCGAATCGCTGCGGGCGCGCCGCCCTCCGGGTAGGCCAGAAGCAGCTCGACCCGTAGCCGCAAGCCCGCCACGTCGCGGGCCGGAAGCGGTGCTGCGAGCCGGGGTCCGTCGAAACGCGCCGCGCGAACGAGGGCGTGTGCGAGCGCGGCGGGTGGCGAGCCGGCTAGCACCGCGTCCCGATCGCACCCGCTCTCGTGCGCGAGCAGCCACCGTCGCTGTTGGCCGCCGAGCAGCCACCGTCCGGCCGGATGCACGCGCAGCGCCCAGTGCAGCAGGGCGTAGCGCAGCGGATCGCGTGCGCGCACGTGCGCCGCCTCGTGTCGCAGCGCGGCGAGCAGCGAGTCGTCGTCGAGCGATTGCGCGAATCGCGGGTCGAGTACGACGCGTGGGCGCAGCAGGCCGATGGTCGCGATGGGCGCGGGCGCGGTCCAGGAGACGTCGACGCGTGCGAGCAGCCGCGCCAGCTCGGGGGCGCGTCGCGCCAGTCGTCGAAGCCGTGCGCGGAGCGCGGGGTCGCGCGCCGGCTCAAAACGCCCCCGGCGTCCTTGCACGAGCACGAAGATGGCCGCGGACAGCGCGCCCGACGTGACCAGCACGGCGAGCGCGGCGACCTCCGCCGCCAGCTCCGAGGCCCGCGGCGGCTTCAGACGCGCCGGATCGCCGTCCCACCAGCCGGCGTACTGTCGCCAGACGTTGCGCACGATGAACTCCGGGTCGTCGTAGACGGGTCGCAACCACGGGCGCTCGAGCCACTCGGGCGGAGGCCGCACCTCGGCGACGATGTCCTCAAGCGCCATGCCTTCGTTCATGCGGCGCACCGTCTCGTCGTGGAGGAACGCGAGCAGCTGCGCCGTCTCGAGCAGCGCCTCGCGGATGCGTCGGGCGCCCTCGATGGGCGGGCCATGGCCCGGGCAGAGCAGCTCGACGTCGAGGGCGGCCATCTCGCGCAACGCCGCGGCCCACTCTCCTGCGTAGCGCTGCACTTTCTGCGGATTGCCGCAGTTGGGCACGGCCCAGATGAACAGATCGCCGGTGCACAACAGTTTCTCGCCGGGGACGTACACCCAGCTGTGGTCGTCGGTCTCGCCGCGCGCGTGCCGCAGCTCGAACCGCACGCCGCCCACCTCGATGTCGAGCCGGTCCCGGTAGCATCGGTCCGGCGCGCGGTACTCCGTCGGCCAGCCCAGGCCCGGCACGCCGAACTGCCGCGCGTTGATGCGCGCGTTGAGCCCGGCGGTGCGCCGATAGCGCTCGAAGCGCGCGACGACCGCCTCGTGCGCGATCACCTCGATGCGGGGCCAGCCCGCCGCCGCCGCCTCGCGCTCGAACGCCGCGATCCCGAGCACATGGTCGACGTGGCCGTGCGTGTACACCGCCATCCGCACCGGCTGCTCGCACCAGGCGCGAAGGGAGGCGCGGATGCTCTCGCCCGTCAGGAACGAGCCCGTGTCGACGAGCACCAGGCCCTCGTCGGTCCGCACGGCCACGACGTTGGCGAGGCTCGAGACGAACGCGACGCGCGGCCCGTACGCTTCGAGGCCCAGGAACGTGAGCAGCGGGTGCATCCGGCTCGTGTCCGTCTCGCCGGACAGCAGTCGCTCGGCCAGATCGCGCACCGCGCCCACGGTTCAGCGCCCCGCGTGCGCCGCGGCGATCCGCTCGACCCGCGCGAGCAGCTCCGCCGGCCACAGCCTCCCGGTCAGCCGTGCGCGCGCCCTACGCCCGAGCGCCTCCCACTCCGCGCGGGCGGGCCCCGTCGGAACCGCTTCCAGGCCGCGCGCCAAGATGGCCCGGTACGCGCGCTCGTCCTGCTCGCGCACGGCCTGCTGTCCCTGCGCCGAATGCCGGGCCGCCGCCTCGGCGAATGCCTCTCGTGCCTCGACGGGCAGCGCCGCCCATCGATCGGCGCGCACCACCAGCGCCCCGAGCACGACGCCGATCGGCTCCTCGCTCACGAAGCGCGCGTACGGATACCACTGCAATCCCACGGCGGCGAGCGCGCTGGCCGCGAATGTGTCGATCCGCCCCGTCTGCAGCCCGACGAGCACCTCCGGCAACGCGAGCGCGACGCCGCGCGCCCCCGCCTCTCGCAGCACCTCCTCGAAGATGGGGTTGTCGCGCCAGGCCCACGGTCGGGTGCGCACGAGGTCCGCGGGTCGCTGCAGGCGGTGGGCGGAGAACAATCGCGCGAGCCCGACGTCGGCCCAGCCGACCAGGTGCAGGCCGGCCTGCGCGAACTGGGCCTCGAGCTCGGGCGCCAGTTCGCGACGGACCGCGTCGAGCTGCGCGTACGAGCGCAGCAGACCCGGCGCCTGCAGGACGAACACCGGACGGACCACGTGACCCAGGCCCGTGGTGGTCAGTGCCGCCGCGTCGAGCTGACCCGCGCGCAGCTTGCGCACGACCGTGACCTCGTCGCCCGCCGCGCCTCCCGCAAAGATCTGGAGGCGCACCCGGCCTGCGGTGCGCGCTTGCAGCTCCCGGTCCCAACGCTCGAGAGCGCGCGCCCATACCGACCGACGCGGCGCGAGCGTCGCGAGGCGCACGACGATCGGCGTCTGGGCGCGCGCGGGCGCCTGCGCGACTCCCAATTCGCGGTTCGTTCCGATCAACGCGAGCAGCCCCACGAGCAACGCCACGGCGCACGACGGCGTGCGGGCATCGATGCGACCCCACGCGATGCGGTGGCACGGTGCGCGATCGGGCCGCACGTGCCGAGCGTACCGGCGCGATTGCGGGAACTCCAGGACGTACCACGAGAACGAAGCGGTCGAACGAACGAGGCCGAGTCGCGCCGTCCGAGCCGAGCCGCGTCCGAGCCCGAGCCCGAGGTCGACGCCGTGTTCGAGTCGGCGCCGGCGACCGAGACCGAGTCGGAGTCCCAAGTCCAGTTGAAGACCGCGACGGACCGACCGGTTCGGTGCCGTCGGGAGGTCGCGCGACCAGTTGCGCCCCTCCCCATCCCAGGCTAGAGGGGAGCCCCACGCTTCGGAGGCTTGACGCGGTGCGGGAACAGCTCAGGGCCCTCGGAAAGCTCGCTCGCATCGATGCGGCGGCCCGCGAGCTGGACCTGGAGCTGCGAGAGATCCCCAAGCGCCTGGAGGAACTGCGAGCCGACGTGCAGCGGCTCGAGACGTTGCTCGCGCGAGAACGACAGCAGATCGCCGACGCCGAGGCGCTCGCGCGGGACCAGGCGGAGCAGATCGCCTCGAGCCAGGAGGCGCTGGCGCGCGCACGGCAGAAGGGGGCGCGTGCGCGCAACGCGCGCGAGGTCGAGGCGGCCGAAAAGGAGATCGAGCACGTGCGGCGCTCGCAGCGCGAACGCGAGGACGAGCACGGTCGACTCACGGCGGCCATCGAGCGGATGAAAAGCACGCTCGCGACGCATGAACGCGAGGTCGAGGCCCTGCGCGCCCAGCTCGCGCAAGAGGAGGCGCGCAGTCAGGCACGCATGTCCGAGCTCGCCGAGCAGCGCAAGCGCGTGGTCGCGGGGCGTGACGAGATCGCCGCGATGCTTCCTCGGGAGCTGCTCGGCCGCTATGAGCGGATCCGCGAGAAGCGCGGCACCGGTGTGGTCGAGGTCGCCGAGCCGACGTGCCCGGCCTGCCGAATGGCCATCCGTCCCCAGGCGTTCGTCGTGCTGCAGCGCGGCGACGCCCTGGAGCACTGCACGAGCTGCCAGCGCCTGCTCGTCCATCGCGCCGTGCTCGAGGACTGAGCGCGGCGGTCGGGACGCCCGCTCACGGGCTCGGGCTCGGGCTCGGACACAAACTCCGACTCCGACTCGGACTCCGACTCGAGCTCGGACTCAGGGTCCGACTCCGACTCGGACTCGGGCTCGGTCTCGCTCGCGGCCTCGGACCGCGACTCCGGCCCGGACTTCCCCGACGCCCATACTCGTGGACCGGGGAATGCCGCGATACTGCGCCGCTCGCTAGCCTGCCTGGATCCCCATCACTGGGTGGCGGCGGCCCCCCGGCGCAAATATGCGGGAATGTCGAGCACGGCCTCGTCCTGCATCGCGGCGGCTCCGAAGGCCCGCGCGGGACGAAGCGTTTCGGGCAAGGTGGTCTGCGCGGGCATCGCCGAGGGCCTGGCCGGCAGCACCGACGAGACGACCTCGGGGCGCGCGGGCGCGACCGATGCGCCACGGGCAGCCGCGGTCGGACGCGCCGCCGGTACGGAGGTACGCGACGAGCGCGGAGCCTGCGCGGCGAGCGTCGGAGCGGGCTGGGCGCGCTCCACGTGATCGAACCCCGTCGCGATCACGGTGACCTTGACCTGATCCGCCATTTCCGGGCTCGTGACCACGCCGAAGATGATGTTGGCGTCCTCGTGCGCGGACTGCTGCACGAGCGAGGCGGCCTCGTGAATCTCGCGCAGCCGGATGTCCGGGCCCGCCGTGAAGTTGATGAGGATGTCCGTCGCCCCGTGCACCGAGACGTCGTCGAGCAGCGGCGAGTGGATCGCCATCTCCGCGGCGTCGAGCGCGCGTCGGCCGCCCTTGCCCCACCCGGTGCCCATCAGCGAGCGGCCCTTGTTCGACATGATCGTCCGCACGTCGGCGAAGTCGACGTTGATGAGCCCGGCCTGCGTGATGAGATCCGAGATGCCGCGCACGGCTTGTAGCAGCACGTCGTCGGCGCGCTGGAACGCGTCGAGCAGGGACAGGTCGGCATCCTCGAAGGCGAGCAGCCTCTGATTGGGGATCGTGATGATCGCGTCGACGCACTCGACGAGCTGCGCGATCCCCGCCTCGGCGTTGCGCGCGCGCCGCCGCCCCTCGAAGTCGAATGGGCGCGTCACGACGGCCACCGTCAACGCCCCCTGATCGCGCGCGATCTGCGCGACGACCGGCGCCGCCCCGGTGCCCGTCCCGCCTCCCATCCCGGCCGTCACGAAGACCATGTCGGCGCCCGCGACGACCTCGGCGATGCGCTGCACGTCCTCGAGCGCGGCCTTGCGCCCGATCTCCGGATTGCCGCCTGCGCCGAGCCCCTTGGTGAGCTGGGGCCCCAGCGCGATCTTGGTCTGCGCCATGCTCGTTTCGAGCGCCTGCTGATCGGTGTTGGCCGCGACGAACTCGACGCCCCCCAAACCGGCCGCGATCATCGTGTTGAGGGCGTTGCCCCCACTGCCGCCGACGCCGACCACCTTGATGCGCGCTCCCGCCTGCGGCTCGCTCGCCAGATCGATCGAGATGCCCATGGTTGCCTCCACTCGACCGCGCGTCCGCTCGCCCGCGGCGCCACGGTCCACGCTCAGAACACGTCCCTCAGCCAGCGACCGAGCCGCGTGCCCAGACGCGGCCGGATCTCCGTGTGCACCGGCGGCGGCTCCGCCGCAGCGGCGCGCGCCGCGAGTCGCTCGGCGCCGTACTTGACCAGCCCCACCGCCGTCGCGTACGCGGGGCTACGAACCACGTCGACGAGCCCGCCGACGCCCGAAGGAAGCCCACGACGCACCGGCATGCCGAGCACTTCTTCGGCCAGCTGCTCGGTGCCCTCCAGCAGCGTCGTGCCGCCGGTCAACACGACGCCCGCGCCGAGCATCTCCGCGAACCCGGTCTCCGAGAGCACGTGCCCGACGGCCCCCAGCAGTTCCTCGGCGCGCGGCTGGATGATCTCGGAGAGCACCTGCCTTGGAAGCTGCCGCGGGGGCCGACCGCCGACCGAGGGAACCTCGATGCGCTCGTCGGGCTCGACCATGCGCGTGCTCGCGCATCCGAAACGCACCTTGATCCGCTCGGCCTCCGCGACCGGCGTGCGCAGCCCCGTCGCCACGTCGTTGGTGAAGTTCAGCCCCCCGATGGGCACGACGCTCGTGTGCACGACCGCGCCGTTGACGTAGACGATCACGTCGCTCGTCCCGCCCCCGACGTCCACGAGCGCGACGCCGATCTCCCGCTCGTCGTCCGAGAGGACCGCGTACGCGCTCGCGAGCGGTTGCAGCACCACCTCGGCCACGTGCAGCTGGCAGCGCTCCGCGCACTTGATGATGTTCTGGATGGGCGGGACCGCCGCCGTCACGACGTGCACCCGTGCCTGCAGGCGCACGCCGGACATCCCGATGGGCTCCTTGATGCCGTCCTGGTCGTCGACGACGTACTCCTGCGGCAGCACGTGGATGACCTGTCGGTCGGCCGGCAGGGGAAAGGCCTTGGCCTGCTCGAGGACGCGCTCGACGTCGTCGGCGGAGACCTCGCGGCTCGCGATGGCGGCCACCCCCTGCTGGTTCATGCCTCGCACGTGACTGCCGCCGATGCCGGCAAACACGGTTCCGATCTGCACGCCGGCCATGTTCTCGGCCTGCTCGATGGCTCCGCGAATGGCCTGCACCGTCGCCTCGATGTTGACGACGACGCCCTTGCGAAGCCCCTTCGAAGGCACCGTGCCGATGCCGATGACGTCGATGCCCTCGTCGCTCCGCTCTCCGACGACGACGCACACCTTCGTCGTGCCGAGGTCGAGCCCCGCGATGATGTCGCGACCGGCGCTGGTCACGCCCACGCCATACAGGCTCCGCCGCGCGGCGTGAAATTTCCGACAAGCCGGGACGCGGCCCGAGGCCGATGCGGCCGGACGGAGCCGTCGCGCCGCCCATCGATTCCGATCCAGCCAACCGGCACGCGAGGGGCGCGAAATCGAAGCGCCTTGTAGGCCCGAGGCGAAGCGCGAATCCGGGTCCGAGACCTCGGCCGAGGCCAAGCCCGAGCCCGAGTCCGAGCCCGAAGCCGAGTCCTGGTCGTCAGGGGCAGACGGGCTCGCCCATCGCAGGGCAACGTCCCGAGGCGCACCGATCGACGATCCCGCGCGGGTCGCAACGTTGACCGCTTTCCCGGACGGGCCGGAACGTCAGGCGCATCTCGAACGCGGCCGTCTCCTCCGTCGCGGCGTACTGGTCGACGATCACGTGATAGCGCCCCGCTTCGAGCGCTTGCAGCTCGAACGCCGACGCGTAGTTGCCACCCCGCGTGTCAATGTCGTCGTTGCACGCGCCCGCAGGCTCGCTCGTCGCGTCGCCGCACTCACGCTGGAGATAGACGAGCGTGTCGGTCTCGTCCGGCGTGCCGGGCAAGTCCGTCGTCACCGCCACGTCCCAGCGCTCGCCCGCAGCGATCTCGAACGTGTAGACGAGCTCGGCGCCCTCGCCTCCGCAACTGCCGTGCAGAAGACCCTCGCCCGCCGGAAGCGTTCCCGAAACGCTGGCGCGTGCGGGCTCGGTCGCGGTCGCCGGTTCGATGGTCAGCGCCGAAGCGCCAGCGCAGAGCCGTTCGACCAGCTCGGGCCGGACGCAGCGGCCATCGGTGCACTCGAGCAGACGCACGCAGCGCGTCATCGATCCGCATTCCGCCCCCAGCCCGCGCAGCTCGTAGCGCCGTACGGGAACGTCGATCGGCTCGCTGAGCGCGAATCCCTCGTCGACCAGCCTCAGCGAGGCAGTCTCACAGCCGGCGTCGGCGCACGCCTCTCCGAGCCCCTCGACGAAGCTCGTACCGGTGAAGCGCATCATCCCTTCGACGTCGTCGTCGAACCCGAGCAGAAGCGGACGCCCGTCCCGCGTCAGTCGGATCGGTCGCGCCGACGCGTCGCGGAACGTCGCCTCGTAGCCGACGACGTCGCCATCCGTGTCGCTCCCGGTGATGCGGACCTCGCCGTCGGCGCCGAACACGGCCACCTCCGCCGACTCGACGACCGGTCGCGCGTTGGGCCGCACGCTCACCGACAAGGTCCACGGGCCCCGGTCGGTTCCGCCCATCAGCGGGGTTTCGGCGTAGCCGGTCACGTACAAATACACGACGCTGCCGCCGTCGACGGTGAAGCGCGCGACGGAACGCGCCTCGCCCTCACCCGCGTCGTCGAAGCACGACCACGGATCGTCGGGAGCGCGCTCGCACATCGTACGCCACTGCAGCACCGTGTCGAAGTTGGCGGGCGTCGACCCGCCGGTCAGGTCCGCGGTGACCGCCATCGGCCCGGTGCCCGGAACGTGAATCTCCACGATCTGGACCGGAGCGGGTCGCGCGGCCATCGCGTTGCCACAACCCTCGCCCAGATCGCGCGGGCGCCGCGTCACGAGCGACGTGTTGCCGCTGACGGACACCGTCATTCCCTCGACCGCGCGCAGGACGATGGGGTTCTCGCAGCTGTCACCATCGACCGGCATCGGCGCATCGATGGCGTCCGTGGCGGGACCTGCGTCGACTCCGCCGTCCTCGACCGTTGCGTCCGCGCCCGCGTCGCGGATCGGCACCGGATCGTCGCCTCCACACCCCTGCAAGAAAACCGTCACGTACGCCCACGGCCCGAACGAACGCCCACCACCGAACCTCATGGCGGCCTTGCGTAGCACGATTCGATGTTTCGTCGACGCGCTAGTATTCTTGACTTGACCGAGCGGTAAAGTCGGGAATATCATTCACGCCATGGGAAGCACGTGGAAAGAGCGGCTCGCCGGACGCACGCAGCCCGACTGGGAACGCGAGATCGACGTCTTCGAACACCAGATCGCGTTGCGCAAGGCCGGCCGCATCGAGGAACGGCTCTTCGCCGAGACGCGGCTGCGTCGCGGAGTCTACGGGCAGCGCTACGACAACGGGCGCCGTCACGACGGGACGCGCGAGCAGAGCCTTGAGTTTCCGAGCGGCGCGCTGACCAAGGGCCCCGAGACGCTGTGGGACGCGCCCGGCATGCAGCGCATCAAGATTCCGTACGGCAAGCTGGGCGCGGAGCAGCTCGAGGTCCTCGCGGAGCTCGCCGAGGAGTACAGCGACGGCATCCTCCACGTCACCACGCGGCAGGACTTCCAGCTGCACTTCGTGCACATCGACGACACGCCGGACCTGATGCGCCGGCTGGCCGCCGTCGGCATCACGACCCGCGAAGCGTGCGGCAATTCCGTGCGCAACGTGACCGCGTGTCCGTACGCGGGGGTCTGCGCGACGCAGGCGTTCGACGTCACGCCCCACGCGCACGCGCTTGCCTTTTTCCTGCTCGGCCACCCGGACGCGCAGGACTTCGGCCGCAAGTTCAAGATCGCCTTCAGCGGCTGTCGCGACGAGCCGTGCGGGCTGGTCTTTTTCCACGACCTCGGTTGCATCGCACGCGTGTATGAGGGACGGCCGTGCTTCGACGTGTACGTCGGTGGCGGGCTCGGCGCGGTGCCGACCGAGGCCAAGCTACTCGCCGAGGCGCTGCCGCCCGAGGAACTGCTGCCGCTCGCACAAGCCGTCAGCCGCGTCTTCGCGCGCCTCGGCGAGAAGCAGAACCGGGCGCGCGCGCGCATCAAGTTCCTCGTCAAGAAGCTCGGAATCGACGAGTTTCGCAGGCTCGTGCTCGAGGAACGCGCGCGTCTCCCGCACGATCCGCGCTGGACGGCGCACCTCGAAGCGCCGCCCGTGGAGGACGAACGGCCCCTGCGTCCGGGCGGACCGCTGCCCCCTGGCCCGTATCCGACCGGCTTCGAGCGCTGGCACGCGACCAACGTACGCCCCCAGGCGCAGCCGGGCTACGTCGTCGCGACCGTCACGCTCCCGCTGGGCGACCTGACCTCGGACCAGGCGCGTGCGCTCGCCTCGCTCGCGCGACGGCTGACGGGCGACACCTTGCGCACGACCGTCGAGCAGAACCTCGCCTTCCGCTGGCTGAGCGCGGCAGACCTGCCCGCGTTCTACGAGGGGCTGCTCGCCATCGGCCTGCACGAGCCCGGCGCGAGCCAGATCACCGACGTGACGGCCTGCCCCGGTACGGACACGTGCAAGCTCGGCATCGCCTCGTCGCGCGGGCTTGCGGCGGAGCTGCGTCGGCGACTGGAACAGGTCGGCGACCGGCTCGATCCGGCGGTCCGCGAGCTGCGCATCAAGACCTCGGGGTGCTTCAACGCCTGCGGGCAGCACCACGTCGCCGATCTCGGCTTCCTCGGGGTCTCGCGCAACGTCGGCGGCCGTCGCGTGCCGCACTTCCAGCTCGTGCTGGGGGGCCGCTTCCGCAAGAACGGCAGCGCGTTCGGTCTGCCCATCGGCGCCGTGCCGAGCAAGAACGTGCCGCGCGTGGTCGAGCGGCTCACCGAGCGCTACGTGGCCGAGCGGCGGCCGGACGAATCGTTCGAGTCGTGGGTGGCGCGCACCGGCAAGGCGGCCGTGCGCAAGGCGATCGAGGATCTGCTCGAAACCCCCCGCTACGAGGTCGACCCGTCCTTTTACAGCGATTGGGGCGATCCGCGTCAGTACTCGATCGAGGACATGGGCGTCGGAGAGTGCGCGGGCGAGGTGGTCCCCTTCGTCCAGTTCGGGCTGGCGGCCGCGGAACGCGAAACGCTCGAAGCGCAGATGCGCCTCGAGGCGTCCGACGCACCCGGCGCCGCCCAGCTCGCCTACCAGGCCATGGTGACCGCGGCCACGGCGCTGCTCCGGCACATCGGGCAGGACGTCCGCGATGCCGACGAGGCCGTCGCCAAGTTCCGCACGCACCTCGTCGAGCCTCGACTGTTCCACGACCCGTATGCGGGGCCGAAGTTCGCTCACTACCTGCTGCGCGCGCACGCCGAGCGTCCCTGGATCGGCGCGACGGCCGACCAGGCGCGGGAGCTCATCGGGGAGGCGAGCAGCTTCGTCGAGGCGGCGCACGCCTGCCTCGAGCGGATCGCACGCGAGCGCGCCGCTGTCGCCCAAACGACGCCCGCGGCCGGAGCCGCACCGTGAGCGCGGCCGATCACGATCTGGACCGGGCCGAGCGCTGGCAGGTGCGCATCCCGCTCGCGTCCGCGCGCCCGCCGGCAGACCGGATGCTCGAGATCTGGCACGGCTGGATCCGCGACCGGACGTTGCCCGAACTGCTCGTCGACGTCGTCAGCTACGAGCACGTGCACGAAGGCCCCGGCATCGTGCTGGTCGGGCATGAGTCGGACTATTACCTCGACCGCGTCGGCCCTCACGGAGGCCTCGTTCACTTCCGCAAACGGGGCGGGCCGCGCGACGGGGCCGCGTCACGGCTTCTGGACGCCGCGGCCAAGGCCTTCGACGTGGCCTTGAGGCTCCGGCAGGACTCTCGGCTGCCCGAGCTCGCGTTCGACACGACGCGACTGACCGTGCGCGTGCCCGACCGGCTGCATGCCCCCGTGCACGCTGCGAGCCGAGGGGCGCTCGTCGAGGTCTTGCAGTCGGTCGCGCAACACCTCTACGCAGGCATCGACATGCGCGTCGAGGCGAACGGAGACGAGCGGCAGCCCCTCGCGGCGACCCTCGTCGCAGCGGCCGACCCCGGCCTCGAGAGCCTCCTGCACAGGGCCCGCGCCGCGCCGGGTGACTCCGCGGCTCCGCCCACGACGACGCCGGCAACCTGAGCGAACCGCGCTCCGCAGTGCAGCGCGCGAACGTGGTCGAACGGCCGAGCGGCGTTCGCACGCGCGCGTCGACGTCGCCGATTCACTCTCCCGCGGATGGGACGCTCGCCGACGCGGATCCGCCGATCTCGTCTCCCTCCTCGAAGTCGCACAGCGTCCGTCGCACGAACGCGCCGTAGCTTCCCTCGGCAATTGCACGCCGCGCCTCGCGAAGCAACGCCGCATAGAAATGCAGATTGTGCAGCGAGACGAGTCGCGGGCCGAGCATCTCGCCCGCGACGAACAAGTGGCGCAGATAGGCGCGCGAGAACGTATGGCAAACGAGGCAGTCGCATCGCGCGTCGAGGGGGCCCCCGTCCGCTCGATGGCGGGCCTGTCGCAAATTGACGCGCCCGCGCCACGTGAAGGCCTGACCGTTGCGGCCGTTGCGCGTGGGTAGCACGCAGTCGAACAGATCGATGCCCGCGGCGACGGCGTGCAGCAAGTCCGCTGGCGTTCCGACGCCCATGAGATAACGCGGCCGCTCGGGGTCCAGGCGCGGCCCCAGCTCGCCGACGAGCTCCCAGCGCTGGGCTGGGGGCTCGCCGACGGAGAAGCCGCCGAGCGCGACGCCGTCGAACGACATCGCGCACACCTCGTCTAGATGCCGGCGGCGCAACGCGAGGTCCATTCCGCCCTGCACGATTCCGAACCGTGCCTGGCCGTCCGGCGCGGGTGCCGCGAGGCAGCGGCGCGCCCAGGTGCTCGTGCGCGCGACGGCACGGTCGAGCTCGTCCCGGTCGGCGTCCGCCGGCGGGCAGACGTCGAGGACCATCGCGATGTCGCTGCCGAGGAGCGCCTGCACGCGCATCGATTCCTCGGGCGACAGTCGCCGCGGGCTACCGTCGAGGTGGGAGCGGAACCAGACGCCGTCGTCGTCGATGCGCCGCAACGAGGCGAGCGAAAAGACCTGGTAGCCGCCGCTGTCGGTCAGGATGACGTGCGGCCAGCGCATGAAGCGGTGCAGTCCGCCTAACGAGGCGACGAGCTCGGCGCCGGGTCGCAGCCACAAGTGATAGGTATTGGCGAGGCAGCAGCGCGCGCCGGTGGCCTCGACCTCGGACGGCAACAGCCCCTTGACCGTGCCCTGCGTACCGACCGGCATGAACGCCGGCGTCTCGACGACGCCCCGCGGCGTGCCCAGACGCCCGACCCGCGCCGCTCCGTCCGTCGCGACCACCTCGAAGGCGAAGCCCGGCGTCGGCGGCTTCATCGGGTCGCGCTCGCGCGTTTCGCCCCTCGGCCGGCCCAACGCAGCCCCCGAGGGACGCGCAAAACCTGCTGCCGTGTACCCCGTGCGCAGTTCGGCGCGTACCGCCCGGCGCCGGTCATGGCCACCGAACGCGCGCCACGCCGACCTGGCGCCGTCCTGCCGCGGTGGTCTCGAACGCGACGATCGGCCCCCCCTCGAGCCAGACCACCTGCGGCGCAAAGCGGGGCACGTCGTCGCCGAAGATTGCAAAGTCCATCCCCACCGATCCGTCGGACTCGAGGCGCGCAGCGCGCAGTTCGCTCCGTCCGCCCCGCGCGTCTTGCCACACCACCACGGCTCCCCCGTCGCCGAGGGCGGCCACGTCGGGGCGCAGCTGAGGCCATCCCTGGGCGTCCGACGAGGCGAGCGGCGGGGTCTCGGCGCCGCCCACGCGTCGCGCGCGCACGTCGTGATCCGGTCTGCGCACGCGCAGATCCGTCCACACCGCCCAGGAACCGTCGGCCGCCGGATCCGCATGCAGCGTCTCGTGAGGGACGTCCGCGCCGTCGACGCGCTCGAGCTCGCCGCAGCCCGTGGGGGTGCACGTCACGCTCGCCACGCGCCACCGATATTCGGAAAACTCGGTGAACACGACGCGAACCCCATCCGCGTGCGCAGCGAGCGCGGGGGCGTGTTGCGACTGTCGTGGATCGTAGGCCCCCGACGGAGGCGACAGCGCGGGCCACGCCTCGACGAATCGCGAACCGTCGCCGTGCGCAATCCAGATGCGGGCCGCTCCGCCCCGATCGTCGACCCACGCGACCCACGGGCGGCCCCGTGCGTCGACCTCGACGTCCGCAAATCGCTGCGAGACGCCCTCGGCCACGGGGGAGACGTCGACCGGATCCGCAAACGAGCGGCCGGCATCGTCGGAGCGCGCGTACCGC
The DNA here is from genome assembly GCA_025054695.1 of Myxococcota bacterium. GTDB lineage: Bacteria > Myxococcota_A > Polyangia > Polyangiales > JANWZI01 > JANWZI01. The sequence continues at coordinate 6,367 of JANWZI010000056.1, read as the reverse complement.
ACGACCGACGTCGTCCCCGTCCGCTGCTCCTGCCAGACGAGATGGACGCGCGCGCCATGGGCCGCCGCGCGGACACGACGGGGCGCTCCGCTCGTCCGCACGCGCATCCGCGCCGCGCCGAGCTTCACGGTTCCGTCGCGCGATAGCCATCCCAAAGCCCCGTAGATGCGGCTCGCGCCGCGTCGATCGTCCTCGAAAAACACGGCGAACCGATCCGGTCCCGTCGCGACGATCGCAGGCCGCCGCTGCTCGCCCGGTGCCATCGCATCGACTCGCCGTTCGGCCTCGTCGGCGACCGACGCCGGCAACGGCTGCGACGGATCGACGTCGTACACCACGACCCCCGCCACGTACTCGTTCTCGCGCGGATCGCCGCTTCCCGGCGCGAGCGCCCGCCCCACCTCCATCAAGCGCGCACGCCGCTCTTCGAGACTTCCGCGACGGTCGTCCTCGATCACCCAGGGCGCAATCACCGTGAAGCCCGGCGCGGGATCGCGCCCGATCCACGCTCCCTCCCGGGCATCGCGCGAGGGATGCATGAGAATGGACGTCTGACAATCGAACACGAGCTCGAAGAAGTTTCCACTCCAGCACGGCAGCACACTGGCCACCGCACCGGCCTCACGCAGCAACGCGATCCAGCCGCTTTCCGCGACCACGTCCGGCGGCCAGGCCCCATCCTCGCCTTCCGGAATCCCCCACCCCGAGAAGGCCTCCGGCTGAAGCCAAAGCTGTACGTCGTCGAGGGCGAGCCGGTCGACGACATCCGGCATCCACGCGTCCTTGCTGATGACCGAAGCGACGCGCCCGAACGGAAGCTGCAGGGCGCGCAGATTGCCCGGCGGCCCGTAGGAGAGGGCCAGACCATCCGAACGCTCCTCGACGGGCACGAGGTACTCCTTGCGGAAGGCGTGCACGAATCTTCCCGTCGGATCGAAGAGCAGCGTCTGATTGAACACGTCGTAGCCGTCCGGCACCCATGCGAAGCTGCGATCCGCGACGTCTTCGTCGACGAAGGCCGCGACGTCGTCCGGATCGGTGCTGCGCCGCGCGGGCGCCACGTCCGCGGTCACCGCCATCCAGACGCCATGTTCGCGGGCGAGCGCGACGAACGGGTCCAGGGCGCGCCACAGCGTGTCGGTCAATGCGAGCAACAGCGCGCGAGCCCCGGGCAACGGTTCGCCGCGATCGCGGGTGACGCGCTGCGTCGCCGCGTCGTAGGCCAACGACAGCGACACGAACGCGGCCCCGGCCGTGCTCGCCGTGCGGGCCGAGGCGCCACGCCGTCCGATCAAGACCGCCGACAGCAGGGTATTTTCGGGCCAGACGACGAGATTGGGCCGATCCGACGCCAGCATCGGAACGACCCGATCACGGAACTGGTCGCGCACGAACCGGTCCCACGCCTCCAAGGACACGACGTGCTCCAGCCGCGGATGCAACCCCACGGCGACGAGACGCACGGGACCGCCCGCCGGCTGCGCATCGCCCCCCGGGTCGTCGAGGGCCGGCGCGCAGACGCCGTCCAGACACGACAGCCCCGAAGCACAGTCGCCATCGCCGCCACAAGGCTGGCCACGGTCGCTGCCGCAGGCCAACCACGACAAGCCGCAGCCGAGCGCGAAAGCAGCGCACCTCGTTCGTCCGACGCTCCGGGTCGACCAACGGCGCCCCCCTTTGCTCGATTTACGAGACCCCGGCACGCGTGTATCCGCGACCACGGCGCGCTTGCTCTTACCGAGGCCACTGCATCGCTTCAAGCCCGTCGAAGCGCGGCCGGAACCGCCCGCGTCCGGCTCGCTTCCATCGGCGTCGTGTCTCGAGCAAGCCCGCACCGGCGGTTGACGGCAACCGCCGGCTCGATTACCCGCCCGCGTCGTGTCCGACGCACCGATTTCCATGACGGCACCGCCGAGCTACTGGATGGCCCTCGACCCGTCCGAGCCGGGCCCACCGCTTCGGGGCACCGAGCACGTCGACGTCGCCATCGTCGGGGGGGGCTTCACCGGACTGTGGACCGCCTACCACTTGAGCGTCCTCGAACCGGCGATGCGCGTGGCCATCGTCGAGGCGAACGTCGTCGGTCACGGCGCCTCGGGCCGCAATGCCGGGTTCGCGATGACCCTCGTGCACCGCAGCCTCGCGGAACTGGTGCGTGCGCTTGGCGACGAGGGGGCCGCCGCGGTCGTCCGGGCCGCCGCACGCTCGGTGCGCGCCATCGGCGAGGTGTGCCGCGCCGAGGGCATCGACGCCGATTTGCAGCCGAACGGTTTGCTGACGGTGTCCAATGGGCCGCTGCAGGACGGGCTCGTGCGTCTGGAGGCCGAGACCGCCGACCGACTCGGACTGGAGGGCATCCGTTACCTCGAAGGCGCCGAAGTACGTGCGCGCGTGCACTCGGAGACGTTCCGCTGTGGATTGTTCGACGAGGCCTGCACACTGCTGAATCCAGCGCGCCTCGTGCGTGGCCTGCGTCGGGTCGTCGAACGTCGAGGCGTCGCGGTGTACGAGCGCTCCGAACTCGCGGACATCACCCGCGACGCGCGACGCATTCGATTGCGTACTGCCGAGGGAGAGCTGCTCGCCGACCGGGTCGTGCTCGCCGCCAATGCGTACAGCGCACGCCTTGCGGCGTTGCGGCGCCATCTGATGCCTTTTTATTCGTACATCCTGCTCACCGAGCCGCTGACGGCCGCGCAGTGGGAACGCATCGGGTGGCAGGACCGCTTCGGGATGGAGGACCGGCGCGTGTTCCTTCACTACTTCCGACCGACGGTCGACGGTCGCATCCTGTGGGGTGGACGCGACGCCGTCTATCGACCGGACGGCCCCGATGCGCGCTACGATCGGGACGAGCGCGTCTTCGCACGCCTCGAAGAAACGTTCCGCTGGACGTTCCCGCAGCTGCACGACGTTCGCATCGCGCACCGATGGGGCGGCCCCATCGCGGTGACCGGAGATTTTTTGCCGCTCGTCGGCTGGCTCCGCGGCGAACGCATCGCGTACTGCTTCGGCTACAACGGCCACGGCGTCGCGATCAGTCATCTCGCGGCCCGTGCGTGCGCCGAGTTGCTCTTGGGCCGCGACGGCGAGGCGCGCCGCCTCCCCATCGTCGGTCGCAAGCCCCTGTGGCTCGGTCCGCGTTGGGCGCGCGACCCCCTGGTCCAAGCCACCGTCCGTCATTATCTGCGGCGAGACGACGAGGGGACCGAAATTCGCGCTCCGCTCCCCGTACGCCTCATGGAGGCCCTCATGCCCGCGGCCAGACCCCTGCGCGCCCCCCCGTCGTCGCCTCCCGATTGACGCCCCGAGCCACTCGACTCGCTCGGGGTCGCAGCCTCGGCGTGTTGCTCGCACTCGGTGTCGGATTCGAGCCTCGTCTCGGACGCGCAGCGAAGCGCACGTTGCTCGACGACGCGAAGGGCGTGGCGAGACCGAGCCAGAGTCCGCGTCGGAGTCGGAGTCCGAGACCGAGTCTGAAACCGAGTCCGAGCCAGAGACCGCCTCCGAATCCGATTCGGACTCTCATCCGATGCGCGAATCGCGACGCGCGCCGGGACGCCGAACCGTTCGCGTGCCATGGTCAGCTTCTGGCGGTCCTCGCCCGACCGCCCCCGAGCCATCCGGCACATCTCGAGGCGACGTGCGAATCGAAGATCTCGACTACGAGCTTCCCGAAGAGCTGATCGCGCAGCGGCCCCTGCCCGAACGCGACGCGGCGCGGCTGCTCGTGCTCGATCCGTGGACGGCGCGCATCGAGCACCGCACGGTCCGCGACTTGCCCGAACTGCTGCCGCCGTCGTTGTTCGTCTTCAACGACAGCCGCGTGCTGCCGGCGCGACTGCGAGGTCGACGACCTGGCGGGGGCCGTGTCGAGCTGCTCCTCGTCGAGCGAATCGACCCCGCGGCGAGTCGGGAGCGATGGGTGGCGCTCGCGCGCCCTTCGTCTCGACTCGCCCCGGGGATGGAGCTTTCCCTCGCGGCCGGCGCGCTGCGCGCCGAGTTGCTCGACCGCACGGGGACGGGCGCATGGCACGTCGCCCTGCACGGCCTGCCCACGGCGACGGAGGCCGTCGAGCGACACGGCGAAGTCCCCTTGCCGCCCTACGTGCGTCGCTCGCCCGACGACTCCGATCGCGACCGCTACCAGACCGTGTACGCGCGAACGCCCGGCTCGGTCGCCGCGCCGACGGCTGGCCTGCACTTCACCGAGCGGCTGCTCGCGGCCCTGCGCGCGGCCGGGCACCAGACGGCGTTCGTCACGCTGCACGTCGGGCCGGGAACGTTCGCGCCGTTGCGGGCCCCCTCGCTCGACGCGCACCGCATGCACGCCGAACGCTTCGAAATCTCGGAAGCCGCGGCGCGGGCCGTGGCCCAGGCTCGCGCAGAGAACCGGGCCGTCGTGGCCGTGGGCACGACGGTCGTGCGCACCCTCGAGTCCGCGGCGTGCGGCGACGGCCACGTTCGTCCCGGCTCCGCTAGCACGCACCTGTTCATCCGCCCCCCACATCGCTTCGCCGTCGTCGATGCGCTCCTCACCAATTTTCACCTTCCCCGATCGACCCTCCTGGCGCTCGTCATGGCGCTGGGCGGCGTCAAGGCCGTGCGCGCCGCCTACGCCGAAGCCGTCGCCCGGCGCTACCGCTTCTATTCGTATGGCGACGCCATGCTCGTATTGCCCGGTCCCCATTCCGCTCGACCACCGCACATCGGCGGCGTCGTCGCAGGATGCGGCAGCGCGGGACGACCGCAGTGACGGCGGTGATGGGATCGCATGATGGTGCCACGGACTCGTGCGAGCCCGAGCCGGAGTCCGAGCCCGAGCCCGAGCCCGAACCCGAGTCCGAGCCCGAGCCGGAGTCCGAGGCCGAGGCCGAGTTTGCATCCCACCTCATCCGCCGCACCCGATGCTGCGATGCGTGAGCCATTTCGTCGGGTACGCTCGGTTGCGCAACGCATGCCACCGAGCCCCTCACGGCACTGCGCGGCTCGAGCCGATGTCACCGCAACCTCGCGCCGTAGCCTCGCGTGCACCGGTGCGATGGTGGGCCGACCCGACGAACGGCTGTCCGCGTGCCTCGAGCGGCTCGTCTCGAGCTTCGATCGAGAACGGCACCGCGCCTCCGATCCGGTCCGCTTCGTGCACCGTTACGTCTCGCCGGCGGACCGCGAGGTGGTGGGCCTGGTCGCGGCCCTGCTCGCATTTGGTCGCGTCCGATCCGTCTCCCAATCCGTCGAACGCGTGCTCGAACGACTGGGGCCTTCGCCCGCGGCGACCATCGAACGCTCGACGCGCGCGCAGTTGACGCGACGGCTGCGTGGCTGCAGACACCGTATGTGGGGGGCCGCCGAGTTCGCACAAGTCCTGTCCGCTGCGGCTCGATTGCGCCGTCGTGAGGGCTCGCTGGGCCGAGCATTCGCGCAGCGCTGGTCGGCCAGTGGCGGTGATCTGCGCGAGGCCATTGCGCGTTGGGCCGACGCATTGCGCGGACGTCGGCCCACCCGCACCCTTCGCAGTCTCGTGCCCGATCCGCGCTCCGGCAGTGCGTGCAAGCGACTGCTGCTCTATCTGCGCTGGATGGTGCGCCCCGACGACGGAATCGACCTGGGCTTGTGGCCGCTGCCGCCGTCGATCCTGCTCGTCCCGCTCGACACCCACGTGCATCGCATGGCACGCAATCTCGGACTGACGCGTCGCGCCACGGCGTCCTGGCGCACAGCGGAGGAAGTGACGGACGCATTGCGTCGCATCGACTCCCAGGACCCCGTGCGATTCGACTTCGCCCTCTGCCACCTCGGTGTCTCGCGCGCCTGCCGTTCGCGCTTCGAGCCGACCACCTGCCTTCCCTGCGCGTTGCGGCCCGTTTGCAAGCACGCGCGGCGCGCATCCGATATGGATTTGGTCGCAACCCCGCGGCTCTCCCGGCGTTCCGATCGCAGGCGTTGATGCCGACGACAAGGTTTCGAGGCGGAGCCCGAGTCGGAGCCCGCGACTGAGACCGAGCCCGAGACCGAGTCCGAGCCCGAGCCCGGGACCGAGACCGAGACCGAGTCCGAATCCGAGCCCGAGCCCGAGTCCGACTCCGACTCCGAGTCCGAGTCCGAGCCCGAGTCCGAGACCGAGTCCGCCTCACCGCCGTAGCAGGCCCCAGGTCATTGCCGCGACGCGGTCCAGCGTGCGCTCGGCCTCCGCAACGTCGTCGACGTAGCCCCACGCCACCGCCACGCGCAGCCCAACCCGCGCCTCGCGCAGCGAGCCCAGCGCCGTGTGCAGTCGTGCCCGTCGATTGCCGCGATCGCTGCCGTCGGCCTCGGCCAGATTGAGCGCCGCGCTGCTCGCCGCGCGCCGGATTTGTCGTGCAAGGTC
>JANWZI010000055.1 GCA_025054695.1 Myxococcota bacterium | reverse complement strand
TGACGGTCACGCGTCAGGACCTGGAGTGGTGCCTGCAGCAGGCGCGCGCGCAGATACGCGAGCCGCTGCAGGGCATCGCCGGTCCGGGATCCGTCTCGTGGCGCATCAACCGCGAGGCCGTCGTGTTTCTGGGTGCCGGCCGCGCCGCGTTGCTCCAGCTCGCCCATCCGTTCGTCGCGCACGCCGTCGACGAGCACAGCGTCACGCGCACCGACGTGGCCGGCCGCTTTCGCCGGACCTTCGCCCACGTGTACGCGATGTCCTTCGGCCCGTGGGAGCGGGTCGCGCAGGCGGCCCGGCGCGTCCACGCGGTGCACGAGCACGTCCGGGGTACCCTTCGCGAGACCGCGGGGCGATTCCGCGCCGGCGATCCCTACGAAGCCAACGACGAGCGCGCGCTCGGATGGGTGTGGGGCACGCTCGTCGACACGGCGCTGCTCGTCCACGAGCGCGTCATGGGCGCCTTGTCGAGGACCGAGCGCGACGCGTACGTGTCGGAGGCGACGCGCTTCGCGATGCTCTTCGGCCTCGCTCCGGGCCGCGTGCCGCAGACGTACGCGGCGTTTCGCCGCTGGTTCGACGATTTCGCGGCCGGTGACGAGATCGCAGTGACCGCGTGCGCGCGCCGGATGGCGGATTTCCTGCTGACCGCGCCGAGCCTCGCGCTGCGTCCGGCCGCCGCCGTGCTCCGCCTCGTGACGGCCGGTACGTTGCCCCCGCGACTGCGCGAGGGCTACGGGCTGTCCTTCGGGCCGGCGGAACGGGCGGCGTTCGCGGCGCTGTGGCCGGCGCTGCGCGCGACCTACCCGCGGCTGCCCGCGCGCTTGCGGCACGTGCCGGCGTACGTGGAGGCCATGCGCCGCGTCCGCGGCCTGCCCGCGCGCGATCCGTTCGGCCGCGCCGTCGAGCGGGCGCTGGTCGGTCTGCTCGAACGAGCGAACCGGACGCCCTCGGTCGGTGCGCCGGCGTGATCGCGCCGCGCGGTCCGCGATCCCCCAGCGTGCCCCTGCGAATCGCGCTCGTCGGCGCGCTGGTCGGCGTCGCGCCGTTGCACGCGTGCGGGAGCCCGACTCCCCGGCATCTGGATCGGGGCGATGTCTCCGTCCGTCGTGTGACCCGGACCGAACGGCCCCTTCCCGCCGGCAGTCGCACCGCGTTCGAGGGAGACTGGTACGTCGAGTCGGCGCACGTTCGCGCGCTGGTCGGGGGGCCGCGTCGACCCGCGGACGAGCACGGAGCCATCCTCGAGGTGGCCACGGCGCGTCGAGGGGGCGGAGACGACGAGCGGCGGGTCGTCCCGCTCGAACGACTGGGGATGCGCCTGCACGTCGGCATGCACGCGTACCGACTCGAGGTCGACCGGATGGGCGCGATCGAGCAGGGAGGCCGCGCCGCGTTGCGCGTAGAGGGTCGGGTTGCAGCCCCGGATCGCGCGCTGCGGTTCGCGATGCACGTGACGGCGGGGCGGGCCGAGGGCGTGCTCGCCGTGCACGCGAGCGTCTGGGCGGACGATGGCGAGGACCTCGCCCCGACCGTGCGCTTCGCGACGCGCGCGCACTGGGGCGGGGCGGTTCCCTTCGTCGCGGGCTCCGGTCCGCTTGTCGACCGGCTCTGGCATCGAACGGCGTGGGTGGGCGCCTCGGAGCAGGGCGCGTCGGTCGCGCTCGGATGGCACGACGCGGACGGGAAGGTGTCGGGGTCGTACGAGCGGCACGGAACGACGTTGTTGCTCCAGAGCACCGAGCTCCTCGGTCCCGTGGCGAGCGGGACGGCGCACGGTCCGCGCAAGTCGCGGGTCATCGTGGCGACGGCCCGCGGCGGACTGGCCGAGGCCGTCCGTCGCTTCGGTTGGGCCCGCGGCCGGCCCTGGCCCGAGGTGCTCGTCCGCTTGCCGTACGCGCCGCAAGGCGCGCGCGTCGTGCTGCGCGAGGCGCAGACCGAGCGACCGTGGATCGCGACCGAGCCGCGCCCCGATGCGACCGCGCTCGTGCCGTTGCCGGGCGAATTCGCGCGATCGGCTCGGTACGTGCTCGTCGCGAGCGCGCCCGGCCATGCGCCGAGCGATCCGGTCGCCGTGCCCCACGCCGGTCAAGCCGTCGCGCTCGACATTCCGCGTGGCGGTCGTATCCGTGTCGGGGTGCGCGAGATGCCGGGCGGCACGCCGTCGGTCGCGCGCATCCGGCTCGTCGGAGAGGCCGGGACGCCCACGCCGCGCCGCGACGGGGAGGGCGAGCCCATCGACACGACGATCGAGCTCGACGGCGAAGGGCTGCTGCACGCCCCTCCGGGGCGCTACCGCGTGCTGGTGACCCGCGGCCCGGTCTGGTCGATGGCGGCCGAGTCGGTCACGGTCACCGAGACGTACCAGCCGCACGTGCGCGCCGTCCTCGAACGCGTCGTCGACACCGGCGAGTGGGTCGCGTGCGACCTGCACCTGCATGCGGCGCCGAGCCCCGACAGCGACGTCGCCATCGAAGAGCGCCTGCACACGCTCGTGGCCGAAGGCATCGACTTCGCCGTGCCGACCGATCACAACCACATCACCGATTACGAGCCGTTCGTTCGCGCCTCGTCCGTGGCGGCCGTTGCCGCGCTGCGCACCGTGCCCGGGGTCGAGGTGACGACCTGGAATCCGCATTTCGGCCACTTCAACGCGTTTCCCCTGCAGCCCGATCCGAATCTGCCGGGCAACGGCGCGCCGGCATGGGAAGGGCAGACGCCCGCCTCGCTGTTCGCGGCGCTGCGCGCGCGCGGACCGGACGTGGTCATCCAGGTCAACCATCCGCGCATGGAAGGCGAGATCGGCTACTTCGAGCGCATGGGGCTCGACGCGCGCACCGGGGCCGCCGCGGAGGGCTACAGCGAGCAGTTCGACGCCGTCGAGGTGTGGAACGGCTTCGATCTGGAACGGCTCGACGTGCTCGAGCGCAACGTCGCGGATTGGCTCGGGCTGCTCGAACGGGGGGTGCGCGTGGTCGCGACGGGCAGCAGCGATTCGCACCGCGTGCGGATGCAATGGGCGGGTTATCCGCGCACGTGGGTTCGTGTCCCCGGTGGACGAGAGGCCCAGGCCATCGAGGTGGTGCGGGCGCTGCGAGCCGGGCGCGCGTTCGTCTCGAGCGGGCCATTCGTCGAAGCCTGGGTGAACGAAGCGGGTATCGGGGAGACGGCATCCGTCGGCGCCGATCCAGTGGCGGTGCGGGTGCGCATCCAGGCGCCGCCGTGGATGGAGGTGACGAGCTTCGACGTCCTCGCGGACAGCCGCATCGCACGCACGGTCGCGCTCGGGTCCGCTCGACCGCGCGGTGAACGCACGTCGTCGGCTCCGGCGCCTGTCGTGCGCTTCGACGACGTCGTTCCCATCGAGACGGAAGGCGCGCGCTTTGTCGTCGTCGTGGTGCGGGGTGATCGACCCATGACGGACTTGCTTGCGCGGACCGTCTATCCTTTTGCCATCACCAATCCCATCTGGCTCGAGCGCGCCTCCATCGACGCGGGGACCGCTGACGCCGCGCGGGACGTCGGTGCCTCGGCGGAGGGTTCGCTCAGCCCTCCACGCTGATCGCGGCTGGATGGAGGCTCCGACGCCGTCTCGGGCGCGGAGTCGGACTCGGACGTGGACGCGAGAGGCGTCCCACGGTCCGGTCCTCGCGCGAACGGGGCAGCGTGCGTCGCATCGCGGGATGCCAATCCCGAGCCGGGTCGCCGCCACGGACACCGCCCCTGCACGAGACGCCGGCGCTACGCCATCATCGGCACGACGATGTCCGCCGGCATCCGCTTCGGCGACTACGTGCTGTATGAGCGCATCGCCACCGGGGGCATGGCCGAGGTCTATCGCGCCGGCCGGCCCGGAACCGCCGGCTTCGAGCGACCCGTCGCCATCAAAAAGATCCTACCGCATCTGTCCGCCGATCCGGAGTTCGTCCGGATGTTCGTCGACGAGGCCAAGATCGCCGTGCGGCTCGACCACCCGGCGGTCGTTCGCATCCTCGATCTGGGACGGGTGGGCGAGGACTACTTCATCGCGATGGAGCTCGTCGAGGGGCGCGACATGCGGGCCATCGTGACGCGCCTGGAGCGCCTCGGTCGGCGCATGCCCGTGGCCGCCGCGGTCCACGTCGCCCTGCGTTGCTGCGAGGCGCTCGAGGCCGCCCACGGGGCGACGGGAATCGACGGGCGGCCGCTGGGCATCGTGCACCGCGACGTCTCGCCCGCCAACGTGCTCGTCTCGTTCGACGGGGAAGTGAAAGTCGCGGACTTCGGCCTCGCACGCGCTTCGGGGCGGGCGACGCAGACGACGGCCGGCGTGGTCAAGGGCAAGCTGGCGTACATGTCGCCCGAGCAGGCGAGCGGGCGCCCGGTCGATCACCGCACCGATCTGTTCTCGCTCGGTCTGTGCCTCTGGGAGTGGCTCGCCGGGCGTCGTGCGTATCGCGGGCGCACCGACGTCGAGATCGCCATCGCGGCGCAGCGCGCGCATCTCCCGCCGCTGCGGGAGCTGGATTCCTCCATTCCGGTGCCGCTCGAGCGTGTGATCCAACGTGCCCTGTGTCGCGATCCGGCCGCGCGGTGGCCCACGGCCGCCCGGATGCGCGAGGCGCTCGAGGAGGCCGCCGTCACGACGGGCACGCTCTGGAACCGCGCGCGGCTCGCCGCGTTCGTTCGCGATCTGTTCCCCGAGGCCTTCCCTGTGGGAGAGCCGACGACGGGTCATCGGGCCCCCGATCCGACCGATCGATCCCCCCTGCCGCGTCACGACACGATTCCCGCGATGCACCTCGAGCCCCAGACGACCCAGTCGCCCATGCCCGAGTTCCGCGTCGCCGAGCCCGCGACGCTCGTCGACGAGAGCACGGTGGAGACGAGGACGTGGCCGCGCGGACGCTGATCTCGGGTTGGTGCGTCCTGGGGCGGGTTCGCCGGCTCACGACGCTCGTCACGCTGCTGGGCTGTGCGGGAGGAGCCCTCGAGCTGCGCGGCGGACCGGGGGCCGAGCCGACCGCCCTCGACGTCGCGAGTGGGCGCGATGCCGATCCGACGCGCCGTGGGGCTTCAGGCTCTGAGCCCCACGATCGCGCGGCGAGTGTGACCGACGAGGATCTGGATCGCTTTCGTGCGGCGCCGGCGTCCGCCCCGGTACAGGCCGTGATGGTCGTCGCCGTGCCGCGACGCGGCCTCGTCGTCGCGCGTCGCGCGCTCGCGAACGGCGCGACCGAGGGATGCGTGCTGCTGGGGGCCGCCGTCACCTGCGGCCCGAACGCGCTCGAGGCGGCCATCCGCGCCCACGGACTTGCGCGGGAGCCGGCTCGCATCGACGGCGCCGGCTGGACTGCGCTGATCGCCGTCGCGCTGGACTTCGATCTCGACACGACGCGCGTCGTCGTCGACCGCGCGCCGCGCGGCGGGCTGCGCATCGAGGTGCGGACGCGCGATCCGGACGCGACGGGGCGCCGCGAGCCGGACGGCAGCCGACGGTTGCACGTCGCGGTGGCCGCATCGGGAGCCGTCCGCGTCGAGGCGTCCGACGAGCCGCCCTAACCGCCGAGCGCCCGAATCTGCTCCTCGACGTCCTCGCGGTCCACCGCGGTCGGCGGCGCGAGCTCGAGGTAACGGCGGTAGTGCTGGATGGCGGCCTGCCTGCTGCCGCCCATGCGTTGCGCGTCGCCCGCCAGGCGAAAGGCCTCGGCGAGCCAGGCCGGTGGCGGTGTGCGCGCCTCGCCGAGCGCGATGGCGCGCGCGAGCGAGCCCATGGCGTCGCGCGAGCGGCCTGCGTCCAGCTGCAGCCTGCCGAGGCGGTACCACCACTCGCCCACCGTCGCGTCGGCCGCGAGCGCCCGGCGATAGCTCTCGATGGCCGCCGGAAGATTGCGGAGCTGATCGTGGCACTCGGCGATGGACGCATGCGCCTCGTGTCGTGCGGGCTTGAGCGCGAGCGCTCGCTGCAGGTCCGAGAGCGCGTCGCGCACCGCGCCGGTCCGCAGCCGGATGCGTCCGCGAATCCAATACGCGTCACCCTGGCTGGGATCGCGCGCGAGCGCCGCTTCGACCGCCTCCATGGCGCGCCCGATTTGCCCACTCTCGAGGGCCGCCCACGCGACGTACAGGTGGAACTCGCCGCGGGTTCCGTCGAGCGCGGTGCTCCGTTCGAAATGCGCGATCGCCTCCGGCAAGTCACCCCGCGCGAAGGCGACGCGACCGACGAAGTGCGCGGCCTCTGCACTCGTCGGGCGTTCGGCGAGTACGCGCCCGAGCGTGCGTTCGGCGGCGTCGAGCAGGCCCGCGCTGACCTGCGCGGCGCCCAGCCGAAGCAGCAGGTCGACGTCGCCGGGTCGTTCCCGCAGGGCGCGTTCGTATTCGCCGACCGCGGCCTCGGAGCGCCCCTGCGCCTCGAAAACCAGGCCGCGCTCGAGCGCGAGGCCGGGGTGGGTGGGGTCCCTCTCGGCCACGGCGTCGAGCGTCGCGGCCGCCTCAGCGAGGCGTCCCGCGCGTCGGTGCACGACGCCGAGCAGGAACCGCGCCCGCACGTCGTCGGGATCGAGCTCCAGCGCGCGCCGCAGTTCCGCCGCCGCGGCATCGAGCTGGTTGCGACGCAGTTCGGCCTCGCCGAGCTGTCGGCGGACCGCGGCGGATTCGGGCACACGCGCGCGCGCTTGCGTGAGGACCGCCGCGGCCTCCTGGAAGCGTTCGGCATCCATGAACAGCTGGGCGAGGGCGACGTATGCCTCGAAGAGCGTCGCGTCGTGACGAATCGCGTCGCGGTAGGACTGTTCGGCGCCCGTCCGGTCGTTCAGCCGCTCGAGCGTGCGCCCGAGCCACAGCACGGCTTGGGCGTCTTCGGGGCGCGACGCAACCAGTTGCTCCAGATGGGTGCGCGCCTCCTGGGGGCGCTCGAGCATCCAGAGTGCGCGTGCCGCACCGAGGCGCGCCTCGGCCAGCAGCGGCCGTCGACCTCCGGGCTCCACCCGTTCCGGGTCGACGTCCGCGCCGAGCACGGCCTCGAAGCGAGAGAGGGCCTCACGCGGACGCTGCTCTTCGAGCATGACGCGCCCGGCGCCCACGAGGGCCTCGACGTGGAAGGCGTCGATCGCGATTGCCGCCTCGTACGCATCGCGCGCGCGGACGCGTTCGCCACGACGCTCGTACAGGCGGCCGAGCCACGTGAGGGCTTCGACCCGCTCCGAGGGGCTCCCGCGCAGGGGTTGTGGGTGTTCCCCGACCGCATCGAGCCCAGCGGCCTGTCGCAGCGACTCGACGGCGACGGCGATGTCGCCGCGTTCGGCGGCCAGTCGCGCGCGTGCGATTCGTGCCCCGACGTGGCCGGGACTGGCGGCGAGCGTCGCTTCGATGGCCTCGGTCGCGGTTGCCGGTTCGGATCCGCTCAGTCGGGCGCGAACAACACCGTAGTGCGCGCGCGCTCCGGCGCCGTGCTCGGCGGCTTTTCGGAACGCCGCCTCCGCGTCGTCGGGGCGACCGGCCGCGAGCGCTGCCTCCCCGGCGACGAGATCGACGTACGGATCGTCCGGGCCCTCGGCACGCGCCTGCGCGAGCCAGCGCGACGGGTCGTTGCCGCGCAGCAACGCGTCGGCGGCTCGCGCGAGCGACGCGCCCGGCGCGTTCCACGACCGTTCCTCCAGCCGACCGAGGATCGCCACCAGGCGTGCGCGCGAGTCGGCGTGCGGCCCGAAGCGGATCTGGAACAGGGCCTCGTGCACGGCGGCTCGGGCGAGCAGCCTCCGGTCGAGCCCGCGATCTCGGAGGGCGGTTCCGAGTCGTTCGAGCGCCTCCCGGGCCGTCGCGTACGTATCGGCGGCCGCGATCCGCTCGACCTCCTCGATGATCGCCTGGGCCGACGCCGGGTCGCCCGCCTCCGGCAGCAGGCGCTCCAGCGCGTAGACGCCGAACACCCCATGTTGCGTGAGGCCGAGTGCGGCACCCCCTGCCACCAGAACCCCCAGAAAGGCCGCGGTCCCCACGAGGAGTCCACGGCCGGGTCGAGGCGTGGCAGCGGGTGCGCGCGTCGCCGCCGATGTCGCGCTCGGACCGTGCCGAGCGGGCTCGACGCGGGCTGGGGCCGGGATGCGAATCGCCGCGTCCAAGCGTGGTCCTCCTTCCGGGAGCCCCACCTCGCCCTCGGCCTCGTCGGACGGCCCTCCGAGATCGATCTCGCCGAATTGGACGCCGCCGACTCCACCACGGCCATCGCGGGTACGCAGATCGGTCGCGGCTGCCGAGGAGGGCGGTTGCGGTCGCGGCTCGGGAAGCTGCAACTCACCGAAGCCGCTCGTCGAGATTCGTTCCGGTTCGGGCGGTCGCTCCGAGAACGCACGAGGAACGTCGGGAGGCTCACGCGACGTTCGTGGAGGCGGCAGCTCGAGATCGTCCGGGAGAGGCGAGAGGTTCGGTGCCGCGGGTCCGGCCGCGCCGACGATTGCGCCCCCCAGCACCGCCGGTAGGCCACCTGGCGCCGCGGACGGCAAGTCGAGGATGCCGCGCGAGGGTCCAGGCAGGTCGAGAGCTCCGACGGCGGGGGCGGGCAGATCCAAGGCTCCTCGGGAAGGCGCGGGCAAATCGACGCTTCCTCGCGAGGGCGCGGGCAGATCCAACTCGGCGCTCGATGCGCCGCGCTCCCGCGGTGCGTCCGCGGACACGTGCCGCGGTGCGGGCAGGTCCAGATCGCCGAGTGCGGGGCCGCGCGGTGCCGGAAGGTCAAGATGGCGGCCAGGGGCGGTCCGTGGCGCGGGCAGGTCCAGATCGCCGAGTGCGGGGCCGCGCGGCGCCGGAAGGTCAAGATCGCCTGCAAGGGCGGACCGCGGTGCGGGCAGGTCCAGATCGCCGAGCGCGGCGGCTCGAGGCGCGGGCAGGTCCAGGTCGCCGAGCGTAGCGCCCCGAGGCGCGGGCAGGGGCAGGTCGGGCGCGGCCGCGGGTCCGTCTCGAGTCCCACCCGCATCCGGAATCACGCCGGAGCCGGTGCGGGGGGCCGGAAGATCGAGCTCGTCGAGGCGAGTCCCACGAGGGGCGGGCAGATCGGCGCGGTCCGCGGACGACAGCCGAGGCGCGGGCAGGTCGACGTCACCCGCATCGCGGGCTCGCGTGGTCGGGCGGTTCCGGTCGGCTCCCGGGTCTGCGACCGCCGCGCCCGTCGCGCCGCCATCCCGCCGCGCCGAGGGCAGCGGGGGTGGGGCTGGGCGGCCAGCCGACGGGGCGCGGGGCACCGGCAAATCCAGACCGTCGAGGGTCGAATCCGATTCTGCGGGTGTCGCCGCACGCTTGGTCGGGACGCGTCGCGGCGCGGGAAGATCGAGGTCGCCGGGGGACGCGGTCCCGCGTTCCGGAGGCTCTCGCCGAACGGTCGTCGCATCGGTGGGGCGTGGCGCGACGACGGTTTCTTGTTCCCTCGCGTCGTGGCTGGCGTCGCCATCGGGGAGATCCACGTCGATGCCGGCCGCGTCGGCGGTCACGGACACGTCCGCGTCGCGGGTCGGCGGCGGTGGTGCGTATGCGCGTTGCGCCCTGGGCGCGGGCTGTGCCGACGGGGCGACCGCGGGCGCGACGATGCCGACGATCGTCTTCTTGACTGCGGAGGCGCGGCGAATCTCCGGATCGCGCGGCGCGGATGCGGGGCTCGCCTCGCCGGGCGCGGCGAGCCCCTGTAAGGTCGCGCCTGGCGCGACGCTCTCGACCGGATGGACCGATCCGTCGGGATGGACGCGGAAAGCCGCGGCGCACGACGGGCACCGCATCCGCATCCCACCGGACGGCACGCCCCGCCCACCGAGCTCGTACGAAGACTTGCAGGCGGGGCATTCGACGCGGAGCATCGGGGCCGACAAGGGTAACACGGAATGCTCGCGAATCTCGCGCTCGTTCTGACCGTCGCGGCGATCACGAGCGTGTTGTTCCGCGTGCTCCGACAGCCGGCGGTGCTCGGTTATCTGCTCGCCGGACTGATCGTCGGTCCGCACACGCCGATCCCGCTCGTCGCGGATTCCGAGCACATCCGCACGCTGTCCGAAATCGGCGTCACGCTCGTCATGTTCGCCATCGGGCTCGAGTTCCGCGTGCGCCGTCTCGCGAGCGTGCTTCCGAACGCGGGCGTGACGGGCGCCATCCACATCGGGCTGATGATCTGGATGGGCATGCTGCTCGGTCGGGCCTTCGGCTGGAGCACGCAGGCGAGCCTGCTCACCGGGGCGATGGTCGCGATCTCGAGCACGATGATCGTCGCGCGCACCTTCGCCGAGCTGAAAGTCACGGGTCCCGTGCGCGAGCTGGCTCTGTCGGTCCTCGTCGTGCAGGACCTCGCCGCCGTGCTCCTGCTCGCGCTGGGCAGCGCCGTTGCGTCGGGACAGGGTGCCGACGGCGCCGCCCTGTTGCGCAGCGCCGGCCGCCTCGCGCTGGTGCTCGCCGCGATGGTCGCCATCGGCGTGCTCCTGATCCCCCGCGCGATCCGGTTCGTCAGCCACCTGCACAGCCCGGAGACGCTGCTCGTGGCCTCGGTCGGCGTGTGCTTCGCGTGCGCCTTCGTCGCCCACGCGCTCGGCTACTCGGTGGCGCTCGGGGCGTTCGTCGCCGGCACGGTCGTCGCCGAGTCCGGCCTCGGTCGGCGCATCGAGCACCTCGTCGGCCCGCTGCGCGACGTGTTCGCGGCGCTCTTCTTCGTCTCGGTGGGCATGATGGTCGACCCCACGGCGTTGTGGGCGCACGGACCGGCGATCGTCGCGCTCACGCTTCTGGTCCTCGTCGGCCAGACGCTCGCCGTCAGCGTGGGCGCGTTCCTCGCCGGCAACGGCGTACGAGCTTCGCTGCAGACGGGCATGAGCCTCGCGCAGGTCGGGGAGTTTTCGTTCATCTTGGCGGGCCTGGGCGCTTCGGGGTCGATGGGCGGCGCGCACCTGTTGCCGGTGGCCGTCGCGGTGAGCGTCGTGACGACGTTCGCGACGCCGTGGATGGTGCGTCGTTCCGGCGCGGTGGCCGAATGGATCGACCGGCGGCTCCCGCCCCGCATCCAGACGTTCGCCTCGCTCTACGGCTCGTGGGTGGAACGCATGCGGACGACGGGGTCGGCGGATCACGGCCGGCCGGGCAGGCTCGTGCGTCTGTTGGTTCTCGACGCCACGCTCGTCGCGGCGATCGTTATCGGCGCGTCGCTGTCGATGGAGCCCGCCGTCGCCTGGCTCACGACGCATGGCGTGGGCAACGCGACGCTCGCGCGCGCGATCGTCGTGGCCGCTGCGATCGTGTTGGCGGCACCCCTGGCCACCGGTGCGTTCCGGACGAGCCGTGCGCTCGGGTCGGTGCTGGCCACCCGTGCATTTCCCGTTCCCGGCGCCGGCCCCGACGCCTCCGTGGTTGCGCGACGCCTGCTCGCCCTCGCCCTGCAGCTTGCGAGTCTGCTGGCGCTCTCGGCGCCGCTGCTCGCGCTCACCCAGCCGTTCCTGCCTCCGGGAGCGGGCGTCGTGCTGCTGCTCGCGATCGTGGTCGTGCTCGGCATCGTGTTGTGGCGGGGCGCCGAGCCGCTGCCGGACCGCGTCCGCGCCGGGGTGGACGTGTTGTTGACGACGTTCGGCGCGCCCGACGAGCCCGAAGCCGGGCGACCGTCCCTGGAGCTCGCGGGCGCCACGCACTGGCTCGGGCATCTCGAACGGGTGACGCTTC
The DNA here is from genome assembly GCA_025054695.1 of Myxococcota bacterium. Classification (GTDB taxonomy): domain Bacteria; phylum Myxococcota_A; class Polyangia; order Polyangiales; family JANWZI01; genus JANWZI01. The sequence continues at coordinate 16,728 of JANWZI010000055.1, read as the reverse complement.
CTCGGGGGGCGCTGGCGGCGGGTCGTAGCCTCGCGGATCTCAATCTGCGCGGACGGACGGGGGCGACCGTGGTGGCGGTGCTGCGCGAGGGCAAGCGGATATACCCGAGCGGACACGAGCCGCTTCACGAGGGCGACGTGCTGCTCGTCGCCGGAACACGCGACGCAGTCGCCGAAGCGTGCCGATTGATGTGCGCGACGTCGGACGAGGACGGCGCCGGAACGCGCATCGGCGGAGCCGATCCCGCCGCCTGACGCCATCGAGACGCCGTCGAGTCCGAGTCGGTGCCTGAGACCAAGTCCGAGACTGAGCCTGAGTCCGAGTCCGAGACCGAGTCGGAGCCCGAGTCTCCGAGGTGCACCGGGACTCGACTCGACGCGCCGCGTCGCGCGCGGTAGCTCCCTCCATGGGCTCCCGTCGTGGGCAGCCTCGATGCGGCCATGACCAGTTCCCGGCAATTGCGTCGTAGTTTCCTCGACTTCTTCGCCTCGCACGATCACCGCGTCGTCCCGTCGGGACCGCTCGTGCTCTCGCACGATCCGACGCTGATGTTCGCCAATGCGGGCATGGTTCAGTTCAAAGACGTGTTCACGGGACGCGAGCGGCGCGAGTACCGTCGCGCCGCGAGCGCGCAGAAGTGCCTCCGCATCAGCGGCAAGCACAACGACCTCGAGAACGTGGGGCGGACGCCCCGCCATCACACGTTCTTCGAGATGCTCGGGAATTTCTCATTCGGCGACTACTTCAAGCGCGAGGCGATCGCGTACGCGTGGCAGTACGTGACCGAGGTGCTTCGCCTCGAGCCCGAGCGGATGGTGGTGACCGTATTCGGGGGGCAGGATGGGATGCCGCCCGATACGGAGGCCGCGGCGCTGTGGCGCGAGCTGGCGGGCATGCCTCCCGAGCGCATCGTGCCGTGTGGCGCGGCCGACAATTTCTGGGCGATGGGGGACGTGGGACCGTGCGGGCCGTGCACCGAGATCCACTACTGTCTCGGAGAGGGCCCCGTCGACCCGCGCGGCTTCGGTCAGGAGCAATCGCCCGACGGGCGGGGCTGGTTCGAGCTGTGGAACCTCGTCTTCATGCAGTTCGAGCGCCGACCGGACGGGTCGCTCGAGCCGCTGCCCGCGCCCTGCGTCGATACGGGCGCGGGGCTCGAGCGGTTCGCCGTGGTCACGCAAGGGGTGCTCAGCAACTACGACACGGATTTGCTCAGGCCGCTGGTGGACCGAGCGGCCGAGCTGTCCGGGCGCCGCTATGGCGGCTCGTCGTCCGAGGACGACGTCTCGATGCGGGTCATCGCCGATCACGCGCGCGCGACGGCATTCGTCGTCGCCGAGGGCGTGTTCCCGGACCGCGAGGGTCGTTCCTACGTGCTGCGGCGCATCGTCCGGCGCGCGGTGCGGCACGGCCATCGGCTGGGCATCCGCGAGCCGTTCCTGCACGAAGTGGTCGGCCTCGTCGTCGACCGCATGGGCGACGACTACCCCGAGCTGCGCGAGCGGAGGGCGCTGCTGCTCGACGTGACGCGCCAAGAGGAGGAGCGTTTCCGGCACACGCTCGAGCGAGGGCTGGCGCTGCTCGACGAGAATGCGGAGTGGGAAATCGCCGCCGATGGCCGGCGCGTGCTGCCGGGTCGGGTCGCGTTCACGCTGTACGATACGTACGGCTTCCCACTGGACCTGCAGCAGGTCATCGGCCAGGAGCGTGGCTTTGGCGTCGACGAGGCGGGCTTCGAGGCCGAGCTCGAGCGCGCGCGCGCGCGGAGCGCCGGTAGCAAGGTCGGCGGGGCGGCCGTCGACGCGGTCTGGCACGCGATCGCGTCGGACACGGGTGAGGTGGAGCACGTCGCGCACGACGCCGAGCGCGCCGAGGGCACGCTGCTCGCCATCGTGGTCGACGGCGCGCGCGTCGAGCGCCTCGAAGCGGGGCAGGCGGCGGCGCTGGTCGCCTCGCGCACGCCGTTCTACGCGGAGGCCGGCGGACAGGTGGGGGATCGCGGGCAGATCGCGCTACCGGACGGGTCGGCGCGGTTCGTCGTCGAGGACACCCAGGCGCCGCGCGACGGACTCGTCGTGCACGTGGGGCGGCTCGAGCGCGGCCGGTTGTGCGTCGGAGACCCGGTGGTGCTCGAGGTCGACCACGCGCTGCGCTCCGCCACCCGCCGCAACCACTCGGCGACGCACCTGCTGCACTGGGCGCTGCGCGAGGTGGTCGGTCCCACCGCGATGCAGAAAGGCTCCCTCGTCGCGCCCGACCGGCTCCGATTCGACTACGCGGCCTCGCAGCCGCTCACCGAGGCGCAGATCGAGCGGATCGAGGACCTCGTCAACGACGTCGTGCTCCGCAACGAGCCCATCGTCACCGAGGTGCTCCCGCTCGAGCAGGCCCGCGCGCGGGGCGCGATCGGCATCTTCGAGGAGAAGTACGGGGCCGTGGTGCGGCTGCTGCGCATCGGCCCCTCGCTCGAGCTGTGTGGCGGGACGCACGCTTCGGCCACCGGCGACATCGGGATATTCAAGATCCTCTCCGATTCGGCGCTCGCCGCGGGAGTACGGCGCATCGAGGCCGCCACGGGCCACAACGCGTTGCGCTGGGTGCGCGGTTTGCAGCAGGAGGTAAGCGCGGCGGCGCGCGCGCTGCGCGTCGGACCGCGCGAGCTCGTCGGGCGGGCCGAACGGCTGGTCGAGGAGTTGCGGGAACGGGAGCGGCAGCTCGAGACGATGCGGCGCCGGCTCGTCGCGGCCTCGGCCACCGATCTCGAGCAGCGTGTGCGCTCCGTGGATGGGCTTCGCGTCCTCGGCGCCGTCGTCGAGGCGGGCGAGCCGCACGCCCTGCGGGAAATGGTCGACCGTCTGCGCGAGCGATTGGCACCGGCCGTCGTCCTGCTCGGTACGCGCACGGCCGACGGCAGGGCGTTGCTCGCGTGCGGAGTCTCGAAGGGGGCGACCTCTCGCATCGCGGCGGGCGATCTGGTGCGGCGCGCGGCGGCTCACGTCGGCGGAGGCGGCGGCGGTCGGCCGGACTTCGCCCAGGCGGGAGGACAAGATCCGTCAGGGCTCGATCGCGCCGTGGCGGTGGCCTACGAGATGCTCGGCCTCGATCCGCCGGGGCTCTGACGACGCCGGCCAGGTCGTTCGACCGCGGACCGGACTCAGCCTCGGGCTCGGACTCGGTCTCGGTCTCGGTCTCCGACTCGGGCTCGGTCTCGGTCTCGGTCTCGGACTCTGGCTCGGACTCGGACTCGGACTCGCTCTCGGCCTCGGTGTCGGACTCGGACTCGGACTCGGACTCGATCTTCGTTCGGGCCTCGGATTCGCAGCACCTCTCGGTAACGTCAACCCATGTGGCCGCCGCCGTCAGCGCGCCGCGGCGACCGTGGGCGCACGTCCGGTGGCGGGGTCGGGGCCATCGACGTCGAAGGGGACCCAGAAGAGCTGGGCCGTGGCGCGCGGGCCCCGGCGCTCGTAGCCGAGCAGACCGTAGAGCACCTTCCACCAGTGATCCCCGGCTCGGCCCCGTTCGCCGTATGCGAACAGCGGAAAAACGTGCAGCTCCCAGGACGGCTCGCCGTCGTCGCGACCGGCGCGGTAGTAGACATTCCCGGCGAGCTGGCTGACCGTCTCGCCGCGTCGAAAGCGCCAGAAAAAGGGGAAGAAGATCGTCGTGCGCGATCGCGACGCGTAGCGCTCGAAGTCCCAGTACAGCGGCGCGACGACCAGGTGCCGACCCTCGCGACCGTTCGTCGAATAGAGCAGCGGATGGACGTTGAAGGTGCGCGAGTGGGGCGTGTGCGAGATCTCGATGCTGGGGAAGATCCACGTTCCGGCCGCGTCGCGCGTGTGGTTGCGGTAGTGGCCGAAGAGCGGTGTCAGCCACGTGGTGTACAGACCCCGCGCGTGCACGCGGGCGTAGAAGGGGAACACGACCGTGGTCGAGCCCTCCGGATCCTCGAAGCGCCACAGCCACGGCGGGATCAACAACGCGCTCGCGTAGCGCCGCGGATCGCGCCACGAGAAGAAGAAGGGCGCGACCGCGTCCAGCTCGGTCGCTCCGCGGTGGCGCTGGTAGAGGGGCGTGATCAGGGTGCGGTGGCCCTCGACGTCGAAGTAGGCGGCCAGCGGCGTGACCAGCCGCAGCGCGTCGGGGCCGCGCGAGTAGTGTAGGAGCAGCGGGGGCACCGTCCACGAGGTCGACGACTCGTCGTGCGCGTGCAGCAGGATCGGGACGAGCCCCCAGCTCGCTCCGTCGGGGCGGATGCGGTGGTAGACGGGCGGGAGCACGGTCGTGACGGTGCGCGCGTCGTGATCCGCGAACCGGAAGAACAGCGGCGCGACGATCTGGTGCGAGCGATCGGGTCCGTCGTGACCCCAGACGAGCGGAAACAGCCCCCAGTCCACCTCGTCGTCGTCGCGCGCCCGCCAGAAGGGCCCGACGATCGTCAGCGCGCTCCTCGCGTCGGCCCGTGCGTAGGCGAGCAGCGGCGGGACGAGCGTGTAGTGGCGGGCGCCGTCGCGACCGTGGGCCACGACGGGGAACAGGCCCCAGTGGGCGCCGTCCTCGTCCGCGTGGTGCCAGAAGGGCGGCACGATGACGGTGCGGTGCGTCGGTCCGCGCAAGTGCCAGTAGAAGGGGAACAGAACGTCGGCGTCGAGCGTCGGACTTCGTCGCCGAAAGTACGGTCCGACGAGCCACTGTCGGTCGGCCCCGGCCTCGCGCTCGAAGTAGAGGGGAAAGATCGCGGTCGTCCGCACGGTCGTATCCCGCTCCAGATGCAGCGGCGGTAGCACCAGGCTCACCTCCGGACTCCGCTCGGGACCCGCGAGCAGCGAGACGGTCGCGCCGGGCTCTCGCGTCGTGGTCGGCGGCGACGGATCCGGCTCGCTCGACGAGCGCGCGGTCGACTCTCCTTCGGAGGGGGCCCGATCCGTCGGTGGCTCGGACGTCGACTCGTCCGGGACGTCGGGAGCGTCGAGCTCGTCCTCGTCCTGCGCGTGAGCTCCGCGGGGAAAGCCCGCCGCGATGACCGCGACGAGGAGAATGCACCATGCGTCTCTCACGTCGCGCTCCGCTCCGCTCGAATCGCGGCCCGCAGCGCATCTCGGCCGACCTCGCGCTGTCGTCCCGCACGCAGATCGCGCAACTGCACGACGCCGCGGGCGAGCTCGTCGCTGCCCACGAGCAGCGCCAGGCGCGCGCCGACGCGATCGGCGCGACGCAACTGACTGCGTAGCGATCCGCCGCGCAGATCCGTTTCGACGCTCAGACCTTCCGCCCGCAGCTCCCGCGCGATCACCGCGGCCTCCAGTCGCTCGGCGGCGCCCACGGCCACGACGAAGACGTCCGTGCCCGGCGGCGGTGGTGGTGGCGGAGCAAGCAGCATCAGTCGCTCGAGGCCGATGGCGAAGCCGACGGCCGGGGTCGGAGGCCCGCCCATCGTCTCGACGAGGCCGTCGTAGCGGCCACCGCCGCAGACCGCGTCCTGGGCGCCGAGCTCGCCTCCGCGGCCGCGCACCTCGAAGAGAGTCCGGTCGTAGTAATCGAGGCCGCGCACCAGCGTCGGCTCGAGCCGGTGCGGTACCTGGAGCCGGTCGAGCGCCGCGCGCAGTCCGTCCAGGTGCGCGCGGTCCTCGGCATTCAGGAAATCGGTGATGCGGGGGGCGTGGGCGACGACCTCGCGGTCCTCGGGCGCCTTGCTGTCGAGCACGCGCAGCGGATTGGACGCGAGCCGGCGCTGGCTGTCAGCCGATAGGGCCGGTCGCCGCGGCTCCAGGTACTCGACGAGCGCGTGTCGGTACGCGCGGCGCGCCTCGGGGCCACCCAGGGAATTGAGCAGCACCTCGACGTCGGCGACGCCTGCCTCGCGCAGGAACGTGACGAGCATGTCGATGAGCTCGGCGTCGGCGTAGGGTCCCGGGTCACCGAACAGCTCGGCGCCGAGCTGATGGAATTGCCGGTAGCGCCCGCGTGCGGGTCGCTCGCGGCGGAACATCGGCCCCATGTAGATCCAGCGCGTGACGGGCTCTTGCGTCCAGACCGCGTGCTCGACGTAGGCGCGCACGACTCCGGCCGTGCCCTCGGGACGTAACGTGAGCGCGTCCTGACCCTTGTCGACGAAGCTGTACATCTCCTTCTCGACGATGTCGGTCGACTCGCCGATGGACCGGACGAACAGCTCGGTCGGCTCGACGACGGGCGTGCGGATCTCGTCGAAGCTCCACCGACGCGCCACCTCGCGGAACCGCGCTTCGAGCCACGCGGCGTGGGCCGTCCGGTCGGGCAGCAGGTCGTGCATCCCCTTGACGGCGCGCGGGGCGGACACGAGCGCCGGTCTTTAGCCGCGGCGGCTCGCACCGGCAAGGGTGCGCGTATCGCGTCCGCTCGGGTTCGGACTCACACTCCGACTCGGGCTCGGGCTCGGGCTCGGACTCGGACACGAACTCGGACTCGGACACGGACACGGACACGGACACGGACTCGGACTCGGTCTCGGGCTCGGTCTCGGGCTCGGACACGGACACGGACACGGACTCGGTCTCGGACTCAGACTCGGGATCGGTCTCGGTCTCGGGATCGGTCTCGGGCTCGGGCTCGGTCTCGACCTCGGACCGCGTCTCGCGCGACGCGACTCGGCTCGACCCGGGCGAGCGGAGCCGTCAGGACGGCAGCACGCCCCGCTGGACGAGCCAGTCGATCACGATTCGGGCGCACCCATCCGGGTCGTGCGTCGCGGTATCGAGGACGATCTCGGGGTTCTCCGGAGGCTCGTACGGTGCGCTGATGCCGGTGAAGTCCCGGATCTCGCCGGCGCGCGCCCGGCGATACAGCCCCTTCGGATCGCGTTGTTCGCACAGCTCGAGGGGCGCCTGGACGTAGATCTCGACGAAGTCGCCCGGTGCCATGATGGCGCGCACGCGGTCGCGGTCGGCGCGGTACGGCGAGATGAACGCCGTCATCGTGATGGCCCCCGCGTCCGTGAAGAGCTTGGCCACCTCGCCGATGCGCCGGATGTTCTCGGCGCGGTCCTCGGGCGAGAAGCCCAGGTTCGCATTGAGGCCGTGCCGGATGTTGTCGCCGTCCAGCACGTAGCAGAAGGCGCCGCGGTCGGTCAGCAGCCGTTCCAGCCGCCGTGCGATGGTGCTCTTGCCGGACGCCGACAGGCCGGTGAACCAAAGCGTCACGCCGCGGTGGCCGTGCTTGCGCTCGCGCTCGGCGCGAGTCACTTCCCCCTCGTGCCACGTGATGTTCGTCGCCTTGCGCTCCGACACGGCGCCGCAGGATGGACGCGTGCGGCCGTGGCTGCAAGCGGCGATGGGCCGGTGCGAGGGCTGGGCGAGGATTCGGGCCGCGACGAGGTCGGAAGCGTGCGTCGACCGGGATGCAGCGGTCTTTCGGAATCGAGGCCGAGGCGAAGTGCGAGGCCGAATGCCCCCTCGAGGCCGAGCCGGGAGCGTAGCCGGATGCCGATCCGAGTCCCGCTGGACCGGCCGGCACGGATCGGTAGCCTGCGCGCCGGTGGATCCCGCGCTGCAGTGGGTCCGTGACCACCACGGGCCGCTTGGTTACGCAGCGCTCGGGCTGGCCGCGGCGGCCGAGTACGTCGTTCCGCCGATTCCGGGCGATCTCATCGTGCTCTTCGGCGCGTTCCTCGCCGCCCGCGCGGGCTGGTCCGCGGCCGGAGTCTGGCTGGTGTGCACCGGCGCGAGCCTGCTCGGCATGCTCGCCGCGTGGCGGTTGGGGCTGGGCCTCGGCGATCGATGGGAGCGCTGGCCGTCGTGGCTACGCACGGATCGGACGCGCGCGCTGCTCGCGTCGATGCAGCATCGATTCGAGCGACACGGTCCGTGGGTGCTGCTCGCGAATCGCTTCGTACCGGCCTTCCGCATGGTCGTCTTCGTCGCGGCGGGCCTGGCCCGCGCCCCGGCGTGCACGGTGCTCGCGTGGGGCGGCGCGTCGGCCGCGATCTGGAACGCCCTGTTGCTCGTGGCGGGCTGGACGGTCGGGGACAACTGGGAGCGCCTCGTGGCGTTCGCGCAGAACTACACGCGCGTCGCATTCGTGGTCGCGCTCGCGCTCGTCGTCGCGCTCGGGCTCGTTCTGTGGTGGCGGCGCCGGCGTACGCGCTGACCGGGTCTCGTATCAGGTCTCGGACTCGGACTCTGTCTCGGACTTTCTTTGTCTCGGTCTCGGGCTCCGACTCGGACTTGGTCACCGACTCGGACGCGGTCTCGGGCTCCGACTCGGTCTCGGACGCGCTCTCGGCTTCGGCCTGCGGCTTGGAGTCTGACGCCGACTCGGTTCCGGACTCGGACTCGCCGTCGGACTCGGACGCGGGCTCGGGCTCAGGGTCGTTCTCGGTTTCCGACTCGGACTCGGTCTTCGTCTCCGGGCCCGGGCACGGACTTGGAGTCGGAAGCGGGATCGGCGTCTCAAGCCTTCCCTTGTCGCTCGATTCGACCGGTTCGGTGAGCGTCTCGAGCAGGCCCTGGAGGCTCGGCGTGGGGCGCACCGGGATCTTCCATGAAGTCGAGCTCATGGCGGTGCGGACTGCGCTCCGCACCCTGGCTGGTACACGCCTTGCGCGGCACTAAGGCGCGGTCATGCACGCGTCGCTCCCGATTGCCTTGCTGCTCGTCCTGGTCGCCCTGGGATGCGGCAGCCTCGAGCCCCCCGAGCCGCTCGCGATGGACGAGGCGGTCACTTCGTCCTACGCGCTGAGCCCCGCCGCGAGGCGAACGCGGGCCGGGGTAATCCGGGACGTCGCGTTCCGGCACGGGATCACGCAGGGCTGGTTGCTCGCCGGGATCGCCGATGCCGAAACGAACATGTCCCATTGCTGGCACGAGCTGACGTGGGCGTGCCGGGGGCCCGATTCGCCCGACTGCGGCGGTCCGGTCGTCGCGGGGGCAGGCGACGGGCCGTGCTCCGCGCGTCAGGGCGGGCTCGGCATGTTCCAGTTCGATGCGGGAACCTACGACGACACGCTGCGTCGCGAGGGGCATCGCATCCTGCGGCTCGAGGGCAACATCGAGGCTGCCGTCGACTTCGTGGTCAACATGCTCATCCGTTCGGCCTACGTCCCCGGCGTGGACAACCGCGCGCAGGCCATCGAGTGGATGAACGGGGTGCGCATCGGCAACGGGCGATGGGACGCCTGGGTGCGCACGGTGACGCACTACTACAACGGCTGTGCGCCGAGCTACTCGTGTTTTTCGAGCCGCTACGCGCACTACCGCGACCGCACCCAAAACGTCTTCCGCGAGATGGGGGACGATTTCTGGACCGTGGCGCACCGATGGAAGGCCGAATACGTCCACCAGACGTTTCCGCTCGCGCGCGATCCGTTTCCCGTTGAGGCCGGCGCGACGGTCGAGGGCTACATCGAGATGCGCAACGCGGGCACCGAGACCTGGCGCCCCGGCGAGGTGTTCCTCGGTACGACCGAGCCGCGCGACGTGGCGAGCCGCATCGCGGGCCCCGACTGGATCGGCCCCAATCGCGCCGCAACCATCGATCGCGTCGTGCCGCCGGGCGGCACCGGTCGATTCGTCTTCAGCGTCCGTGCGCCCGACAGGCCGGGCGAGTACCCGCAGTACTTCAATCTCGTCCGGGAGGGCGTCGCGTGGTTTTCCGACGACGGCGGCCCTCCGGATCGCTGGATCCAGATCCGTGTCGAGTCGACTCCGCGTGCGGCCGCCCCCCCGCCCGAGCCGCCGCCGCCCGCCCCTGAACCGGAGCCCGATCCCGAGCCGCCGCCCGCCGAGCCGGAGCCCGCGCCCGAGCCGGCACCCGAGCCCGCACCGGAGCCCGATCCCGAGCCCGAGCCCGAAGAACCGGCGCCTGGAGATACGGACATCGAGGAGCCGACGACGGGGCCCGTCTCGCCCGATGCTGGAACCGGCGCGATGCGCGACCCGTCGGGGTCCTACCGGTCGGTGGCGGGTACCGCGTGCGCGGTGTCGAACCGGACGCGAGCCGAACCGGTTGCCTGGGTGCTGCCGCTGTTCGTCGCGATCGGTGCCTCGTGGCGGTTGCGTCGGAGACACTGCGCCAGAGCTCGACGTGCGAACGGTGTGCGAGGTCAAGGCGTCGGCCCAGTTCGCTGACCGAGGCGCGGGCTCGGTCTCCGACCCGGGATCGGACTCGGACTCGGGCTCGGACTCGGACTCGGGCTCGTTCGCCATCGGCATCGTCGAGCCGGCCGATCCGATCCGTCAGTCGGATTCGGTCACACGCTCCACCACGCGCGCCACGTCCGGGTCGAGCGCGATCACGCTCGGTCGCGGCTCGGAGGCCGTCGCGATCGGGTAGCGGACGACCACCTCGCCGTCGAATGGAGGAACGTCGAGAGTCGTGACGGCCGCCAGCAGGCAGTCGCGGAGGGTCTGCGAGAGTGCTCCGTCCACGCGGGCGAAGGCGACCTCGCGGCGGGCGAGACGGAGCCGGAAGACCGCGCGCACCGCGTGATCGGGTCGTCCAGCGCGGTCGTGGCGAAGGCACGCGCGCGCCGGTGGCAGCAAGCGGGTGCGGAGCATCGCGAGAACGGTCTCGGCGGGCAGCCCCCCACGTGGGACGCTGGACGGAGCGGACACGACCGGCGACACGCTGGGCGGCGGTGCGACCGAGGCCCGGACCGCGAGCGTCGGTGCGCCGTCGAGGGAAGCAGCCACCCAGAAGACAGGTCCCCCGGATCGGTCGTGCAGCGCGACCAAGGCGCGTTCGAGCGCGCCGCCCGACCGATGGGCGAACGTGCTCCATCCGTCGCGTGCGAGGACATCGAGCAAGCGCGGCCGCAACGGGCCGCTGCGGACGAGGGCAGAGCCCGCGGGCACGCTTTGCCCTGCGGCACGCAGAAGAGGGGCCCACGCGTCTCGTAGGCGCTCGACGAGCAACTCGGGTCGGTCGCGACGCGCCGCGGCCTCCGACACGAGATTCCATCGGCGCACCTGTGTGGGCCATGGTCCCGCAAGAAGGGTTCCCGTCGACTCCGTGCCGAGGTGGACGAGGATGATCTCCGAAACGAGGTCCTCGAGGCGATGCGCGGCGACGCGATCGGGCTCGGTGTCCGTGAGCGTCCCATCTCCGAGGATCACGAGGATGGGCCGGCGATCGGACCACGGCGGGCTCGCCAGGAGCGAGTCGAGCCGCTGCACGAGCGCGGCCAGGCTGGTGGTGGCGCCCACGGGCCGCTCGGTGGCCTCGAGCAGCCGCGCGACGTCGACGGCCTGCGGCTCGTCGCTCGCCGGGACCAGCACCTCGGCATCGGAAGCGAATCGCAGCACTGCGAGGCGACTGCCTTCGGGCAACGACGCCAGCAGGGCCGGCAGCGCGAGTGCCATGCGAGCGCGTGCCGGACCCGACATCGATGCCGAGGCGTCGAGCGCGACGACGACGTTCCGTGCCTTGCTCGCGCGTGGGCCGGCGACCAGAGCGAGCCGCGCGCAGCGCGCTGCACGACAGGAAAAGGGACGGATCACGGCCCGTCGCTCCGCCGCAGGCAGGTGCGCGGCCAGCCACATGTCTCGGCCCGCAGACACCTCGTGGATGCGGCCGTCGGCGACCTCGCCGTCGAGCGTCGGCAGGGTCAACGTCGGGGCCTCCAGGCGCGCGAACAGAGGCGCCGAGCGTTCGTCCTGCGGGCGCGCTGGAAGGAGGGCACGTACCACACCGCCGTGCACGCGGACCGGAGCGACCCATTGGAGCGAGATGCGAAGCTCGTCGCCCGGATGCAGGGGTGCGGCACGGACCTCGACGACGGTCGCTTCGGGCCCCGCGCGGACCTCGGCGACTGCAGACGGAGCCGGCCTTGCGTTCGAGGGAGCAGCCTCCGCTGGATGCACCAGCGGCCGAATGAGCCGCTCGTACGCTTGGCCGTCGGGCACGGGGCGGCCGTCGACACAACCGCCTCGGAGGCTGCAGACCGAAAGAGCCGCGAGGGCGGCGTCGGCAGGTAGCGTGAGCCGCCAGAGCACTTCCGCGGGCGAGGACGCTTCGCTCGTGAAGCGCGCGCGCTGCTCGGCGACGAGCAGGTCGACCTCGAGGCGCAGATCGAGGTCCTCGGTGGCCTGGCGCACTCCGGGTATCGCCGACACGATCGCACCGGGGGTGGGGCGCGGCGCCAAGTCTGGCGCTGTGGAAGGCGCGACGTGTGCGCGGACGGCGGGGGTCGCGCTCAACGTGGGGTCGGGACCGAACGGATCGGACGCGATCCAGTCCGGCAGCTGCGCCACCACGCGCGTGGCGATGCACACCGGGAGCAAGAGCGCGAGCACGCGGGTTGCCTCTCGGGATCAGCGTGCCGCACGTACCGTCGACCCGCGAGCGCTCGGTCGCAGCGGGCTCGAGGCAGATGCGGGACCGAGACCCAGTCCGAGCCCGAGTTCGAGTTCGAGCCCGAGCCCGAGCCCGAGCCCGAGTCCGAGCCGGAGTCCGAGTCCGAGTCCGAGCCCGAGACCGAGACCGAGTCCGAGGCCGAGCCCGCGCCCGAGGCCGTGTCGATGTCCCCGACCCGATCCGGCCCTTCAAGCCACGCTCGGGGGTCGACGTCGCGGCGGGCTGCATTATGCTGCGGACGTTCGCTGTCGAGACCGGAGGCGCGCCAGATGGGAATCCTCAACTTCATCAAGCAGGGCGTGCAGGAAATGCTCATCGCGCGCCCGGACGACAAGAAGAACCTTCTCGTCTACAAGCACCCCGACCGCACGGTACCCATGTACGCGCAGTTGACGGTCGACGCCGACGAGGCGGCCGTCTTCTTCCGCGACGGCGCACTCGTCGGGACGTTGCGCACCGCGGGCGTCGGACAGCGCCACACGCTGAGCAGCCAAAACATCCCGTTCCTCGGGCAGCTCATCGATCGCGTCACGGGCGGCAACGTCTTCGTCACCGACCTGTTCTTCGTGACGATGCGGCCCATCTACAACGTGCCGTTCGGGGGCGAGCTCGGGGCCGTCGAGGATCCGTTGCTCGGCGAGATGGTCTCCCCGCGCATTTACGGCACGTTCTCGTTCCAGGTGGTCAACCCCGAGGCGCTCATCCTGCGGTACCTGGGACTGCGGCCCACGACCGCCGAGGAGCAGGAGCGCTGGATCAAGGGCGCGTTCATGAACAGCGTCAAGACGGTGGTCGGCCAGGTGCTGGTCGAGCAGCAGAAGAGCTACCTGCAACTGATGCCGATGCAGGCGCAGATCGCGCAGCTCTTCCAGCAGAGCGCGCCCGATCTCAACGAGATCGGCATCCGCGTGCTCGGCGTCGGCGAGTTCCACATCAACCTGACGCGCGAAGACGAGGAGCGGCTCAAGGAAGCACAGGCCGAAATCGGCGCCGCCAAGCGGGCCGCGCGCAAGGCGCAGATCGGAATCGCGCAGGCACAGGCCGAGGCGCAGGCCCGCCAGTTCGAGCTCGACCAGCGCTTCGCGCAGGACGCGCGGTACGTGCAACAGCTCGCCGGTGGCAACTTCGCACAGTACGCAGCCGGCCAGGCGATGATCGGCGCCGGTCAGGGCATGGCCAAGGGCGGAGGCGAGGGGGCCGGCGCAATGATGTCGGGGGCCGGGCTCGGCGTCGGCTTCGGGATGGCTGCGCTCATGCAGCAGGGCTTCGCGCAGTCGCAACCGGCGCCTGCCGGGGCCGCAGCGGCCGCACCTCCGGCGGCCCGTCCGACCGGACCCGTGACGTGTCCGCAGTGCGGTCATCAGCAGGACGGCGGGAAGTTCTGCGTCGCGTGCGGCGCGTCGCTCGCGCCCAAGCCGAAGTTCTGCCCGGCCTGCGGAGCGCAGGGCCAGCCTTCGGCCAAGTTCTGCGCGGAGTGCGGAACCGCGTTTCCCGTCTGATTCGGCGCGGTCTGGCCTCCTGATCGGGTCCACTCCTCGAGGGTCGGGCTCGGGACCCGGTTGCCGCTCGTCTGAGTCGAGATCGGCCTCGGACTGGGACCGGGACTCGCGCTCGGACTCGGTCTCGGTCTCGGACTCGGTCTCGGTCTCGGACTCGGACTCGGTCTCGGACTCGGACTCGGTCTCGGTCTCGGTCTCGGACTCGGTCTCGGGCTCGGACTCGGTCTCGGGCTCGGGTGCGAGAGTCCCCCGGTGTCCGGCGACGGCGTTCAGCGGAACAGCACGCCGCTCGAGATGCCGTCGACGAGCATCGTCACGATCACGGCGATCGCAGCGAGGCAGATGCCGACGAGCACCGGCCAGCCGGGCGTGGCGCGCAGAGCCGGTTTGCCGGAGCGGGCGGCGGACGGGGCCGCCGCGGTCTGGACGGGTTCGGTTCGGGGCAGCGGGTGGCTCGAGGTCGCAGCAGCTTCGCTCAGCACGGTCATACGGGCGCTTGTCGTGCAAGGTCGCGGCCTGCCCGAAAGGCCCGTCATGATGCGGCCGTGACGGGCTCGGGGGTGCAGGGCTTGCGCCCAGAACGGGACGCCGCGCGGGGCTTGCGTGACCTTGCATCCGCCGGAATCGACGTGGACGGGCATGTGCCCGCGACGCGCCGTGGTTTCCGTAGGCACCGCATCGCACTTGAGTCGAGGCGTGCGCGCCTTCACGTCGCGGGACAGATGGGCGATGTCGTCAGCCCGACGTCGTCGTTTCCCCGCCCGGTGCGTCGGAGGGAGCACCATCGCGCTCGGGGTGCTGGCAGATGCCTCCGATGCAGCGCAGCGGCTCGGCGCATTGCCGGTCGCGGGTGCACGCTTCCCCTTCGGCGTTGTCGCCTCGTTCGGCATCGCAGGCAGCGAGGATCGCCGCAGCGAACAGCCATGCCGGCCATCGCGCAGCGACGCGTTTCCGGCGCGATCGGCGCGTGTCGTCGAGGCGAGGGGAGCGATCCGCGCGCACCGTCCGCTCCGCTCAATACCTGTAGAACCCCTCGCCGCTCTTCCGTCCCAGCTTGCCGGCGCGCACCATCTGGCGCAGCAGCGCGGGGGGCCGGAACGCCTCGCCCAGCTCGCGGTGCAGGTGCTCGAGGATCGCCAGGCGCACGTCGAGCCCCACCAGGTCGGTCAGTCGCAGCGGTCCCATCGGGTGCCGGTAGCCGAGCTCCATGGCGCGGTCGATGTCCTCGGCGCTCGCGACGCCCTGCTCGAGCATGCGGATGGCCTCCGCGCCCAGCACGACGCCCAGGCGGCTCGTGGCGAAACCGGGGAAGTCGCGCACCACGATGGGCGTCTTGCCCAGCCGGCGGCCGAGGGCGACGGCGCGCTCCACGGTGGCTTCGTCGGTTCGCAGCCCGCGGACGACCTCGAGCAGCTCCATCACGGGGACGGGGTTGAAGAAGTGCGTGCCGACCACGCGGTCGGGGCGGCTCGTCGCGGCCGCGATCTCGGTGACGCTCAGCGAAGAGGTATTCGTCGCGAGCAGGGCGTCCGGGCGCGCGACGCGATCGAGCCGGGCGAACGTCTCCAGCTTCAGCTCGATGCGCTCGGGCACGGCCTCGATGCACGCGTCGGCGTCCGCCGCGCCGGACTCGAGGTCCGAGGCGAGCTCGATTCGCGCTGCGATCGCTGCGCGTTCGGCGGCGTCGAGCTTTCCGCGTGCGACGAGCCGATCGAGCGTTTCGAGCACGCCTTGCAGGCCGCGCTCGGCCGTCGCGCGGTCCACGTCGCACAGGCGGACGCGTATGCCCGCCGCCGCGCACGCCTGGGCGATGCCACGGCCCATCGTCCCGACGCCGACGACGAGCACTGTCCGTGCGACATCTGCCATCGCCCTCTGCATATCACGGCGGCTGCCCGGTCCTGAAGTCCGCGCTCCGCAGACCGCTGCCGCTCCACGCGGACGTGCTACGAGCGCGCCGTGGCCGGCAGGCGACTTCTCTTCGTGGGTCTCGACGCGCTCGGAGCCGGGCTCATTTTCGAACGCCTGCGCGAGGTGATGCCGGCGCTGGGCGCGCTGCGGGCGCGCGGCTGCCACGGTCCGCTCCGCTCCTGCGCTCCGCCGGTCACGGTGCCGGCCTGGACCTGCATGCTGTCGGGACGCGATCCGGGCGAATTGGGCCTGTACGGGTTCCGACTGCGCGATCGGGGCGGGTACGCGCTTCGAACCGTTCGAGGCACGGACGTGCGGGCCAAGCGCGTCTTCGATCATCTGGGCGAGCAGGGCGCGCACGTGGTCGTGCTGTTCGTGCCCCCGTCGAGCCCGCCGCCGCCCGTGCGCGGTGTGAGCGCGGCGTGTCTTCTTCACACCGAGGGGGCATGGACCGCGCCCGCCTCGCTCGGTCCGCTTTTGGAGGCGCGTTTCGGCCCGTACGTCCCGGACGTCGTCGAGGGGCGCCAGCGCCCCGACGAAGAGACGCTCTTGCGGCTGCTTGCCGCGACGCGGCAACGCTTCGCGATCGCGCGCGAGTTGTGGCGCAGCGAGCGGCCCGACGCACTGTTCGTCGTGGACACCGCGCCCGACCGGGTCTTGCACGCCTGGCTGCGGCACCTCGATCCGTCGCATCCTCGCCACGATCCGGCTGCGCCGATCGCCGAGCGCGTCGTCGGCTATTTCGCGGCGCTCGACGAGCAGCTCGAGGCCCTGCTCGCGCTGGCCGGCTCGGACTGCACCGTGATCGTCGCGAGCGATCACGGTGTGCGGCCGCGCCTGGGCGCGGTACGCGTCAACGAGTGGCTGTTGCGTCAGGGCTGGCTCGTGCTCCGAATCGATCGGCCCGCACAGCCCGTCGCCCTGCGTCCGCAGGACGTCGACTGGAGTCGGACGCGCGCCTGGGCGGAGGGCGGCTACCACGCCC
>JANWZI010000054.1 GCA_025054695.1 Myxococcota bacterium | reverse complement strand
CCCGTCGCCGTCCGCGTCGCTCCCCTGGTGCTCGCAGCGTCCGGGCTCCACGCACCGGTCGGTGGTGCACGCGAGCCCGTCGTCGCATCGCAGCGCCGTTCCCGCAACGCACCCGCGTCCCGGCGTCGCCCCCGTCGCGTCGCAGCGCTCCATGCCATTGCACGCCAAACCGTCCTGACAAGCCGCATCGTCGGGCTCCTGCACGCAGCGGTCCGTGGCCGCATCGCACCGTCCCCGCGTGCAGCCGATGGCATCTTCGCACGCCGGAGGCGTACCCGCCTGGCATCCGCGCATTGGCTCGCACCGCTCGCTGCCATTGCAAAAGACCCCGTCGTCGCATGCCGCATCTCGGGGCTCCGACCTGCACGTTCCGGTCGCCTCGTCACAGACGTCTTGCGTGCAGGCGATCCCGTCGTCGCACGCGACGGGCGTGCCTACGACGCACCCGCGCGCGTCGGCCCCGGGCTCGGCAGGACGGCACAGCTCGACCCCGTTGCAACGGCGGCCGTCCGAGCATCGGCCGTCGTCGGGCAGCGACTCGCATGCGTCGGTCGTCGGGTTGCACCGGTCGAGGGTGCACGCGCGGCCGTCGTCGCAACTCGGCGGCTCGCCCCGTCTGCACCCGAACGACGGATCGCAACGCTCGACGCCGTTGCAGAACATTCCATCGTCGCACTCCGCGTCCGAGGCGCACGCCCGTGGGGCCACGCAGTCGTCCGCCGCATCGCACACGAGCCCCGCGGGGCATGCGCCGTCGTCCGGCCGCGACGTGCAGGTCCCGTCCGGCTCGGCGCACTCGTCCCGCGTGCACCGGACCCCGTCGTCGCACCGCACGGGCTCGCCCGCCGCGCAGCGGCCCTCGACGCAGCGCTCGACCCCGCTGCAGCGCAGCCCGTCGTCGCAATCCTCGTCGCGCTCGCATGGCAATCGGGCATCCGGAGACTCGACGTCGGCCGTACCGTCCATGACGGCGTCGCGGCCCGTGTCTCGCCCGGCGTCCGTCGCCGGAGGCGTATCGCGACCCCCGGTCGCGCAACCCGCGTGAGCGACGAGCGAGACGACGAGAGCCCAGGCGCGCACGACCACCATGGCCAACATGATACGGCATCGCAGCGGTCGGACCCAGCCGGGGATCCCCCTTCGCGACGCACGGAGGCGCGAGGTATCCTGTTTTCCTGTCGTCGCATGCAGCCGTCGCGCGGAACTTCGATCGTCGCCGTCGTCGGAATCGTGCTCGTGCCCGCCGCGTCGGCGTGCAGCGCCGCGGCGGGCGGCGCGAGGGGGTCGGGCCGGATCGACGGGGGCACCGCGAGCCCCGACGGAGACGTCGAACCTCCCGACGGAGACGGGCGGGACGCGCACGTCCCATACGACGGGCCGCCCGATGGACACGACGGCGCCGAGCGGTGCAACGGAGTCGACGACGACGGCGACGGACGGGTGGACGAAGGCTGTGGATGTAGCCCGGGAGACGAGCAGCCCTGTTATCCCGGAGACCCCTCGGTCGCGGGCGTCGGTCGATGCACGCTGGGTACGCAGCGTTGCCTCGACACGGGAGCCGAGTTCGGGTCCTGGGGGCCGTGCCTCGGTGCCGAGCCCCCCGGCGTGGAGCGGTGCAACACACTCGACGACGATTGCGACGGGACGCCGGACGACGGTTGCGAGTGCGAGCCGGGCGAACGCAGGCCCTGTTACGACGGCCCCGCGGGCACGGCGGACGTCGGCACCTGCCGGTCCGGGGAACAGAGTTGCATCGACGCGACGGCCGGAGGCTCGTTGTGGGGACGCTGCGACGGGGCGCGCCTGCCGTCGGAGGAAGCCTGCAACGGCGCCGACGACGACTGCGACGGCACGACCGACGAGGGATGCGCGTGCACGCCGGGTACGAGCCGTGAATGTTACGAGGGACCGGCGGGCAGCGCCGGGGTGGGTCGCTGCCGTCCAGGTCGCCAGTCTTGCGTGAGCGGCTCGGAGGGTCCGGCCTGGGGGACGTGCAGCGGGGCCGTGCTGCCGGCGGCCGAGCTTTGCAATGGACTCGACGACGATTGCGACGGACCGATCGACGAGACGTGTCTGTGCGTCCCGGGAGCGACGCGCGCGTGCTGGACGGGCCCGGCCGACGCGCGTGGCGTCGGCGTCTGTCGCGACGGCACGCAGACGTGCGTGCTCGGCCCGGACGGCGCGGGAAGCGATTGGGGATCGTGCGAGGGGCAGCGCTTCCCCGGAGCCGAAGCGTGCAATGGAGTCGACGACGATTGCGACGGTGTCTCCGACGAGGATTGCGCGTGCGCGCCTGGCGCCACGGAATCGTGTTACGAAGGCCCGGCGGGTACGCGTGGTCGGGGCGAGTGTCGGGACGGCCTCCGCACGTGCATCGCGGGCCCGGGCGGCGTCGGCTCCTTTTGGGGAAGCTGCACGGGCTGGGTGGGCCCCGCCACGGAGAGCTGCAACGGGCTCGACGACGACTGCGACGGCGCCTCCGACGAGGACTGCGCGTGCAGACCGGGCGAGACGCGCGCATGCTACACGGGGTCGCCCGCCACGCGGGGCGTTGGCCGCTGCCGCGACGGCTCGCAGTCATGCGTCGTCGGCGGCGGAGGCGCTTCCTGGGGTAGCTGCGTGGGCGAGGTCCTGCCCACGGCGGAAAGCTGCAACGGGGTCGACGACGATTGCGACGGCGCGGTCGATGACGGCGTGTGCCTCGTACCGCCGACGGTCCGCTGCCCGCCCGATGCGCGCACGCGCCCGTTGGTGCCCGTCACGCTCGTCGGCTCGGCGAGCGATCCCGACGGGTTCATCGCCTCGTGGATGTGGACGCTGGTCTCGGCGCCTCCCGGAGCGAGCGGAACGTTCGGCTCACCCGCGTCGCCCACGACTCCGTTCACGCCCAACCTCGTCGGCGTTTACACGGTCCGGCTCACGGTGACCGACAACCACGGCTTGACGGACTCGTGCATGCTGACCGTGACCGCGACCGGGGACGGCATCCGCGTCGAGCTGTCCTGGTCGGTCGACCGGGCGGACGTCGATCTGCACCTGCTGCGGAGGGCGGGAGGAACGGGCTGGTTCAACGTTCCCAACGACTGCTACTTCGCCAACCGGACGCCGTCGTGGGACGCGCCGGGGCCGGCAGACGATCCGCGTCTCGACATCGACGACGTCGATGGATTCGGTCCCGAAAACATCAACATCGACGATCCGGTGGTGGGCCACGTCTATCGCGTGGGGGTCCACTACTACGCCAATCATGGAGCCGGCCCGGCCCCATCCACGGTGCGCATTTACTGTGGAGACATCAGCGTCAGCCCCGTTCACGTGGCCTCGCGAACCCTGACGCGGGGTGCCGGCCCGCCCGACGCGAACGACTTCTGGCGCGTCGCCGACGTGCGCTGGGACGGTGCCGACCGGTGCACGGTCACCCCCATCGACACGCTCACCACCGGCGGCACCGCTCGCACGACGCCATGATTTCGCGGCGCTGATTTTCCACGCGGAAGTTCCGGGGGTTCGACCGCGACCTCGCCCTTCGAGTCGGTAGCAATGCCGTCCCGACCGCGGACGGAACCGGACGCGGTCGCGCATCCTGAAAGCTCCTTCGGCGCGCGCCACCAGCGCGCTCTTCGGCTCAGAAAACTCCCGTGCACCGGCGACCGATATGTGCACCGGTGCCACCGCAGGGACTTCCGCTGCCTCCCGATGCGCTGATAGAGTGGCCTCGGGTTGAGGCGGTGTCGGGATCGGCCGGCGATCTCATCGTACGCGTCTCCTCGAGTCTGCTGGAGGCCACGCCCGAAGACGAGGAGGTCTCGGTCCGTCACGCGCTCGAGCTCGTCCGTGCATGGTGCGGCGCCGACCGCGTCTACACGCTCGAGCTTTCCTCGGACCTCGAGCGCTTCCGCTGCCAGCACGATGCGTGTGCCGCGGACGTTTCCTCGGTTCGCGAGCGCTTCCGCGACATTCCCATCGCGGCCTTTCCCTACGGCTTCGGCAAGCTGGCGCGTGGCGAGATCGTGTGCGCCGCGAGCGCGGACGCGCTGCCGCCCGAGGCGCGCGCCGAGGCCGCCGCGATGCGTGCCAACGACATCGTCAGCTTCCTGACGGTACCGCTGGTCGCGCGCGACCGCGTGCTCGGCGGGATCGGCGTCGACTGGGTGCGAAGTCCAGGCCAATGGACGGACGAGACGATCCAGACGCTGCGGATCGTGGGAAGCCTCCTCGCCACGACGCTGCGGCGCGTCTCCGCCGAGCGCGAACGCCGTCAGATCGACGATCGCCTCCGGCAAGCCGAGCGCCTCGAATCGCTCGGCCTGCTCGCCGGCGGCGTGGCGCACGACTTCAACAACCTGCTGGTCGGCATCGTCAACTTCGTCGACAACGTGCGTCGCTCGCCGGAGCTGCCGCAGACCCTCCGCGACGACCTCGACCGCGCCCGGGAGGCCATCGATCGCGCCGCGGACCTCACCCGCAAGCTCCTCGCCTTCGGGCGGCGAACGCCCGGAGCGCCGCCTCTCATCGAGCTCAATCGCGTCGTCTCGAGCACGCTCGAACTGCTCCGCCGGGTGCTCCCGGCGACCGTCGAGATCGACTTCATCCCGGGACACGACCTGGGCACGGTCGCCGCCGACCCCGGCGAGGTCGAGCAGGTCCTCTCGAACCTCTGCATGAACGCCGTCGATGCGATGGACGGCCGGGGACGCATCACCATCGAGACCGAGAACGTCGTCCTCAACGGCCAGTACGTCCGCGCCAATCCGTGGGCACGACGTGGACGCTACGTCCTGCTCACGGTCACCGACACCGGTCGCGGTATGTCCGCCGACGTGCGCGCGCGGCTCTTCGAGCCGTTCTTCACGACCAAGCCCCCGGGCAAGGGAACCGGGCTCGGTCTGTCCATCGTGTACGGCGCGATCCAGCGCATCGGCGGTCTCATCCACGTCTACAGCGAGGTGGGTCGCGGCGCGACGTTCAAGGTCTACTTTCCCATCGCCGCGCGGCTCGCCTCGCGGATCGGCACCAAGATCACGGGCAACATCGACGGCGGCACCGAAACGGTCCTCGTGGCCGAGGACAACGATCTGGTCGCACGCGTCGTGCAGCGCGTGCTCGAGCACGCGGGCTACCGCGTGCTCATTGCGACCAACGGACGCGAGGCCCGATCGGTCTTCGAGCAGCGCGTGGGTGCCATCGACATCGCCCTGCTCGACGCGATGCTGCCCGACATGACGGGGCGTGAGGTGGCCGACGAGTTGCTCGCGCGGCGTCCGGACCTGCCGATCCTTTACGCGAGCGGCTATTCGCCCGACGCCTTGCGCGACTGGCTACGGCCGGAGATTGACGGGTTCGTCGAGAAACCATACGACGCCGACGGGCTGCTGCTGCGGGTGCGCGAGTCGCTCGATCGCGCGCGCGCGCGGCGGTCGGCCGATGGGGACTCTGGAGCCGGCTCCGATCGCTGACGGGGTACGGCCGTGGCTCCCGTCAGAGCACGCCCGCGAGCTGCATCCATGCGGTGCCGGCGGCGGTCGTGAGCAGCGCCACCGGCGCGCCGACGCGCAGGTACTCGACGAAGCCGAGTCCGCCGATCTCGCGCGCGTTCTCCGCGACGATGATGTTGGCCACGGAGCCGATGAGCGTGAGGTTGCCCGCGAACGTCGAGGCCATCGCCAGCAGTTCCCAGCCCGCGCGCGCGTCCGGCAGCGCCGCGACCGCGTCGCGTACCACGAGGATGAACGGGACGTTGGAGACCACGTTCGAACCGACCAGAAAGATGGCTGACAGACGCCACCACCCGAACGGATCGTCGGGTGAAACGCCGAGCGGATGGCGCGCGAAGAAGGCCGCCGGTGCCCCGCTGTGCACGAGCCCGCCGACGACGACGAACAGGCCGGCGAAGAAGAGCAGGACGGTCGCGTCGATTCGGTGCCACAAGGGGCGCGTGTCGCGGCGGTGCAGCAACATCAGCAGCGCGAACGCACCGGTCGCGGTCCAGGCCAGGTCGGCGCCAAGCGTAAAGCCGATGGCGCTGGCGACGACGACGAGGAGCGAGGCGACGGCGCGCGGAGAGAGGGGGGGCCGCGCGACGACGGGTCGAAGGCGCGCCGCGCGAAGCGCGGGCCGGAATGCAATCAGGATCGCGGCGTGGTTGATCGCAAGGCCGACGGCGGCGACGGGCGCCATCAGGGCGAGGTGGTCGCGGTATTCGAGGCCCCCCAGCAGCCCGCAGAGCATGTTTTGCGGGTTGCCGACGAGCGTGGCGACACTTCCGGTGTTCGAGGCCGTCGCGAGCGCGAGCAGCAGCGGAAGCCGGGGCAAATCGTGCGTGCGGATCATTCGAACGATCACGGGCGCGCCGAGCACGCACACGGCATCGTTGGTGATGAACGCGGACAGGATGCCCGCACCCCAAACGACGAAGCCCACCAATCGCGCAGGAGTTCGCGCGCGCATCACGAGCCACGCCTCGGCAACGTCGAAGAACCCGTCAATTGAGAGAAACGCGCCGAGGCCCATGACGCCGAACAGCAGCAACAGGGTGTGTCCGTCGATGGCCTGCAGGGCCTGTTCGGGAGTGAGCACGCCCGCGGCGACGGTGAGCACGGCACCGACCAGGGCCCCGGCGGGACGGTCGATCGGCAGCCACTGGAGCCGGCGCGCGGTGACGAGGACGTAGCTGATGGCGAAGACGACGATCGCGGTCGTCACGACGCATGCATGCCGCGCCGCAAGCGACTCGCGCAAACAACCGGCGGCGGTGCGCTCTCAGCACGCGTGCGATCGGCGAGTCACGAGATTCGGCCGACCGGTCGCGCTGCATGCGGATAGGGCCGGTCGTACGGCGCGGAGCGCGTGTACGCCGAACGTGCATCGGATTCGCCTCGCTCAGACAAGTACCTACGGGAAAGTATCATACTCGATACACATCTTAGTTTGTCTCAAGGCAATGTTGATCGTCGCATGCGGTGAAGAAGGATGCGCGGGCGGTCCGGCGGCGGTCGAGGCGCCCGGGACGCGCGACGAGGCCCCGAGATCGGTGCAAGGTCCCGGCGACGATCGATCCGTTTCGCGCTCCCCGTCGTCCGCGCGTGCCCACGACGAGGCCGCACGCGAGCTCGTCGTCGCGATCGACGCGCGCGATCCACGGCCGCTCGTCGAGGCCAGTCGCTCGAGCGACGGCCGGATTCGCACGATTGCCGCGGTCGGACTCGCGCGGCTCAACGACCCCCGGCTCGCCCTCGAGCTCGTCCGACTGCTCTCGGACCCGCTTCCCGAGGTTCGAGCGGCCGCGTCGATGGGAATCGGTGCGCTGCAGGACATGGCGCCTCGGACGGCTGTCGATGCCCTGACGGGTGCCCTCGCCGCTGAGGTCGATCCCGAGCTCCGCGGTCGCATGGTCCGCGATCTGGCGCGTTGCGGCGGCTCGGCCGCCGTTCCCGCCATCGAAGCGGAGCTCGAGGCCGACGAGGCCGACGCTCGAACCGGCGCCTGCCTCGCGCTCGGAATGCTCGGCCTTCGAGAGCGACCGGCCCCGGGGCTCCTGATGGTGCGCGCCTCAGCACGCCTCGCGCACGACAGCCACGTCGAGGTGCGCAGGGCCTGTGCGTTCGCGCTCGGGCGCCATCCGCTTCCAGACGGCGAGCACGGCGCAGCCGTGCGCCGCGCGTTACGCGACGCCACACGCGACGCGGACGCCGAGACGCGCATCCTCGCGGTACGCGCACTCGGCCGCGATCCGACGGCGGTGCTCCCTCTGCTCGAAACGTCGACTTCCGACGCGGATTGGCGCGTGGCGGTGCAAGCGATTCGCGCACTGGGGCGCGCACGAGCGGCGGGAGCCATCGCGCGCGCCCTCGAACGACTTCTTGACGCCATCGTCGAAGCGCACGATGGGATCGTGAGCGAGGGCGGCCAGGTGCACGTCCTGCTCGAGGGTCTCGAGGCGGCCGCGGGCGTTCCCGGCGATCCGTCGATCCGTGCCGTGGTCGAGCGATTGCACCGCAGTCTGTCGTCCTCTGCGTCGTCGAGCCGCGCCCGCAGCGCCTCGAGCTCGGGGCTGAACGTCGAATCCGCCGGCGAAGCGGCGGCCCCCGACGTCGAAAGTGCAGTCCGCTCCGGCCAGGTCGTGCGCGGGCATCCCCGAGACATGGCGCTTCTTCACTGCTCGGCCGCCCGAGTCCTCGACCTCGCAAACCGCTCGGTCCGGCTGGTCCCGAGCTGCGGCTTGGGCCACCTGGAAACGTGGGAGCGCCGGGCTCGAACGGCGATGCTCGCCGGTGAGCTCGGGAACGACGATGCCCTTCGCTCGCTGCGGCGCCTCTACGAGGACCCAGACGAGCGCGTACGCATGGCGGTCGTCGCCGCCGCGGTGAAGCTAGGTGCCCCGCACGCTGACGAGCTCCTGCTCCTTGCGCTCGCGGATGCGTCGGTAGCCGTCGTCGGCACGGCCCTCGAGGCGCTCGGCGAGCGCATCCGTGGCTGGTGGCAGCCCCCGCGCCAGGTCGCTTCCGTACGACCCGCCGGGGCACCGTACGAAGAGCTACGCCCCGGCCCGCCCTCGGGACGCGTCAGGTCCAGGCTCGCCGACGCGTTCGAACGACTCCGCCAAAACGACGAGCTCGAGGGACTTCAGGCCTGGCTGACCGCCGTCGCGGCGTTCGGCGGCCATGCCCTCGCACGAGCGCAGGACGGGTCGGAGGGATTGATCGGTGCGGCATCACCCGGTCGTGTCCGCGGATGGCTTGGCGCTGAGATCGCCGACGGACTGACCGAGCTGGCGCGGCACTGGAACGTCGCGGTTCGGAATCGGGCTCGGGCGGTTCTCACCGAGATCGAGATCGAGATTCCGGCGAACGAACCCTCGCCGATCCCAAATCCTATCCGGCCGGCCGACCTGCTGGAAACGGACGTGGAGGTCACGATGGAAACCACGCGCGGTGCGTTCGTGGTCCGCGTCGACTCGGGGCTGGCTCCGACCACGGCTGCTCGTTTCGTGGCCCTGGTTCGGTCCGGGCGATACGACGGGGTCGCCTTCCATCGCGTCGTTCCCGCTTTCGTCGTTCAGACCGGCGATCCCACGGGAACCGGCTACGGCGGCCCTGGATGGTCCCAGCGTTGCGAGGACGCATGGACCGAATACCGGCGTGGGACGGTGGGGATGGCACTGGCGGGTCGGGACACGGGCGGAAGCCAGTTCTTCGTGACGCAGGCCGCGCAACCCCACCTGGAGGGACAGTACACGGCGTTCGGGCGCGTCATCACGGCTCTCGACGTCATCGACCGGATCCAGGTGGGCGACCGCATCCTCCGGGCCGTTGTTTCACGTGAAACGCCCGGACACGCCGTCCGGGCGGGCGAACCCTGACCGCCACGGCCGAATCCGGTCGAGCCACACCCGGTCTCGGCATTGCGTCGAGGTAAGGTAATGGCATGCGCGGCACCTGGCTCCTTGCCTGGTCGTTGCTGACGCCCTTCCGCGGCTGCTCGTGCGCCGAGCCGTCCCATCCATCGGGTCCATTACCGCGCGCCGACGTCCCGGGCGTCTGCTCGCGAGACGAGGAGTGTGAGCCCTGCGATCGATGCATCGGCGGACGATGCCTGCCGACGTCGAGAGTCGACGCGGACGGCGACGGCCATGGGGCACCTCCGTGCGGCCTAGACTGCAACGACGACGACCGGTCGGTCGCCCCGGGGCTTCGCGAACAGTGTGACGGTCGCGATAACGACTGCGACGGCGTGACCGACGACGGGGTTCTTTTCAAAGTCGAGCGCGAAGTTCTCGACGCGCCTATTGGGCCACATGCCGCGATCACGGGCTGGATTCCCGAGAGTGTTCTCGTCGTCGACGTTTCGCGCGACAGACCCCGAACTGTGGTCGCGCACGTACGAACCCTTTCCGAAGCGGGGCCGCCTCGGTCGTCACTCCCCCTCTTCGAGCTGCCGACGACGCCGCGCATGCTCGCCGCGGCCTGGAACGGCGAGCGGGCCGTGGTGGCGGTTGCACTGACGAATGGCCAATGCGTCGTCGCGTTCGTCGAACCCGACCCGGACAGGGAACCGAGCGGCATTCCTCGCCTATCGGGCGAACCCCTATTGCTTCCGACGGCCGATCATGTGGTCGCCGTCGAAGCCACGGCCGAGGCCGGCTCGATTCACGTCGTCGCCGTCGATTCGATGCCGAGCCCCGCCATGAGCCTGCGCCGACTTTACGTCCCGCCAGACCCGGAGCCTCGTCTCGGCATTCCGACGGACCGGTCCAATCCGCCTCGCGGACTCGCCGTCGTCGGCAACGTCGTCGGTGTCGTCGCATCCCAGAACCGCGTCGATTTCTTCGACGCCTCGGAGGACTGGCGGCTCCTCGGGAGGCACGTCGTCTCCGAGCGTGGGTTGGCGAACCGCGCATTGGCGGCGAGCGGCGGTCGATTCGTCGTGGCCATGCGCGACGATTTCGACCACTCGCTCGCCCACATCGACCCGGAAACGGGTTTGACGGGGAGCGCCTCCGAACCGGCCCCCGCTACCCGCCTCAGTTTGCTCTCGGTGTATGGAGCACCGGACGTGTTGTTAGCGGTTCGCCACGACCCTGCGAGCACGATGGTGCGGGTCGACCTCCTCGATCCAGACTTGCAAATCGGCCACGAACCGGTGGTCGAAATGGCTCACGGCGATGTCAGCGCGCTTGCTGGCGCCGCGAGCACACCGCCGGTCACGGTCCTTCTACTCCCCAGCGGAAACGTCATCGAGATCAGACGCTGCGGCGGCTGAATCCAGCCGTCCGGCGAGTCTCGATCCAGACTTGTGCGACCGCAACCCTGCAAGCCGACGACCGGGTCGTGGGCGTGACTCGAGCCCGACCCTGGACCAGGCACCTGCGCCTCCTCGACGAACCGCCGCACACGCCGTCACAGCTTCAGGCCTTCGCGCGGATTCGTGCGGTAATAGCGCGCCAAAGACTCGATGATCTCCCCTGCCTCTTCCGCGTCGGGCAGTTGCACGATGACGCGTACATACAGGTCTCCGACACGGCCGTCTCGCCCTCGCACCCCCTTGCCACGGAGGCGCAATTTCTGACCGGAGCGTGCACGCACGGGCAACTTGACCACGACCTCGCCGTCGGGGGTTGGAACGGCAATTCGGGCTCCTTTCCATGCCTCGACAGCCGTCACTGGGAGATCGAGATGAAGGTCGAGCCCCTCCCGTCGAAACCACGGATGCGGCTCGACGTGCACCGACAGGACGAGGTCGGGGCCGTTCTTTCCGAGCGCACCGCGAAGCCGCAGCCGCCCACCATCTTCGACTCCAGGCGGAATCCGGGCCTGCACCGTGCGAACCTCGCCGTTCGGAAGTCGCACCTCGAGGCTCTGCTCGCATCCTTTCACGGCGTCCGCGAAGGGGAGAGTCACGGTGGCGCTCACCTCGCGGGCTTGCCTCCGACGCGGGGAGCCCTGCGCGAATGCTTCGAAAAACGAACCGAATCCCTCGGCCCCGACCCCACGCAGAAGGTCGTCGAGCGAGCCCGACCATTGAAATTCGAAGCCGTCACCGTGCACCGGCCCGGCGTCCGAACCGACGCCCCACGCTCGCGCCGCCCTCGCCCGCTCCGGGTCGAAACCTTCGCGAAGGCCCATTTCCCCGAACTCGTCGTAAAGAGCACGCTTGCGGTCGTCACTGAGCACGTCGTGCGCATACGCGACGCGCTTGAATCGCTCCTCGGCGCGGCGGTTCCCTGGATTTCGGTCTGGATGAAGCTCCCTGGCGAGCTTCCGGAATGCCTTGCGGACCTCCTCCTTGGACGCCCCTCGCTTCAGGCCGAGCTCGGCGTAAAGGTCCCTTTCCATGCCCTTTCACCCATACGTCCGGCGCCGCCGTTTGCAAACGCGACACCCCGCTGGTAAGCGCATCGGCCGTGCTCGTCGAGGTCCGGCGCCTGCCACGGCACGTCGCCATCATCATGGACGGGAACGGTCGCTGGGCCCAGCTTCGCCGCCAGCCCCGCACCGAAGGCCATCGACGCGGCAGCGACGCGGTCCGACGCGTGGTTCGTGCCGCGCGGCGCCTCGGAATCGAGACGCTGACCCTGTTCGCATTCAGCGAGCAGAACTGGGACCGACCACCCGACGAGGTCGAGGCCCTGATGAGTCTGTTGCGAGAATTTCTCGTGACCGAACGCGACGAGATTCTGGGCAACGCGATTCGGCTCACGACGGTCGGTCGCATCGGGCGCCTGCCCGCCATGGTGCGCGAAGTGCTCGATCCGCTCGTCGAAGCGAGCGCCTCGCATCGCGCGATGACGCTGTGCCTCGCTCTCAGCTACGGTGGACGCGAGGAAATCGCCGACGTGGCGCGCCGAATCGCGCAGTGCGCGGCTTCCGGCTCAGTGCTCCCGAGTGACGTCGACGAATCATATGTATCTAAAATGATACCTTCGATGGAATTTGGCGAGGTCGACCTGCTCATTCGAACGGGCGGAGAGCAGCGGATCAGCAATTTCCTCCTCTGGGGAGCCGCCTACGCCGAACTGCATTTCTCCCCGACCCTTTGGCCCGACTACGGGGAAGCGGACTTCTTCGACGCGCTGGCTGCCTTCCAGGCTCGGGAGCGTCGCTTCGGCCGCACGAGCGCACAGGTTCGGGAGTCGGCCCCATCGCCGTCGGTCGCATCGCATGTCCAGTCCTGAGGCCCCCGCCGGCCATGGCTCCCGCCGACCCTTGTCGAATCTCGCCCTCCGGCTGCTGACCGCCGCCCTCGTCGTCCCCTTCCTCCTCTACCTGCTGTTCGGAGCGCCACCCTGGGGCCTTGCAGCCCTCATCCTCGTCGCTACGGCGATTGCCGCCGCCGAACTGGCGTCCATCACGGGCCAGCGTCTCCCGCAACGCATCTGGTCCATCGCAGCCGCGGTCGCCCTCGGCGCCCTGCTGCGCTGGCCTCCCGCCCACGCCGCATGGCTTCCGACCGCCATCGTCGCGCTGATCGTCGTCCCTCTCGCCCTTTCGCTCGCCGTTGCCGAGCCCATCGCGACCGCCGCCTCTCGCATGGCCTGGTCCATCGTCACGCCCCTGTACGCCGGCGGCCTCCTCGCGACGCTCTCCGCGCTGCACGCGCGTCCCTCCGGTGGCGCGTGGGCCACTCTCGCCCTGTGCCTTGCGTGGCTCGGCGACACCGGCGGCTATTTCGCCGGACGCGCCTTCGGGCGCCGCCGCCTCGCCCCCGTCATCTCACCTTCGAAAACTCTCGAAGGTCTCTTCGGCGCCCTCGCGGCAAGCACGGCCGGAGCGCTCGTGGTCACCCAGCTCGGCCTTCCCGAGGTGCCCTGGAGCCACGCTCTGCTCCTCGGGATTCTCGGATCGTTGTGCGGAATCGCGGGGGACCTCGTCGAATCCCTCGTCAAGCGTGCCGCCCAGGTCAAGGACTCCGGCTGGATCATTCCCGGTCACGGCGGCCTGCTCGATCGGATCGACGCCCTGCTCTTCACCTCCGCGACGACCTGGCTCTACGCGAGCTGGGTCCACCCGGTGTGACGGAACGAGCCTGAGTCCGATACCACGTCCGACACCGAGACCGAGTGCGTGTCCGAGCCCGAGACCGAACCCAAGTCCGAGTACGAGTCCGTGGCGGAGGCGGAGGCCGAGTCGGTGTCCGAGACCGAGACGGAGTCCGAGTCCGAAGCCCCGTCCGTATCGAAGTGCGCGTGCGAGCCCGTCCCCAGGGTCGACGACTCGCGCCGGGCTCGCTATCGTGGCAATGGTTGCGCATCCACGGCAACACCTCGGGGCTCAAGCCCACGCATCGCGCCGCTCTCGAACGCCTCCACCGCCGACGCATCCCGTTCGACCGCATCGCAACGCCCGAACTCGCGCGCGCGATGTGCGCGCTGTCGCACGACACGGGCCGACAGGTCGGCGTCCTCGTCGATCGCACCGGGGCGGTCGAATGGGTTCTCGTCGGCGATGCGACCAAGCTCATCCTTCCCGACCTCGGCCGGCTGCGTGGCGCCGTCGGCCGCTTTCGCGGCCTGCGCCTCGTGCACACCCATCTGCGAGGCGAGCCGCTGACCCGCGACGACCTCGTCGACCTGACGCGACTTCGTCTCGACCTCGTCGCCGCGATCGGGGTCGGCCCCGAGGGCGAGCCCACCGTGGTCCACTACGGCCACAATGCGCCCCCCGCGCCGGACGGATCGAGCGAGCCATTCCGTACGTACGGCCCCGTGCCCTTCGCGCGGCTCGACGCGGACCCGAGCACGCTGATTCGCTCGCTCGAGGCGGAGTTCGCTCGCGCGGCTCGGCTCCGACCCGTCCGCGGTCCCGAAGGTCGCGCCATCCTCGTCCACGTCTCCGAACGCGCACGCGCCGACGAGGCCGAGGCCTCGCTGAACGAGTTGTGCGAGCTCGCGCGTAGCGCAGGAGTCGAGGTCGCCGACACCGTCTTGCAGATCCGCGACCGCATCGATCCGCGTTTCGTGCTGGGTCGCGGCAAGCTCGACGAGGTGGTCGTGCGGGCGATGCAGCTCGACGTGGACGTGCTCGTCTTCGACCGCGACCTCGGACCGGCGCAGGCGGCCGCCATCTCCTCGGTCACGGACCTCAAGGTGATCGACCGTACCCAGCTCATCCTCGACCTGTTCGCGCAGCGCGCGCGCAGCCGCGACGGAAAGCTTCAGGTCGAGCTCGCGCAGATGCGCTACTTGCTGCCGCGCCTGGGCACCCGTGACGACGCGCTCTCCCGGCTGACCGGCGGCATCGGCGGACGCGGCCCCGGCGAGACCAAGCTCGAGATTGGCCGGCGCCGCGCCCGCGAGCGCATCGCGCATCTGACGCAGCAGCTCGCCGGCTCCGCGCGCCGGCGCGCCCAACAACGCGCCCTGCGCGCACGGTCCGACGTTCCGGTCGTCGCGCTCGTCGGCTACACGAACGCCGGAAAGAGCACGCTGCTCAACGCGCTCACGGGCGCGGACGCCTACGTCGCCGACGCGCTCTTCGCCACGCTCGATCCGTGCACGCGCCGCATGCGACTGCCCGGTGGCACGGTCGCGCTGGTCACCGACACGGTCGGGTTCATCCGGCAAATGCCGCGGGATCTGTTCGCTGCGTTCCGCGCCACCTTCGAGGAAGCCGCCGCCGCCGACCTGCTCGTGCAAGTACTCGACGCCTCCGATCCCGCGCTCGAGACCCACGTGCGGACTACGGATGCCGTTCTGGTCGAGCTGGGACTCGAGGCCATCCCGCGCCTGCGCGTTTACAACAAAATCGATCGCCTCGAGGCCGCCTGGATCCAGGCACGCGCGCAGGCCGAGGACGCGGTGGCCGTCAGCGCAACCCACCCGGAGACGCTCCAGCCTCTGCTCGAGCGCATCGAGCGCGCACTCGAGCGACGCCGCCGTGCGCACCTCGCCCTCGACTCGCAACCGTCCCGAGCACCTCTCACGCCCGACCTCTCCGGCCCGCGCGAGCCCGGGCTCAGCGCGCCACGGGCTTGATGCCGACGCGTCCGTCCTTGACGACCACCTCGAACTCGATGCGCTTGCCCGCGTGCCGCGCCTGCAGCCCCGGGAGCATCTGCTCGAGACTGCGGCGAACCGTTTCATAGCGCACGTTGTCCGTGCGCTCGTTGTTCCGGCGCCGCGCCTCGAGATAGCGCTCGTAGATCGCGCGTACGGTCGCCTCGTCGAGGCCCACCGCGCCGGACCGCGAGCCGACGGCCGTATCGGGAGAATGAGCGCGTTTTTCGATCTCGGTGTCGGCGGCTCGAGGCCGCGCAAACGTCGCGTTCGGAGGATTCGAAGGCGTCGCGGACACCGACGTGCCCGGCGCGCCGCGGCCCGCCGCCACACCCTGCGCCGCCGACGCGGCGATCGGACGGATAGCGAACGGAGTCGGCCCCGGTCGCGGAAGCGTGGCGGGTGCCGGTGGGCCTCCCGGTGAAGCCGCCGGTACGCGACCGACGGGGGCGGCAGCTGACGGCACTGCGATCCCCTTCCCCATGGCCGGCGCTGCGTCGCCAACCCGGGCATGGAAGGGCGGCTCCGGGGAGCTCGACGGCGAGGGTCCAGGCCGGACGTCGCCGGGCGCCGAGAGCAATGGCGACCCAGAGATCGCTGAGGACGCGGATGGAGACATCGCTCTGCCTCGTGCTCCCGGCGTCGCCGCCGGTGACGACGAGGCAGCAGGGGCCGGCGCGTGCTGCCCATCGAGGCCGAGCGCTTCCGGATCGAGCCGCGCATCGACGTCGAGGTCGAGATCGACGTCGAGCTCGAACGCGCCGTCGGGCGGCGGCGGGGGCACCGAACGCGAAGCTTCCTGAAGAAGGCGTCGCGCGCGGATCACGTCACGCCGGTAGGTGCCCTCCTCGATCTGCCGGGCGATACGGCCCCAGTACGTCTGATAGGTGACGTACTTCTGCGTGAGCCGGTGGACGCGAAAGCGAATGGCCGTGTTGCGCGGCATGTTGCGCTTGAGGACGTCGAGCCGGCGGTCGACCTCCTTGCGTTGGACCGTCGGCTCGAGCTTCTCGAAACCCTGGAAATACTGCTCGTAGAGCGCGCGCAACCGGTCGACCCGCAGCTCGGTGTCGCTCAGGAGCTCCTCGTACTCCTTGACGTTCATGCGCGCCCGTCAGAGCGGCGTGATGCGGAGATTGTCGAACCAGAGGTCCGATTGCCAGTTGTTGAACGCGAAGTACTCGTGGCCCCGCCCCTCAAGTGGATCGGGATCACGCATGCGGGCGAGCAGCTCTCCGTCGACGGTCGCTTCAATCGTATCTCCACGACGCTCGATAACGAGCCGGTAGACGCGCCCCGGCTCGACGCGGCGCCGCGACCCGATGGCGCGGTCGTCGCCGTGCTCGTCCATCCTCGCGATGAGATTGAGCGAGTTGTTCCAACCCCCGAAAATGATCACGTAGCTCGTGGCGCGGTAGCTCTCCGCCTCGGCCTTGGAGACACCATCGCCCCACGCCTCCACCTTGATGTCTCCGTCCGGCGTCTCACTGCGGACGTCCATCTCGATCCGCGCGTCCCGCGGAAGTCGCCGCCGCAACCAAAGCGGCCGGTTGCGGGCACCGCGCACGTGCAGCCAACCGTTGCGGATTTCGTAGGGCCCGCCCGTGTTGTGGTAGAGGTCGCCCAAGCTCGTCCGCTCGAAGTCGTCGCTGAAGCCGGACGGGCCGATGGCGGGGTCGCCCTGTGGCGTGCAGGCACCGGCCGAACTCAGCGCGGCGATTCCAACCAGGCGCGAGACGAGCCGAATTACGCGACGTCGCACGGCGGCCGAGTAGCGTATCACGGTTCGACGGCTGTGCAGCGTGGCCCCGCCGTGGGGGCGACGAGCGCAAGGCTGCGAAGACTCAGCCCGGTCCCTGAGGAATCTCGATCCGCGGCGGGACGAGGAAGTAGACGTCCCGTGAATCGAGCGGCGTGAAGCCGTCGCCGATCACGTCGATGCGCGCGCGGAACAGTTGCGGGACGAGCAGCGGCATCACGGTTTCGTTGCGCCGCGCGATGATGTCGAAGCAGACGGGGGCGCCGGGCGTCACGTCCTGATGGGTGTCCGGATAGACGTCGTCGTCGATTCCGTCGCGGTCGACGACGACGAACCCGGTCGTGCATTCGAGCCCCGGCGCGGGCATCGTGCGCGTCTCGAGGTGGTCGATGAACGCGCGGACGGCGTCCACCGTCTCGCCCGGATCGACGACGTCGACGGCGCGCGCGCTGACGTCGAGGGGCACCTGCGCCGCGCGCTGCACGGCCGTGGTCACCGCAGCCGTCAGCCCCGTTCCGCCAGGCGCCGAGAGCACGTACATGCTCGCGGGTCCCGGAGCTCCCCGCGCGATCGTCGTCTCCGTGACGAGCTGGTTGAGGAACCCATCGGCGCTCGCCGCGGTGGCGATACCGACGGCGCGCGCGTTGCGCTCGGTCATGGCCGCGATCATCGCCGCCCAGCTGGGGCCACGGCCCGGTACGCGGGTGTCGTAGTCACAGCCGCAAGCGGGACGGTTGTGCTGGTCGACGTCGGTCATCACGACGATGATGGGGACCGCGTCGGGTCGGAAGCAGGCCGCGCCCACGTGCCCCGCGGGGCAGTCGGGCGGCGAGGTGCCCGGGAACCGCGCATGGCCCCCCAGCGTATCGCGCGTCATCAGCGAGAAGAGCGCGGCGATGCCGGACTCGGGCAAGTCGCCACCGCAGTTGACCTGATAGCGGTTGACCGCATTCTGCGCCATCACGTCGTCGCCCGTCATCGTCTGATACTGGAAGAACGCGAGGTCGTGCATCAGTCCGATGGCGTCGGTCCGGCACGGGCCTCCGTACGGCGAGAACGGATAGTCGTCGAATCCGCCCACACCGAACCAGGCCTCGGGAATGCGCGCGCGGATGTCCGGGATGACCACCGAGGTCAGGCCCATCTGCAAGGCCCTCACCGTGCCGCCCATCGAGCCCGTGTTGTCCATCAGGAAGTACACGTCCGCCTTTTGCAGGCTCGTGCTGAACTGCAGCGTGTCACGCTCGGGATCCGGCGGCTCCATGTACGGCACGACGAAAACGAAGTCGCCGCGTGTCCTCGGGCTGCGCGACCCGTCGGTCGCGTCCGAGGCGCACGTAGCGTCGCCGTCGGGGCACGCGGCGACCTCGATGAGATCCGAGACGCCGTCGCCATCGGTATCCGCCGCGGTCCGGCTCGTCCCGCGCCGACGTTCATCGAGATCGGACAGGCCGTCGCCGTCGCTGTCGGGATCGCGGAAGTCCGGCGTCCCGTCGCGATCGGTGTCCACCGGGGTCGTCGACACGTCCGTGTCGCCCGCCTCGTCGGCGTCCGGCCACTCGTCGTTGTCCGAGTCGGAGTCGTGTCGATCCGGTCGTCCGTCGCCGTCGGTGTCGGGCGTCGACTCGTCGCGATCTCCGATCGCGTCGTTGTCGCTGTCGAGGTCGAGGTAGTCGGCCACGCCGTCGCCGTCGTGCTCCACGGGCGACGCGAGGTCGTCGCCGATTTCGAGCCCGTCGGGCAGGAAGTCTCCGTCATTGTCGCCGTCGCGGAAATCGGGCTGACCGTCGCTGTCGGAATCGCCGGAACCCTCGACCGAATCCGGAATGCCGTTGCCGTCCGCATCGAGGTCGCGGAAGTCCGGCGTGCCGTCGCCATCGGTGTCCAGCGGAACATCGCCGCTGACGCGCGTACCGCCCTCGGTCGCATCCCCGATTCCGTCGCCGTCCGAGTCGTCGTCGAGGTAGTCGGGCGTCCCGTCGCCGTCGGAGTCGACGCCGTCGGCTCGCCCTTCGTGCGCGTCGCTGATGCCGTCGCCGTCGGCGTCGGGAGCCGCGGGGCCCTCTCCGCCGTCCCGTCCTGGCGTGCGCCGAGGAGCCGTAGTGTCGGGCGAGCACGCAGTCGCGAGCACGAACAGGGCGACCAACAACGACATGGCGGCCTCCGTAGCGGATCCCTTCAAGGATAGCCCCCGGGCCCGCGTGGCGAAAGCATCCCCCAGCCCGACGGGCGCGCGAATCGCGCCGGACGCACTCGAGCCACCGCGTGGAGGGCTCGAGGGCTCGACTCGCTCAGCCCTCGAACGTGCCCCGCGCGCCCGTGGCGCGGAACTCGCCGCTCCACAGGTGCAGATCGACCAAGCGGCCCCGCACGAGCTCGGCGACTCGCACGACGCGACGGGCCCCATCGTCGCAGCGCGCGCACTCGACCAGCACGTGCACACCGCGCGCGAGCAGGTCCGCCACGGCGTGCTCGCTCGCCGCGGCGGCACCGAGCGTGAGCGCGCTCTGCAGCGGAACGATCCCTTCGCCGCTGCCCGACGTGTGGAAACCGACGAAGTGCCCCGGCTGCCGCGCGACGAGCGCGCACAACACGTCGAACAGCTCGGACGCGGTTACGTCGTCGACGACGATCCGATCCGCGCGTAACCGGCTCGCCTGCGGCAACAGGTCGCGCAGCCGCAGGCCCGTCGCACCGCGCGCGGCCACCAGCGTCACCACGTCGTCCCGTCCCGCGACGGCGACGTCGGGGATGTCCTCGATGGTCACGATGCGTTCGCCGGGATCGCACAACCCGGCCAGCGCACCAAGCAGCGAGCTGACACCCGAACCGACCGGGCCAGCGACCACGACGTTGCGATGCGCCGCGACGGCGGCCCGCAGCGTCTCCAGCATGGCTGGCGACAGACGACCCGACGTGACGAGCTGGTCCGCCGACCTGGGCTGACCCATCCGGCGCACTTCGACGATGGGCCCGCGGACGGCGACCGGCGGCAGCACGACCGTGACGTGCGGCCCGTACGGAAGCGCCGTTTCCTGAATCGGTCGCGATGGATCGAGCGCCTCGCCGGCCTGCGCGAACAGTCGTCGCGCAACCGTCAACAGCGCCGCGCTGCTCGAGAACCCTCCGGCGACCGGCTGCAGACCCTCGCCGCGATCGGCGACGATGCGCTGCGGTCCCTCGACGACCACTTCACGGACCGATTCGTCCGTCAGCAACGGCTCGAGCGCTCCGAGCCCCACCGCCTCGCGCAGCGCGATGGCGGTCAGTTCGGAGCGGTCCACTCGAGCGCCGAGCGCACCGGCCGCCTCCGATTCCGCGATCGCCGCCTGCACCGCCGCCTGCGCGGCCGCCCACCGCCCCTCGTCGTGCAGCGAGGCCGGGTCCGCCAGATGCACGTCGAAGCGCGATGCCACGCGTCCCATGACGTCCCGTAGCGCCGCCTCGAGCTCGCGACCCGTCGTCGTCGCGGGTGCCGGTACTGGCTGGGCGAGCCCCTGCGCGGACGCACGACGCGGGGGAGCGGGTGTTGGCATCGC
The DNA here is from genome assembly GCA_025054695.1 of Myxococcota bacterium. Lineage (GTDB taxonomy): Bacteria > Myxococcota_A > Polyangia > Polyangiales > JANWZI01 > JANWZI01. Next base: position 7,644 of record JANWZI010000054.1, on the reverse strand, counting down.
GGCGCGCGGCTGAGGTGGGGAGACGGCCGCCGGTCCGCCTCCCGGAGCGCCGCGAGGGGCCGACTGCGGTGCGACCGACGGCACGGCAGGCTGCACCACCGCGGCCATCGGCCGTGGAGCGGTCGCCACGGGACGCGACTCGACACGCGGTGCGGGTGCCGCGATGCGAGGCGGCGGCTCCTCCACCGGCTCGCGGTCGAGCGCGAACGAGGGCGGGGGGACGGACTCGCGCGCGGGCTCGCGGGCAGGCAACGGTGGCGGGCCGGGTGCGGGGGCCGGGCGAGGCGGCGGCTCGCTGCGGAGCGGCGGCGGCCCCGCCGGGCGCTGGGGCCGCGGCGCGGCGACGGGGTCGACGGCATCCGCAGCCGGAGCCGAAGCGCCGGCGCCAGGCATCGCCCCGGCGTCCTCGATGTTGATGATGAAGTCGCCGATGTAGATCTTGTCGCCGCTCTTGACGACGAGCGGTGAGGTGATCTTGCGCCCGTTGACGTAGGTTCCGTTCGTGCTTTTCAGGTCGACGACGATGAACCGACCGTCCTTGTAGACGATGCGCGAGTGGCGCTTGGAGACGTTGCCCTTCGGAAGGATGACGTCGTTGCCCTGGACGCGACCGATGGTGATCTCGGGCTTGTCGAACTCGAGCCGGCGCTGTGCGCCGCCCTTCTCGGTGATGACCAGCGCGAACATGCGACTCCGCGGTCTGCGGCCGTGGCCGTCCCGTGCAGATTGAGCCTGCGAGGCCGTAGTCGTGTCAAGACCGGCCGTGACCCCGGTCGACCCGGGCGTGCGAACCGCTGGCCGGCGAGGCACGTACCGGACCGCAGTGGACCGATGCGGTGAAAAGCCCCGCGGGCCCCAGGGTACCCAGGGCCGCGGTCGCCGCGGCACCCGCCGGCAGCGGGAGCCGGCGCTCTCCGCGCGCGCTCCGGGCGGGCCAGAGGTGCTCCTCGGTCGACGTGAGACGCTCGGGGTCGGGTCGCACGACGACCACGCGCACGAGCAGTTCCGCGTCCTGCGGCACACGCCAGCCGACTCGGAGCCAGCCGTCGTCGACGTCGAGTGAAATGTGCGGCTCGTGCGATCCGTCGGCGGAGTCCTGCGGGCGGCGGGTCTCGACGTCTCGAACGACCGCATCGGCAGTCGAAGGGGTCGCCGGTTCGGGTCCGGAACGGGCAGCTGCGCTCGCAGGCGCAGTCGCGTCCGCAACGGTCACCTCACTTGGTGGCGCCACCTCCGGGGCACCTTCGCGTCCGGCCGGAGCATCGTGGACGCCGGGAGCCCGGTCGGCGGCGCCCGGCGTCCGGTCACCCGGTGCGGTCGCCTCGACTCCATCGGGCGTCCCCGACGCGCGAGGCGCCGACGGCGTCGAATCGGACCGTGCGAGGCGCCTCCCCACCCACCCGTCGACCAGCCGCACGAGAAGGGCTCGCGCGACGGCGAGCGCGATCTCGCTCAGAGCCACTGGACGAGCTCCGGGTCGATCGCATCGAGGGCGCGGTCAGCGGCCTCGACGTCCGCGGCGATGGCGCGAACGAGGGCGTCGGCCGAATCGAAGCGCGCGATGGCGCGTAGACGCGGGCCGAAGGCGACGCGCAGCCGTTGCCCATACAGCTCGCCGAACCGACCGAACAGATGCACTTCGAACGTACGCTTCTGGTCAAACGTCGGACGCTCCCCCAGGCTCGCCACGGCGCGGTGCAGCTGCCCGTCCGGCGTGCGCACCAGCAGCGCGTAGATGCCGTCGGCGGGTAGCATGACGGAATCCGGGCGAAGATTCGCGGTGGGGTAGCCCAGCACCCGGCCGCGCCCGTCGCCGCGCTCGACCGTGGCGTCCACGTCGTGCAGCCGACCGAGCGCTCTGGCCGCTTCCATCGTCTTGCCCTCGGCGAGCAGGTCGCGCACACGCGTCGAGGAGATGCGCACGCCGTCGCGTTCGAGCGGTGCGACCACATGGACCTCGAGCCCTGCGTTCGCCGCCATCGCGCGCAGCGACTCGACGTTCCCCGCGCGCCCCGCACCGAAGCGGAAGTCGGGGCCGACGACGACGAGCGCAGCGCCCAGCCGCCCGACGAGCACGTCGCGGACGAATCGCTCGGGCGACATCGCCGCATAGTCGCGGTCGAAAGCGTCCACCACCACCTCGTCGCATCCGGCGGCCCGCAGCAGCTCGCGCCGGCGGGCCGGGGTCGTCAGCGGTGTCGGAGCGCGCGCCGGAGCGAGCACCACGGCGGGGTGCGGATCGAAGAACAGCCCGAGGACGGACAAGCCGCGGGCGACGGCGCGCTCGCGCGCCTCGGCGACGAGCCTCCGATGGCCGACGTGCACCCCGTCGTGGTTGCCGGGAACGACGGCGGTGCGGGTCACGGGCCGCCATGATACGCGGGCGCGAGCCCGCTCGTGCAGGGCGCACCATCGACAGCGGTCGGCCCGCCATCGAAGATCGCCGCGTGCTCGGACCGCTCGACGTGCATCTGTTCCACGAGGGGACGCATCGCGCCGCATGGCGCGTGATGGGCGCCCACCCGGCAACGCGCGAGGGCGTCGAAGGAACGTGGTTCGCGTGCTGGGCCCCGCGCGCCGAGCGCGTCGCGGTCGTCGGGGACTTCGATCGGTGGAGAGGCGATCAGGCGGTCATGGAGCGGGTCGGCGAAGGAGGGCTGCACCAGGTCTTCGTGCCGGGCGTCGGTCACGGAGCGCGCTACAAGTACCGCATCTGGCCGGCGGGCGGCGGCGCGCCGTTCGACAAGGCCGACCCGTTCGCCTTCGCGTGCGAGCGGCCGCCCCGCACCGCCTCGCTCGTCTGGCAGCACCGCCACGCGTGGGGCGATGGCGAGTGGCTCGCGAACCGCGCGGCGCGCCATCGCCCCGAAGCGCCGATGAGCATCTACGAGGTGCACCTGGGCTCGTTCGTACGCTCGCCGGATCACCCGCACGAACCGCTCGGCTACCGCATCGTGGCCGAACGGCTCGTCGAGCACGTGCTGCGCACGGGCTTCACGCACGTCGAGCTGATGCCCGTGATGGAACACCCCTTCTACGGGTCATGGGGCTATCACGTCACTGGCTACTTCGCACCTTCGGCGCGACAGGGCACCCCCGAGGACCTCATGTACCTCGTCGATCGCCTCCATCAGGCCGGCATCGGCGTGCTGTTCGACTGGGTCCCGGCCCATTTCCCCGACGACCCGCACGGGCTCATCGCGTGGGACGGAGCGCCGCTGTACGAGCACGCCGATCCGCTCCGGGCCCGCCATCCGGAGTGGGGCTCGCTGCTCTTCGATCACGGGCGCCCCGAGGTGCGAAGCTTCCTGCTGTCGAGCGCCGCGTTCTGGATCGAGGTCTTCCACGCCGACGGCCTGCGCGTCGACGGCGTCGCCTCGATGCTGTACCGCGACTACGCGCGCGGCCCCGGGCAATGGACCCCCAACGCGCACGGCGGTCGCGAAGACTGGGACGCGGTGGCGTGGCTGCGCCAGCTCAACGAGGCGATTCACGAGGCCTACCCGGGCGTCGTGACCGTCGCCGAGGAGTCGACCGACTGGCCGGGCGTGACGGCGCCGACGGACCGACACGAGCGGGCGCTCGGCTTCGACTTCAAGTGGGACATGGGCTGGATGCACGACACGCTGCGCCACCTCGCGCGCGATCCGGTCCACCGACGCTACCACCACGACGAGATCACGTTCCGATCGCTGTACGCCTTCGACGAGCGGTGGGTGATGCCGCTGTCGCACGACGAGGTGGTGCACCTGAAGCGCCCGCTCGCGCTCAAGGCGCCCGGCGACCGCTGGCAGCAGCTCGCGACCCTGCGTCTGCTGCTCGCCTACCAGACGGCACTGCCCGGCAAGAAGCTGCTTTTCATGGGTGGCGAGATCGCCGCGCTCGAGGAGTGGGACCACGACCGCAGCCTGCCCTGGCACCTGCTCGAGCACGCCGAGCACCGCGGCGTGCTCGCGCTGGTCACCGACCTGAACGCGCTGCTGCGCGCCGAGCCCGCGCTGCACGAGCTGGACTGCGACCCGGCCGGCTTCGCGTGGATCTGCGGCTCGGACGCCGACCATGGCGTGCTGCTGTTCGAACGGCGTGCGCGCTCGGCGCGTCCCGTCGTCGTGGTCTGTCACTTCACGCCGACCGTGCGCGAGGGCTACCGCGTCGGTCTGCCGCGGCCCGGCCCGTGGTCGCCGCGCCTGTGCACGGACGCCCCGCGATACGGAGGGAGCGGCGCGGCAACGACGACGCCCATTGAAGCCGAGCCCGTACCCTGTCACGACCGTCCCTGGAGCGCGGCGATCGTACTGCCCCCGCTGTCCGTTCGCTTCCTCGTCCCGGAGGGCGCGACCGACCCGGGCGACCCATCTGGCTGAGCCGGCAGGAATCGGGCTGCCCGGCCATCTCTCGGTCTCGGTCCCTGGCTCGGTCTCCTTCTCAGGCTCGGGCTCGCGCTCGGACTCGGCCTCCGGCTCGGTCTCGGTCCGTGGCACGGACTCCGGCTCCGGGCCCGAAGAAGCCATCGTCCCCCGCGCGCCGCCCGACCGGCGTCCGCTCGCCTTTACAAGGCCGTCGGCAGCATGGAACGCTGCTCGTCGTCATGGGCATCTTCAGCCGCATGAACCAGGTCATCCGGAGCAACCTCAACGCGCTGCTCGACCGCGCCGAGGACCCCGAGAAACTCATCACGGCGACGATCGCCGACATGCAGGGCGAGCTGAAGCGGGCGCGTCAGGAGCTCGTCACGACGCTCGGCACGGCCAAGCGCCTGACGTCGAAGGCCGCCGAGCACGACGAGGACGCACGCCGCTGGGAGGAAAAGGCGGTCCTCGCGCTGCGCGCCGGTGACGAGGAGCTCGCGCGCGAAGCGCTGCGCCGCAAGCAGCGGGCGCTGCGCGATGCCGAGGAGACGCGCCGGCAGGCGGCGACGGCCGAGAGCGCCGCCGACACGATGAAGCGCATGATCGAGGACGTCGAGCGGCGCATCGGCGATCTGGAGGCGCGCAAGGCGACGCTCGCCGCCCAAGTGCGTCAGGCTCGGCAGAACCCGGCTTCGGCAAGCACGAGCCGCTACGGCTCCTCTGCGTTCGACGAGCTGGAACGCATGGGTAGCCGCATCGATCAGCTCGAGGCCGAGGCGGAGGCGCACGCGGCCATCAGCGACCCGGATCGCGCCGAGGTGGAGGCCCGATTCCGCGCGCTCGAGCGGCAGGTGGGGCGCGACGCCGTCGAGGACGAGCTCGCCGCCCTCAAGAAGAAGCTCTCGGGCTGAGCGCGCGGCTCGGGCATCGGCCGCTGTCAGCGGCGGAACAGTCGGTCGATCGCGGCTCGGACTCGGTCTCCGATTCGGACTCGGACTCGGAGTCGGTCGCGGACTCGGTCTTGGGCTCGGATTCGGACTCGGTCGCAGACTCCAACGCGGGCTCGAATGGTTCCTCGATGGACTCCAGCAACGCCCTCGGAGCCGCCGAGGCGCCTCCTCACGGCTCTTGCGATGCGCTCATCGCGCGGGCCCGTTCGATGTGCCCCCTGGAACGCGCTGCACGGCAGCGGTAGCCTCGCCTGGGGATCGTGGAGCGCCTCGTCGTGTGGCACCGCCTGACGGCCGGTGACCGTGACGACGCCGACGACGAGCCGCTCCGGCGAGCCGCGCACCGCGTGCTCGCCGCGCACCGGGCGGCGGGCGCGGACGTGGTCGCGGCACTCGGCCCCCACGTCGTGGTCGCCTACGACGCGGTCGACGTGCGCGACACCCTCGATCTGCTGCTCGGTCTGACGACGGAGCTCGAAACGGCAGGCCGCGACGACGTGCGGACGACGGTGGGCATCGCCGTCGGTGAGCTCGACGTGGGACCGGACGGGCAGCCGTGGGGGGCGGTGCTCGACGTGGCCGCGCGGCTCGCGATGCAAGCCGAGGCCGGCGACATCGTGCTCGACGCGACGGCGCGTCGCTTCGCCGAGGACACCTTCCTCTTCGCGCCCCACGGTCCAAGCGACGCGGGCAACCCTCCGGCCCACCGCCTCGATCGCGCCTTTCCCTATCGCGCCTCGTGCAGACCCGCCGTCGCGACGCTCGGCGAGCCCGAGCCGCCGCCCGTCGTGGCGAGCGCGCTCGAACCGCTCATCGCGCGTGCTCGTTCAGGCGCGGGTGGGTTGCTTTGGTTGCGCGGCTCCTCGGTCGCCGGAGCGCGCCTGTGGCTACACGCCCTCGCGCGCGCCCATCCGCCCTCGCTGCTGCTCCGTCTCGAGCCCGTGCCCGGTGGCCTCGAGCCGCGCGGCAGCCTTCGCCTCGCGCTCTGCCGCCACCTCGCGACCAACGCCGACGCGTCGGCGGCCGACCGCGATCCCGATCTGCTCGCCCTGTCGCGCGGCGAAGCCCTCGACGGCGATCGAGCCGCTGCCGCGCTCGGAAGCTGGCTGCGATCGGTGGCGCGCGGACCGCGCTGCGCGTGGATCCTGCTCGATCCCGTGGCGCACATCGACGCGGCGAGTCTCGACACACTCGCCGCCTGCCTCCGATCTGGAGCCCCCGTGCTCGTCGTGGGTCGGCTTCGATCCCGGGCTGCGGTGCCCGCGTCGTTCGCCGAGATCGCGCTGGTGGGCGACGTCACGCTGCCTGCGTTGAGCCCCGCCGATGCGCAATCGGTCGTACACGGGATGCTCGGCACAGAGACCGACGTCGAAGTCGTCCGACGCGTCGCCGCGCTCGGCGGACCGTGGCCCGAGGGGCTCGTCGAAGCCACGCGCACGCTCGTCGCCTCGGGCGATCTGGTGCGTCGCGGCGAGGGATTCGTCTGGCGCGCCACGCCGCGTCTCGGCAACCGCCCGCTGCCGCTGGAGGCGTTGCTCGAGGAACGCGTGGGTGGCCTGCCGGCCGATGCGCTGCGAACACTGGAAATCGGCTGCGTGCTTCCCGGCGGCAGCCCGCGCGCGGACGTCGAGGCGATCGCCGCGCTCGAGGGGCTGGGCGGCGATGCGGTCGACTCCGGCCTGCGCGCGCTCGCGACCGAACGATTCATCGACGATGCGTGGCAGGCACCGACCCCCGCCTCGTCCGCCCTGCGCGCCGTCGTTCTCCAGCGCATGCCGCCGTCGCGCCTCGCCGAGCTGTACCGCCGCGTCGCCCAGGTGTTGTGGAACCGCGAGGCGGGTTCGGAACCGCGTCTGTCGCGCGCGACCGCCGGCTGGTATTTGCTCGAGGCTGGAGATGAGAATCTGGGGCTCTCGGCCCTGCTCGATGCCGCCGACGTCGCCCTCGAGGCCGGTCTGACCGCGGGAGCGGTCCGGCTCGCAGCGGCGGTCGTCGAGCGCGATTCGACCGGCGCCCTGCGCGACCGCGTCGCTCGCCTGACACGAGCGTCCACAAGGGCCGCACGACGCGTGGGCGACGGCCATGGGACGTCCCCGTCGGGCTCGGGCGAGCGGACCACCGCGCGCGGCGCGACTGCTGTCGAGCCTGGCGAGACGCCGACGGACGATCCGCGCGAGTACGTCGTGCGATGTTTGCTGGCGCGCGACCTCGACGGCGCCGAGCGCTGGCTCGACCGTGCCATCGCCGAGGGACGAGACCGGGCCGCGGCCGACCGCCTTCGCGCAATCGTCCACGCGCTGCGAGGCGAAATGGCGATCGCGTACGGCCTGCTCGCGCGAACCTTG
>JANWZI010000053.1 GCA_025054695.1 Myxococcota bacterium | reverse complement strand
GACGGCACGGCCGACTCCTCGACAGACACAGAACCGAACGACGGCGGCCTCGTCGAGGACGCGCCCCCGCCCTGCGAGCCCGCCTGCGGCCGAATGCCCGCTGCGTCGACGGTCGCTGTGCGTGCGACGACGGCTACGGCGACCGCAACGGCCTGGCCACCGACGGGTGCGAAACCGACCTGTCGCGGACCAGGGACCACTGCGGCATGTGCGGCAACCGCTGCTCCTTCGTAAACGCCGCCGCCATGTGCGTCTCCGGCTCCTGCCGCATGGGCGCATGCAATCCGGGCTACGGCGACTGCAACGGCTCGACCACGGACGGTTGCGAAACGAACCTCAATCTTTCGACCAGCCACTGCGGCCGCTGCGGAAACGCCTGCGTGCTCGAGCGGGCGACGGCCGAGTGCGCCTCCGGTTCGTGTCGGATCGCGGCGTGCGCGGCGGGCTTCGGGGACTGCGACCGCAACGACGCGACGGGCTGCGAGCAGCGGCTCGACACGCTCGAGCACTGCGGCGCCTGCGGCACCGCCTGCATCCGCGCCAATGCGACCGCGACGTGCGCGTCCGGGAGCTGTCGCATCGCGAGCTGCAATCCTGGCTACGCCGACTGCAATCGAAGCGACGCGGACGGTTGCGAGGTGCGGCTGGGTACGAACGCCCATTGCGGCGGCTGTGGCATGAGCTGCGCTGCGACCGAGCGGTGCGTCGTCGACCGCTGCGTGCCGCGTGCGACGGAGCTGGCGGCCGGGATGTTCCACAGCTGCGCGCGGCTCTCCGACGGTACCGTCCGCTGCTGGGGCGCCAACGGCTCGGGACAGCTCGGCGACGGCACGACGATGGACCGCTCGACGCCCGTCGCGGTCGCCGGGCTGACGGGCGTCGTCGCCGTGGTCGCGGGCGGCGAGCACACCTGCGCGCTCGTGAGCTCGGGGCCGGTCCGGTGCTGGGGCTCCAACGTCCACGGACAGCTCGGCGACGGGACGACCGTGAACCGCCTGACGCCGGTCGAGCTGGGCTCGTTGGGAAGTGTCGTCGCCATCGCGGCGGGCGGCAACCACACCTGCGCGCTTCACTCCGACGGGGGCGTTTCCTGCTGGGGCCGCAACAACGCCGGGCAGCTCGGAAACGGCTCGACGATCTCGCGATCGTCGCCCTCGCGGATCAAGGGCCTGACGGGCGCGGTCGCGATCACCGCCGGGCTCGAGCACACCTGCGTCGTGTTCGGCTCCGGCAGCGCGCAGTGTTGGGGCTACAACGTTTCGGGACAGGTCGGCGACGGGACCACGGTCAATCGACCCTCGCCGGTCCCGGTCATGGGCCTGTCCGCGGCCCTCGCGATCGCCGGTGGCGGCGAGCACAGCTGCGCCCGCGACACGAGCGGTCGTCTGCATTGCTGGGGCAACAACGTGCACGGCCAGATCGGGGACGGGACCACCATGAGGCGGTTGACGCCCGTACTGGTCTCCGGCATCTCGGGTACTCCGACGTTCGTCGATCTCGGAATCTTCCACTCGTGCTCGTTGTTTTCGGGCGGCGTCGTCCGCTGCTGGGGCGGCAACGCGTACGGCCAGATCGGCGACGGAACGACCACGTCCCGTTCGATGCCGACCGTGACCATCGGAAGCGGCGTGACCGCGCTCGCCGCGGGAGGGCTGCACAACTGCGCCCTGCTCACCGACGGCCGCGTCCGGTGCTGGGGCGCCAACACCTCGGGGCAGCTCGGCGATGGCACGACCATGATGCGCACCTCGCCCGTGACCGTGTCAGGTCTCTGACGGCGAACGAACCCGCGACGAGGGTCTGGGCTCGGGCTCCGTCTCAAGCACGGACTCCGACTCGGTCGCGGGCTCGGTCTCGGCCTCGGACTCGGAGCTGGACTCGGGCTCGGACTCGGGCTCGGGCTCGGACTCGGACTCGGTCCCGGTCTCGGCCTCGGCCTCGGACTCGGACTCGGTCCCGGTCTCAGCCTCGGCCTCGGACTCGGACTCGGTCTCGGACTCGGTCTCGGCCTCGGACTCGGACTCGGACTCGGTCTCGGACTCGGTCTCGGCCTCGGACTCGGAGCTGGACTCGGGTTCCGACTCGGGCTCGGCACATGGCCGCTGCGGCGGCTCGATGCGCTCGGATTGCGCTATCGGGGGCCCTCGTCGGTGCTGCGAGGGACGCTCGGAACCGCTTCGGGAACATCGACGGCGCCCGCTCGGACGAGCCGTGGGGGCCAGACGGTCACGTCGAGCACCGTCGAGGGCGGCCCACCAGGGCTCGCTCCCGGCACGTAGAAATCGACTTCGTCGCCGAGTGCCGCGCGTGCCTCGCGCTCGTCGCGTGCGGGCGGTGCACCGCTGCGGTTGGCGCTGGTCGCGGTGAGCGGTCCGTCGAAGGCTCGCACGAGGAGGGCGGCCGGCGATGGCCCCGGCACGCGTACGCCGACCGTGCCTTGCCGCGTGATGGGCGCGGGCCACCGCCCGCGCGCGCGGCCGACGAGCGTCAACGGGCCCGGCCAGTGGCGTTGGGCGAGCGCCGAGGCGTATTCGTCGAGCTCGATGACGCGACCCGCCCAGTTCGCATCGGGCACGATCAGCGCGATGGGAGTAGCCTCGGGCCGCCCCTTGATCGCGCAGAGGCGAGCGACGGCCGACTCGTCGCGCGCGTCGACGAGCAACCCGACGAGCGTCTCGGTGGGGCAGGCGACCACGCCGCCACGCCGCAGCACCTCGACGGCCTGTGCGATCAGCGCGTCCTGGCCTGCCATGCGATGTCCGAGCGCATCTGCGCCCCCTCCATGCGAATGTGGCCCGCGGCTTCGTACGCACGCGCTGCCGCCGCATCGACGTCGATCCCGGTGGCGGTGATCGCGAGCACGCGCCCCCCATCCGAGACGAGCCTCCCGTCGCGGCGCGCCGTCCCCGCGTGAAACACGTGCACGTCGGGCAGCTCGGCGGCGCGCTCGACACCCTCGATGGGCAGCCCACGGCGTGGGTTTTCCGGGTAACCCGGTGCGGCCATCACCACCGCGACGGAGGCCGGTGCGCCGCACTCGACGGGGTCGGGCCCCAGCCGCCCACGCGCCGCGTCGCGCAACCGCCGCGCGAAGGGCCCCTTCCACCGCACGAGCAGGCACTCGCACTCCGGATCGCCGAAACGCACGTTGAACTCCAGCACGTACGGCTCGCCGCGCACGAGCATCGCGCCGACGAACAGCGCGCCGCGGAGCGGACGGCCCGCCTCGCGCATCGCCGCGAGCACGGGTGCGACGATGCGCGTGTCGAACGCACGCCGGGTCGCCGCATCGACCCTGGGAGGCGGCGAGTAGGCCCCCATGCCGCCCGTGTTGGGGCCGCGGTCGCCGTCGAGCAGCCGCTTGTGGTCCTGGGCGGGCTCGAGCGGAACGAACCGCTCGCCGTCGGTGAGCACGTGGTAGCTGATCTCGGGCCCCTCCAGTCGCTCTTCCAGCACGACGCGCGCGCCCGCTTCTCCGAGCGCACGCTGCTCCATGAATCGCCGGACGACCTCGATGGCATGGTCGACGCTGTCGGGCACGACGACGCCCTTGCCGGCCGCGAGCCCATCGGCTTTCACGACGAGCGGCTTGCCCACCGCCCGCAGATGCGCGACCGCGGCCTCCGCGTTCTCGAAGACCGCGAACGGCGCGGTCGGAATGCCGGCGCGCTGCATCAGTGTCTTGGCGAATGCCTTGCTTCCCTCGAGACGTGCCGCGGCCGCCGTCGGACCGAAGGCGTCGATGCCGGCCTCGCCCAGCGCGTCAACCAGCCCCGCGACCAGGGGCGCTTCGGGGCCGACGACCACAAGATCGATGCGGAGATCCCGGGCAGCTTGCACGAGGCGCGGCACGTCCGTGGGCGCCACGGGCACGTTGCGCGCGACGGCCTCGGTACCCGCGTTGCCCGGCGCGCAGTAGACCGCCTCGACGTCCGAATCGACGGAGAGTCTCCAGGCGAGGGCGTGCTCGCGGGCGCCCGAACCGACGACGAGAACCTTCATCGCGCGCGTCGGTAGCGCGGCTGCGGCCGCCGTTCAACGGCACGCGAGCGAAAGGCATGGAACGCGGATCGCGCGCGTGCCCGATTCGACGAGCGGTCCGATGGATCGGTCAGAGATCGAGAACGGCGACCGGAGATTCACGGTCGGTGGTCGTGCCGTCTCCGAGTTGACCGAAATCGTTGCGCCCCCAGCACCGCGCGCCCCCGGCTTCGACCGCGCAGGCATGCTCGCCGGCCGCGACGAACGATTCGACCTGCCGCAGGCCGGAGACGGCGACGGGATGCCACGACGAGAATGGCGGTCCGTCCCCGAGTACACCGAATTGATCGTAGCCCATGCAGTAGAGCCGCGAGTCGCCGACGCGCTGGAAGCAGCTGTGGGCCGCGCCCAGCTCCAGGGCGGCAATCCCCGTCAGCTCCGGCACGGCTCGCGGCGTCGACGAGCTCAGGATGGACCCGAGCATGGATCCCGTGTTGCGGCCCCAGCACCATGCCGAGCCGTCGCTCCGAATGGCACAGGCGTTGTCGTGACCCGCCGTCACCGCGACCGCCATCGTCACGCCGATCACGACGACGGGCGCGTTCGGGGTGCTCGTCGTGCCATTGCCGATTTGCCCGTGACCATTGTAGCCCCAACAACGCGCCGTACCGTCGGCGAGCGCGGCGCACGTGTGCCACAGATCGGCGGCGATGGACGTGATGCCGGACAGCGGCGTCGCCGAGCCCGACTCCGCGATGACCATCGTGGGCACGTTGGAGTCGCTCCAGCTACCTCGGCCGAGCTGTCCTTGAAAACCGTAGCCCCAGCACCGCATCGTCGTGTCGGACAGCAGGGCGCAGGTGTGCGCACTGCCCGCGACGACCCGCGTGACGCCGGCCAGTGGCGCGCTCGATCCCGTGGTGGCCACGACGGGGACGGGCACCGAGCTGCCGACGTTCGTGCCGTTGCCGAGCTGTCCTCGGCCGTTCTCACCCCAGCACCGGAGCGTCGTGTCGGACAGCAGCGCGCACACGTGTCGTTCGCCCGCCACGATGGCGGTGACGTCCCGCAGGGGCGCCGACGAGCCCATCCGTTCGATCACGGCGACCGGCCGGAGGCTGCCCGTCGTGGTTCCCGTTCCGAGCTGACCGTGAGCGTTCCAGCCCCAACAGCGGACCGTGCCATCGGCGAGCCGCGCGCAGCTATGCCGCCAACCCGCGGTGATCTGCGTGACGCGGAGCCGACAGGCGCCGGCGACGCACCGCTGGGTCTCGTCACAGCGGTTGCCGCACGCGCCACAGTGCGCCTGCGACGATGCGAGGTGCGACTCGCAGCCGTCGGACGCTCCACCCTCGCAATCCGCGTACCCCGCGTCGCACGAGGCGATCTGGCAGCTTCCCGACGTGCACGTCCCGGTGGCGCGGGCCGGCGCGCACACGGCGCCGCATGCGCCGCAATGCTCGAGCGTGTCGAGGGCTCTCTCGCAGCCGTCGTCGGGGTCGCCGTTGCAGTCACCCCAGCCGGGGTTGCAGGCGGCCAGCGTGCAGGCGCCGTCGACGCACGCGGCGGTCGCGTTCGGAAACGAGCAGGCCCGGCCGCAAGCCCCGCAGTCGGACACCGTGTCGAGGGCGCTCTCGCATCCGTCCGTCGGCGAGCCGTTGCAGTCGTCGAAACCCGTTTCGCACGTGCATCGTCCGTCGACGCAGCGAGCGTTCGCTCCGCACGCGGGCTCGCATGGGGGCGGCCCGGTGTCGACACCGGTATCGGTCCCGGTGTCTTGCGAGCCCGACGCATCCGCTCTCGCATCCACGCCGGCGTCGATGGGCTGACATCGTGCCTCGACGAGCTCCATGCCGGCGGGGCAGCGGACGCGGTCGTCGTCGTCGCCGCAGCCCGCCCCTGCGAGTACGAGGATCCAGCCGAAGTACGTACGCAACCGCTCCTCCTCGGGTTCGGGTATAAGCGGACCCTCGGGCGTCCCGGCGCGCACCGCGCCGCCCGTCGAAGCGGTCGCGACGCGCGCAAGTCGTCCACGGCAAACGGTACCTCTGGCGAGGGCCCAGCACCAGGGGCTCACGGTGTCGCGGGATTGACGGGAACCCATCGCAACGAACGGAGCGCGAGGCGACGCGAACGCGGCGAAGGCTCTTCATGGCCCTCGACCGCACGCGCGATTCCAGGTGCGTGAATCGGGGCTCGAGCCCATGCCGAGCACGAGTCCGATCCGAGTCCGAGACCGAGTCCGAGTCCGAGCCCGAGCCCGAGCCCGAGCCGCCCGTCCGTCCCACACCTGGCGCGCCGTCGGTGCTAGGAGAGCCGCATGGTCGCCGCCTACGGTCTCGTCGGACTCCGTCCCGCTCCTCAGTACGCCGCTCGCGTCGCCGCCCCCCCCTACGACGTCATCAAACCCGGCAGTCCCCTCGAGCGGCTGCTCGCCGCCGAGCCCCTGTCGCTCTACCACGTCGTGCTCGGCCCCGATCCGAAGGGCGCGCTCGACCGGCTCGTCGCCGCGGGCGGGCTCGTGCGCGACGACGAGCCCGCCTTCTACGTGTACGAGCAGCGCTGGAACGGTGGCGAGCGGGTCGGCGTGCTGTTCGCGGGGGAGGTCACCCCCTACGAAGCGCGCCAGATCGTTCGTCACGAAAAGACCTTCGACGACAAGGTCGAGGGCCGCATCCGGCTCAAGCTCGCCATCGGGCACCACATCGGCCCCGTTTTTCTGCTCGCGCGCACGCCCCTTCTGCCGGCGCTGCGCGAGGCGATGCACGGGGAACCGCTCTACGCCTTCCGCACGGACCTCGGGGGCCTCAACGATCTGCACGGCATCGACAACAGGGTCTGGCGCGTGCCCGAGACGAGCGCCGCGGGCCGCGCCATCCAGCGCGCGCTCGCGGCCGGACCGCTGTACATCGCCGACGGCCATCACCGCTACCACGCGGCGCTGCGCGCGAACTTCGCGCGCTTCGTGGGCTATGCCACCGAGCAGGCGCGGCCGACGGCCTACAACCGCGTGGTGCGGGGCACCGTGCCGTTTCGCGAGGCACGCCGCGACCTGGCCCTCGAACCGACCGACGCGTTCCGCACACCACCGAAGCACGCCTTCTGCCTGTACGCCGAGGGGCGCGCGTGGATGCTGCGCGCGCGGCACGTTCCGGACGACCCGGTCGGCCGCCTCGACTGTTCGATCCTAGAGCGCGAGCTGTATCCGGCCCTCGGACTGCGTCACGAGATGATCAAGGATCCGCGACATTTCGACTACTACCCCGAGGCGGCGCTCGACGAGATGCGCGCCGTCGTCGACGCGGGCCGTTACGACCTCGCCATCGCACTGCACCCGGTCTCGCTCGACGAGCTGTTCGCCGTCGCCGATGCGGGGCTCGACGATCCGAACGTCGTGATGCCCGAGAAGAGCACGTTCTTCTCTCCGAAAATTCTCTCCGGCCTGTTCCTTCAGCGCGTGCGCTGACGCCACCGCCCGCGCCGCCGCGCACGGCGCCGGCCGTGCTACAACGCCGGCCCATACCGAGGAGGGAATCATGCACATCGCGTCGTACGGGCGCTGGACCCTCGCACTGGGTCTGCTCGCGGCTTGCGGGGGCTCGAGCACACCGCCCGCGGAATATCCGCCGATTGACGAGCCCGAACCGGAGACGCGGCCCGAACCGGAGCAGGAACCGCTCGCGCAGCCCGAGCCGCCACCGCCCCCGCCGCCCGTGCAGGTCGTCGCGGCGGAGCACACGCCCATCGAAGGCCCCGCGCCAGCCGTGCGCATCCTCTCCCCGCGGGCCAACCAGCGCTTCGCGCGGGCTCCCGTATCGTTGCGCGTCGCGCTGACCAACTGGACGCTCGGACCCGACCCGGGAAACCACATCCACGTCATCGTAGACGACCTGCCGTACATCGCCGTGCGAGACGTTCGCAGGCCCATCGATCTGGTCGCGCTGCTGCGCGAGCACCTCGATCACGAGCTTGCGCCCGGCAGCCACGTCGTGCGGGTGTTTGCGAGCCGGCCCCACCACGAATCGGTCAAGAGCCCGGGCGCATTCGCCGCGGTCGCCTTCGTCTATCAGCGCCCGACCGAAGGGTTTTCGTTCGATCCGCGTGCGCCGCTGCTCACCTACAGTCGGCCCAAGGGCTGCGTGCCCGCAGGCGAACGTGTCTTGCTCGACTTCTTCGTCACTGGCACGACGCTCGCCGCCGACGGCGCACGCGTCCGCTACACGATCGGCTCGCTCGCCTCGGGGGAGCTGACCTCGTGGCAGCCTCACTACATCGAGAATCTGCCCGTCGGTGAACACACGATTCGGCTCACACTCGTCGGAGCCGACGGCCAACCCATCGCCGGCCCGTTCAACGACACGACGCGCACGATCACCGTCGCCGAACGCTGCCCCGAGGCCACGCCCGCCCACGCGCAAGGCGCACACGGCACGGCCACGTCCCCCGCGACGAGCACGACGCCGAGCCCCTGATGGCGTCGCTGCTCGGCACGGTCCGCGACCTCGACCGACTCCGGCAAATCGTTACCGTGCTCGTCCGGCACGGTTTCGGAGAGGTCGCGGCGCGGACCGGGCTCGGAGCGGCGCTCGGAATCCGCACCGAGGGCGAGGCGGGACGCGCCGGACGCCCCTCGGCCGGGGAACGGCTGCGCATGGTCCTGACCGACCTGGGGCCGACGTTCGTCAAGCTCGGTCAGCTCCTCTCGACGCGCCCCGACGTGCTGCCCGAGGACGTAGTGCGCGAACTGCGCAAGCTGCAGGACGAGGTGCCTCCGGTCCCGTGGGAACAGCTGCGGGCCTCCGTCGAGCAGGAGCTCGGCGCGCCCGTCGAGCAGTTCTTCGAAGCGTTCGATCCCCAACCACTGGCGAGCGCCTCGATCGGTCAGGTCCATCGCGCGCGCCTGCGGCCGCGAGGCTCGGAGCACGCCGTCGACGTCGCGGTCAAGATCCAGCGACCCGGCATCCGCGACGTCATCGAGCGCGACATCGATCTGCTCTACTGGCTCGCACGCGCCATCGAGTCGAGCATCCCCGAGTCGCGCGTCTACTCGCCCATCAAGCTCGTGGGCGAGTTCGAGCGCGCCATCCGCGCAGAGCTCGACTTCGTGCAGGAAGCCGACCACGCCGAACGGTTCGCGCACAACTTCGAGGGCCACCCCGAGGCCCGTTTTCCACGGATCCATCGGGAAGCGTCCGGCCGCCGGGTGCTCACGCTCGAGTTCCTGCACGGCAAGAAGGTCCACGACGCGGTCGCCGCGGGGGCCGACGCCGCGCTCATCGCGCGCCGCGCGCTCAAGATCATCGTTAAGCAGATCTTCGAGGACGGCTTCTTCCACGCCGATCCGCATCCGGGCAACGTCTTCATCGTCGGCCCGCCCGACGACCCCGTCATCGCGATGGTGGACCTGGGACTCGTCGGGCGCCTGACGCCGCGGATGCGCGACCTGACGGTGGACCTCATGGTCGCGGCCGTCCGCCGCGACTACCGCGCGATCGCCGACGCGCTGTACGCGCTGGGCCGTCCCACCAAGAAGATCGACCGGCAGGCCTTCGAGGCCGAGGTTGCCGTGCTCGCCGACCGCTACCTCGGCAAACGGCTCCAGGACATCGAGCTGAGCGCCCTGGTGCGTGACCTGGTGCAGGGCGCCACCAAGTACGGTGTCGAGATCCCGCCGGACTTCCTGCTCGTGGGCAAGGCCCTGATGACCGTCGAAGGCGTGGGCAAGGAAATCTATCCCGAGCTCGACGTCTTCGAGGAGGTCAAGCCCTACTTCCTCGACCTGCTGCGACGCCGCTACTCGCCCGAACGGCTCTCGCAGGACCTGGTGCGCCACGCACTGCGCCTGTCGAATGCGGCCAGTGACGTCCCCCTGCTCGCGCAGGAGATCCTCGAGGACGTCCGCAAGGGCGAGCTGACCGTGCGCGTCAGCGAACCGCACCTGGCCTCCGCCGCGGATCTGCTCGGCCGGCGTATTTTCTCCGCGATTCTCGTCGCCTCGCTGTATGTCGGAGGGGCCATTCTCGTCGCCACGGGCCGCGTCGAGGGCTACGTGCTCGGCGGGCTGGCCATCACCGCGGGCTTGTCCTGGGCCTCGGGACACGTCCTGCTCGCCTGGTGGCTCGGCCGCCGTCAGCGCCGCGGCGGATCCTGACGGGGCGCGTCGACTGGAGCTCGAGGGCGATCTCGACGGTGCTCAGCGCGCGCTCGCCGAAGTCGTCCGGAGGGCGCCATCGACGCACGCGACCGAGCCGCACTCCGGCGCGCTCCGCCGCGCGTCGCGCGTGCTCCGCGAGCCGCTCGCCGTCGAGTCGCCCGTCGTTGCTCGTCGCAAGCAGCAGGCCACCCGGGCGCAGAACCACCAGGCATCCTTCCAGCAACTCGATCCATTGCCGGCCTCCGCGCCAGCGCACCGAGCCCACCGTCGCGTACGTCGGCGGATCGCAGACGACGAGGTCGAAGCGATCGCCGCGGCGCGCGAGGGTGCGCAGCACCTCGAACACCTCGCCCCGCACGAGCTCGTGCCGATCGCCGCCGAATCCGGTGCGCTCGAGTGTGTCGCGGGCACGCTCGAGCGCCGGCGCGGACGCATCGACGCTCACGGTGCGCGCGGCCCCACCGGCCGCCGCCGCCACCGTGAACGAGCCCGTGTACGCGAAGAGATTGAGCACCCGCGCGCCATCGGCCCACGCGCGCACCCGCGCACGATTGTCGCGCTGATCCAGGAACAGGCCCGTGTGGAACCCCTCGTCGAGACGCACCCCGAAACGCAGCCCGTGCTCGAGCACCTCGACCTCGCCGGCCGGCGCACGGCCGCGCGCTGGCGTTCGCGGCGCCAGGCGCATCCAGGACGACGGTTCGAGCCGCTGCCGTTGCCGGGGTCGCACCTTGACGTGGACGCTCGCCAGACCCATTCGCTCGAGCACGTCGAGCAAGGCATCCCAGCACCGGGGCAGCGGCCCCTCGATGCGCCAGAGCACCGCGTGGTCGCCGAACACCTCGACCGTCGTGCCCGGTAAGCCGTCGCGATCCGGGTCGATGAGCCGGAACGCCGTGACGGGCTCCCGCGCCCGGTCGGCGTGCACCCAGCCGTAGCGGCGTTCGACGGCCGCGCCCACCCGCCGTGCGACGGCGCCGGGATCCTCGGGCCACGCGTGCCCCCAGCGCACCCAGTCCTCGAGGAGCGTCGGAACCGGTGTCCGCCAGTGGCCGAGCCCGTCGATGGCCAGCTCTTCGAGATGCACGGCCACGACGCGTGCCCCCCCGTCCGAGCGAGCACGTACGGCGGCCGCGTGCGCGCGCGTCGGTCCATAGCGCCCCAGGCGCCTGCCGCCGACCGCATCGACCGAGGCGACCGTCCACCAACGCCGAGCGCCGCCCCTTTCGAAAGCGTGCGCGAGACGCCGGTTCGCGTCGGCGGTGCGACCGAGCACGTACAGCCCGCTGCCGTCGCGATCGAGCTGCGCGTGAGCGCCGAGCGGTCCCGCAGCCTCCCCCAGATGCGCCCGTGCACGCGAGACCACGTCGTCGGGCACGGGAGCCCCTCCGCGTTGCGTGGGAACCCCCGCGGGCTTGTCGACGACCAGCACGCGCTCGTCGAGCGCCACGATGCGCTCGTCGGACCAGGCGGGGGCGACGGCACGGCGCCAGTCGGCCGTCACGGGGCGGCGTCAATAGGCGCGCGCGCGCAACGCTTCCGGCAGCAGCTCGCTCGGCGGGCCGCTCGTCGTGATCCAGAGCTGATGCGCGGCGCGCGTGGCCGCGATGTGCAGCAGGTGTCGCGACTCGTCGTCGACCGGGTAGCTGGCCGCCGACACCTCGAGCAGCACGACGTAGTCGAACTCGAGGCCCTTGACCTGCCGCACGTCGGTCACGTCGACCCCCGGACGGAATGGAAAATCCTGGTCGGCGATTCGCCGGAGGTTGGGAATCTCGGCCTGTTCGAGGCCACGGTAGTACAGATCCGCCTGCTCGGCGTGACGCGCGATGAGCGCCACCGACGCCCGCGGCTCCAGGCGCACCAGCTCGCGCAGGGCCTCGGCGAGGAAGGCGACCGCGTCACCCGGATGGGCGAAGCGGAACAGCTCCACCGGCGCACCGTGCCGCGTGGCGTTCGACTGAACGTCCGGACGAAGCGGACCGAGGACCTCGTTGGCCAGCTCCATGATTTCCGCCGTCGACCGATAGGTCAGCCGCAGCGGCTCGATCTCGATCGCACCCAGACCGAGCGCCTCGAACAGCGGACGCCAGCCGGAAAAGCCATTGTTCATGAGCAGACGCTGCGCGACGTCGCCCGCGAGCGTGAGACTGCGCGCCGGCGTGCACGCCCCGAGCACGACCGACAGCTCAACCGGCGACAGATCCTGCGCCTCGTCCACGAACACGTGCTCGTAGCGCACGGGCTCGCCCCGACGCTGCAACGGGCCCCAAAGTCGCTGCACCAGCCCGAGCAGCAACGCGTCGTCCTCGACGTCGAGGGTCGCCGCCGGGCGCTCCTGCTGGCCATCGACGCCATGGTCGTATTCGTCCTCGTCGGATTCGGCGTCGACGTCGCCATCCGATCCCGCCTCCTCGACGCTCCGCGCGGATCGCTCGTACGACTCCGCCCGTTCCCTCTCCTCGTCGAGCTCGTCGTCATCGGTCGGACGCGCCGCTCGCGCGTTCTGCGCGCGCGCGCCTTCCTCTTCCTCGAACCACGTCGAGAGGCGTGAGGCCTGCCGCGCGCACCAGCGCACCGCCTCGTCGATCTCCTCCGCGTCGAACTGCCCCGGAGCGTGCCGCGCGAGCCCCTCGGCGATGCGCTTGCGGTCGGTGAGCAGGTCGGCCCAGATTCCAATCACGTCGCGCACCTCGCGCTGGCTCGCCTGCGCGGCGCGTTCGATCACATGCCGCAGCGCGACCGGAAGCCGCCTGGCTTGCGACTCGTCCCGCCGATCGAGCCACTGCAACAGGGTCTCGAGCCGCTGGGCGAGCGGGCGACCGGCCTGTGCTTGCCAGCCCGCCAGGGCCGCCTGGCCCTCCGCACCGTCACCGGCAGCCGCACGGAGCCGACGGTCGGCGCGCGCCTCCAGCTCCGCGCAATATTCGTCGAGGAGGCGCAGCATCGCCGGGTGCTTCTTGAGCCGGACGACCGACGAGGGAGTCTCGTCCGAGTAGCGCGCCGGAAGGCGTGGCAGCTGTTCGACGCGCAGCCGGTGTGCCCAGCGCTCGAAGGTCGTCACCAGCACGTCGGGCACCCCGAGCGCGGGCAGCACGCGCGAGATGTAACGCGCGAGCGCGTCGTTGAAGACGAGCACGAGCATGCGGTCGGCGCGGAACCGCGACGGCTGCTGGAATGCCAGATACGCCAGGCGGTGCAGGCCGATGGTCGTCTTGCCGCTGCCCGCGCCGCCCTGAATCACCACGATGCCGCTGTCGGGTCTCGTGATGAGCTCGAACTGGCGCGGATCGATGAGCGCCGCGATTTCGGGCAGGTACTTCTCCTCGCGGTCGCTGCCCTCCCCCGTACCGAGGCGCGTCGGCCGCGACCCGGGCCGGTGATGGGCTTCCGCACGCATCGCGGCCCCCTGACCGCCCGACAACCGCGCCGCGCTCACCCCCACGCGACGCCAGCGCCCGTCGAGCGTCCGCACGAACGTGCCCTGCGGCGCTCCGATCCGGCGCAGCTGGCCACCCGCGATGGCGAGCGCGCGCCGCGTGACCACCTCGCCCTCGACGTCGCGTCCCCCGAAGGTCTCCTCGTACGGGTCGCCTTCCGCGTAACGGTAGTAGATGCGGCTGACCGGCGCGTCGCGCCAGTCCACGATGCGCGTGCCGGTGCGCGGATCCAGGTACGTGGCGCGCCCGATCAGCACCTCGCGGCGCCGGTCGTTCTCGGCGAGCACCATGCGGCCGAAGTACGGCGAGGCGGGGTCGACGAGCCCCTCGCTGACCTTCGCGCGCCGCGCCGCGACTTGCTGCAGGCGCTCCATTTCTTCGATGAGCGGCGGCACGTCTTCGAGCCTGGCCTCGTTGATCTGATCGCGAAGGGCCAGCAACTGCGCGTCGTAGTCGACGTCCGCGCGCCGACGCTCCGCACGGCGCGCCTCGATCGAGCGCAGCACGCGCGCGAGCACGCGCTCTTCCTCGGCGACGATGCGATCCCGCTCGGCGTCGTCGGAAGCCTCGCCGGGCGTCGTGAGCCCCTCCGCGGTCATCGCGCCCCCTCGAATCGCCGACGCGACCTGCGCCCGACCCCGACGGACGCCCTGGTCGTGCCGCACCCGGCAGTTGCCGCGTGCTGCAAACCGTCCGCGAGCGGCGCGAATCCACGGACCCTGTGGCTTCGTCTCGTTGGTGCGATCTTCATCGAAGCCACCCGCATAGCACGCGTGTCGAGGACGGTCACGTCCCGAGCCGGACCGACGCGAGCCGTCGGGCACCGGTAGCGAGTGCGCGCCGCCGCTTGGCCCGTCACCGATCGAAGAAGGGATCCCGGTCGAAGTTGCGGTGCGTCTCGTACAGCGCCTCGTACTGCACCACGAACCACGCGCTGCCGGCGGCGAACAGCACGAGCGCGACGAACAGGGCCGCGCGTGCCAGCCGCAGCAGGCCGCGCACCGGAAGGACGTGCGCGAGCAGGTGCGGCGCCCACAGGCCAAGCGTGACGAGCGTCACCGACCGTCGGAGCTCGGCGCGGTGGGCCGTGTCCTTGGCCCAGTCGGGCGTGTGCAGAAAATTGAGACCGTAACTGGCAAGCAGCCCGACCACGAGCAGACCGCGCAGCGCGTCCGGGCGGCTCCACGCATCGGCGAGCGCACGGCCCGCACCGAGACACAGGAAGGGCAGCAGCGGCATCCAATACCAGCCGAAGCTCCAGTTGCCGCTCGAGATCGCGAGCCCGACCAGATAGCTCACCGGCACGACGACGAGCAGGGGCTCGCGGTGCGCGTCGCGCAACACGCCCATCGCGTACGTCAGCCACAAAAACAGCAGCCAGGGCCGGCCGATCAGGTTGTGATTGACGCTGCCCGAATCGAAGAAGCGTGGGAAAAGATTCCAGTGGGTCGGGCGCACGGTTGCCTGGTGCGTCGTCGCCGTCCAGAACACGTCCCAATCGAGCAGAGCGCCGTACAGCGCGAGCGCACCGATGCCCAGGGCGCCGATGATCGCCGTCAGCGCCGCCGCCCCCCATCGGCGTCGTGCGGCGACGAGGAGCACCAGGGCCGCGATGCCCGTCGCCCCCACCACCTTCGCCCCGACCGAGAGCCCCATCGCGACCGCGGCCCCCACCAGCCATCGCAGCCGAGCCTCGTCCGCGCGCCAACGGAGGTACAGCCACGACGCGAGCAGCACGAGGAACGTGAGCAGCGCGTCCTCCTTGATGACGCGCCCCTGCAACGCGACGAGCGGCAGGACGGCGTACAGCAATCCCGCGAGCCACGTCGCAGGCCCATGCGGGTCGAGGCGGCGGCCGATGGCGAGGACCAGAACCAGCGACAGCAGCGAGAGCGCGATGGGCACAAGACGCGTGTCCCGCAGCCGGCCGTGCAGCCAGTGCTTGGCACCTCCCGCGAGCGCCGCGGCGCCGATGAGCACGTGAAACAGCGGCGGGTGCTCGAAGTACGGGGTGATCAAGCTGATGCCGGGCGCGCCGAAGTAATCGACGCTGCCGCGCTCGATGGAATCGCCGTAGCGCTCCGGCCAAAGCGACCAGCCGCGTGTCTTCCCTTCGACGAGCAACGACCAGCCGTTCCAAGTCGCGAACAGCTCGTCGTGGTTCTCGTGCATCTCAGGGATCACGTCGTAGTCCCACAGCCGCAGCCACGCAGCGACCAGCACGAGCACGCCGGCCACCGTGACGTGCAGCGCCCGACGCCGGACCGACGCGCTGGCGGCGGCCACCGCGCACCACAGGCTTGCCGCGAGCCACGTCCCGACCAGCACGGTGATGGCAACGACCCAGGGTCGCGACTCGCCCTCGCGCTCGACCGGCGGACGAAGGGCCGACGGCGGCAGCGGTACCCACCCCCGCGCAGCGTCTGCGCGCTCCCATCGCAGCGAGGCTTGCGCGCTGCGGTGAAGCCGGCCCCTCCAGTGGAGCTCGAGGGCGTGCTCTCCGGCCTCCAGCCGCCGATCGGGAGCCGCGGGACGGCCATCGATCACGAGCCGCGCGCCGTCCACCGCGCGCACGCGCACCGCCCACGACTCGCCTGGTGGGACGACGATCCGACCGCGCGCCACCGCGTCGAGCAGGGGCATGTGCGCCGGTACGCCCCAGCGGTCGAAGGGCCAGTGCTGCGCGTAGCGCGCGACCGGTCGGTGGCGCGTGGGCACCTCCGCGCGATGCTCGACCGAGCGGTGGACCTCGATTCGCTCCCCCCCTTGGGAAGCGTACCAGGAAAACTCGAGTCCCCGGCTCAGGTACCGGTCCGCGCCGAAACCCATGGCCACCGTGGCCACCACGGCCGCCGAAGCGGCGGCAAGCCCCGCAGGGAGCCGCTTGCGGTCGAAGGCGGGAAATCGCAGCAGCCGCATCCGGTCGGCCCGCTGCCTCGCGTCTCAGCGACTGTCGCCGCCCGCGGCGCCCTGCCCGGCCGCATCCGGCGAAGCGATCCCCGCGTCCGCCGCAGCCGGTGCCTCCTCGGCCGCCGCGGCCTCCGCTTCACGCATCATTTCTTCCAGCGTCTGCACGCCCGCACCCTCCGCCTCGCGCATCATTTCCTCCAGCGTCTGCACACCACCGCCAGTCGCCGGCGCACCGCTCTGCCCCGTCCCCGCACCCGGCGCCGGAGCCAGCGGTGCCGTCGCTGGCGCCCGGCGTTCCTCTCCGGTGATCCAGCGCCCGAATCCGACCGAAAGCGCCGGCAGCCACGTCACCAGCCCCAGCCCCACGGCGAGGATGCCGATGAAGGGCAGCACGGAGCGGACGATGTGCCCGAGCGGACGGCCGAACAGCGTCGAGGCGACGAACAGGTTCAGGCCGACCGGCGGCGTCAGATAACCGATCTCGAGGTTGACGATGAAGATGATTCCGAAGTGCACCGGATCGATGCCCATCGCGACGGCGATGGGCCCGAGCAACGGCACGAAGACGAACATCGCCGACAGGATGTCCATGAACATCCCGACGACGAGCAGCACGAGGTTGACGACGAGCAGGAACTGCCACGGCTCGAGCTGCATGCCCGTGATCCAGTCGACGACGGTGCGCGGGATCTGCTCCCCCTCGAGGAACTCGGTGAACGCGAGGGCCGCGACCATGATGACGAGCAGCGAGCCGAGAAAGACGCCGGTTTCTTGCAGAATGCGCGGCAGGTCGCGCAGCGACAGCGCGCGGTGCACGAGGACCTCGACGGCGACGGCGTAGACGACGCTGACCGCGGAAGCCCCGACGACGTTGAACAGCCCCGAGTTGATCCCGCCGAGCACGAGCACGGGGAAGCCGAGCGACCACAGGCCGTCGCGCACCGCGTCCCGCAGCCGTCCGAGCCGGAACGGCTCGCGCGGCGTGCGGTCCCGAAGACCGCGCAGCACGCAGTAGACGGCGAGCAATCCTCCGATGACGAATCCGGGCCCGAACCCCGCGTTGAACAGCTCCTTGACCTCGATGACCGCCGACGTCATCACGAGCGGGTAGATGACCATCGGGATCGAGGGAGGAATCAGGATCCCGAGCGAGCCCGCGGCCGTCAGCAGGCCGTGCGTGAAGCGCTCGCCGTAGCGGCTGGCGATCAGGGTCGGGCCCATCATCGACCCGATCGCGACGACGGTGGCCGGGCTCGAGCCGCTGATCGCCGCGAACAGCATGCACGCGATGACGGCCGCGCACGCCATGCCGCCCGGGAACCAGCCGACCAGCGCGCGCGCGAACTCGACGAGCCGCACGCTGATCTGGCCTCGCGCCATGATCGCGCCGCTCGTGATGAAGAAGGGCACCGCGAGCAACTGAGGCGAGTCGGCCAGCCCGCGGATGCGCTCGACGAGTCGATTGCCCACGACCGCCCCCGCCTGCTCGGGCCCCGGCGCGAGCAACATCGCATCGGTCCACAGCAAGAAACAGGTCACCGTCACCACGCCGAGCAGCACGAAGAGCGGCGCGCCGAGCAGCGCCGTGACGAGAATCGCGGACAGCAGCAGCCCCCCCTTGCCGAGCAGCAGCGGCGCGAGCACGGCGAGCGCGAGCACGATCAGCAGCCCGATGGGCCGGCTCCGCGCCCTCGGTTCGACCGCACCCGTCACGAGCGAGCCTCCGAGGTGCCCTCACCGGACGCGGCGGCCAATCGCCGCGCCGCCTCCAGCGCTTCGTCGTCGGCCGGACGACCGTAGCGGCCACCGCGCAGGGCCGACACGGCCGCGCCCGTGAAACGAGCCGCCGCGACACCGAACGCGACGGGCACGATGCCCATGCCGGCCCACTCGGGCGTCTCCATCATCTGGCCGAACAGGGCACCGGGCTGGGCGGCGCGCAGGTAGTCGGCTCCGGCCCACCCGAGGTACGCGCAAAAGAGTGCCGCGAGCAAGAACCCCGCGGCGTGCACCGGCCGGGCCCACCCCGCAGGCAGCAGGCGTTCGAACGCCTCCAAGCGCATGTGCTTGCCGGCGTACGCGCAGATGCTCATGCCGAGGAAGCCGACCCAGAGCAACAACAGCAACGACAGCTCCTGCGCCCAGCCGTAGCCATAACCCTCCGGCACGAATCGGCGCACGAACGCGATCACGGCCGGTGCGAGCACCAGCTGCGCCCCCACGCGGACGCGCCAGCCCTCGGGGCGAGCGCGCACCCAACGCACGACGAGCGCGAGCACCACGCTCACGTACAACAGCACGAGGAAATCGCGCGGCTCGAGACGCACGAAGAGCCATCCCGCGGCGGCGAGCGTGGCGAGGGTGCCGAGCGCGACGACGAGGGCGCCCCAGCTGCGTCCGAGCCACGGCCGACCCCGTGCACGCTGAGCCCCGAACGCGCCGACGACGACGAGCAGCGAGACGGCGATGGCGGCCAACAGCGGCCCCGTGCGCGCGTGCAGCGCCTCCAGCGCCTCGGGCCGATGCTCGTCGAGCCACGCGGCGATCCAGCCGGCGACCTTGCTGTCCGGGGCCGTCAGTCGAAGGTACAGCACGTCGAGGAAGACCACCGTCGACATCGCGAGCAGCGCGGTGGCCACGGCCGTCTGCTCGAGGCGGAACAGCGCGGTGTCGACACGAGCGAGCAGCACGAGTGGCCCACGACCCTCGGCCTGGCCCGATGCGGAACGACCCTCCGTCACGGCCGGCGAGGGTAGTCGCAGCGGCTGCGCGGGTCCACGCTCAGCAACCGCCGGGGCGTCTGCGGACACGACGCGATGCGCATCGCTTGACGCGAGCGGCCAGCGAAGCGCAGCATCTCGCCCCCGCCGGTCGAACGGGCCGATGAGCCGTCGCTTCGCGCGCGGCGGGTAGGAGTCGTGGCGGGCAGCGCCCCGCCAAGCGAGGCAGCGATGCTCGACCGCGGCGCACCGAGAGATTCCGAGCGGACCGTCGCTCGTGGCAAACCGCTGGTTCCGGCTCTCTGGGCTTCGTTTTCGTGGCAACGACCGGGATCCGGAGGGGATGGCGGCGGATTCGCTCCCCCTCCCGGACACGGCATGCCTTCCCCACCGTCAGGGGACTCGCCACCGCGCAAGAAGAAGACCGCCCTGTGGATCGCGCTCGGTTGCGGGGCATTGCTGCTTCTGGGGTGCGTGTGCGGCGGCGTCGCGGCGTTCGTGTGGGGCGGCGAGGCATTGAGGCAGTACTTGGAGCGGATCCGCTCACAACGCGATCGTGCGCCAGACCCTCCTCCCGCGCCGTCGCGCTCCCCTGAAGAGATCGTGGACCCCGCTGAACTCACGCGCCCCACGCCGTCGAGCGGGGGTCTGCAGCCAGGTCGACTCGGCCCGCAACCCACGGGCTCCACCCAAAACCAGGGCGTCGACCTGTCGGGGCTCCCAGCCGAGCTGCGCGCGACGTGCGAGCAGGCGCTCGCGTGCTGCCGCGGCCTGTACTCGCAGCCGCAATTCCAGGGCAGCCCCGCGCTCGATGCCTGCCTGACCATCGAAAGCGCCCTCGAGGAGCTTCTGAAGCAGCCGCTCGTCGTTCGGGATTCGAGTGTGCAGTTCGCCTGCACGCAGTGGCTCACCGCCTTCCGCAATGCGGCCCGCGAGATGCCGGGGCCTCCTCAGCCGGAGTGTCAGTAGGGACCCCGCGGTGCGGCGTCTGGCTGGCTCCGACTCGGGCCCGGGCTCGACTCGATGAGAGCGCGTTCCGTCAATGCACGAGCGCGGGCTGCCGCAGGCATCGGCACGCGTGACGCACGACCGGCGAAAGATCCTCGAGTGCGGCCGCCTCCCGCGCGTCGTGCGCCCCCAGGTGCGGCACGAGCGCGAGCCCGACGTCGAGGGGCGTCCACGGATTCTTGACCAGAGCGGCCCGCACGCGAGGACGCACCACCCATCGCGGATGGCAGAACACCTCGCGCAACACCGCCGAGGGAACCGGACGGCGCGCACAAAGCCGAACGACGTCGTCCTCGGTGAGCGCCGGATTGCCGAGCAACACGCGTACCACCTCTGGAGACGGATCGCCGAGCGCGCGCGCGATCAGCTTGCGGTCGCGCCGACGAGCCAGGCTCTTGCGCTCCCCCAGCGTCAGCGGCCACCCCTCGCGCGTGGCTGGCGTCGGAGTCCGATCGTCGCTCGAGGCCATCCACGCACGTCCCGCATCGCGTTGCACGAGACGCACCGCGGCCTGATCGCCCCGCTGGACCGCCAGCCGCGCGACGGCCTCACGAAGCGACGCGCACTCGGGGTGAGCGAGCCCGACGACGACGGCAAGGGCCAGTTCCCCCAGTCCTGCGCGCCGTACCGCCTCCGGCGCGTGCAGCACCGCCAGCAGCGCGAGCACTCCGTCGGCGCCGATACGCTGTAGCTCGTGCCGCACGTAGTCGAAGCGCAGGCTCGTGTCCTCCAGTCGCGCGACCCGCCGCGCCAGCCGTTCGGTGTGCCGAACGACGTCCACCGACGCGATGGTGCTGGCACCGCGCGCGCGGAGCAAGACCGGCGCGTCGCACGGGCGCGAGCTGCCGGGGTGGCCCTTGGATGCTCCCCGTCCTTGCGGCGCAAGCTGCGAGCTCGACGGAGGCGCCGCGCCGGGCCTCGGTGCCCGGAGCCGGTGGTCTTGACGCAGCGCGTCGTGGGGGGCTATGCCCTCAAACGTGTCCCCCGTCGAGCCGCGCGAGGGCGCACGACCGACGCGCGTCGTCAAGCGCTACGCCAATCGCAAGCTCTACGACACCCATAGCAGTCGGTACGTGACGCTACAGCAAGTCGCCGAGCTGATTCGCGAGGGCGAGGACGTCCAAATCATCGACAATACGACGAAGGAAAACCTCACGGCGGTCACGCTCGCGCAAATCCTGTACGAGGAAGAGAAAAAAAAGGTCGCGACCCCGCAAGCCCCGAGGAGCAATCCCCTGCGGGCGCTCGTCGAACGCGGTCAATCCCTGGTCACCCAACTGCGCGAGGGCCCGGTGGCGCGACTGCTCTCCACACGCGACGCGCCCGCGCAGCACGGCGGCGACGGCCTCCCGGGCGCCGATTCGTCCCGCGTCGAGCCTGCGCCCCCTTCGCGCAACAAGCGCGCCTCCCGCGGAGCGCGCGATCTGCTCGACCACGTCGGGCGGATCGTCGATGAGCGAATCCGTTCGGTCGTCTCGACGGCGCTCGGGCACGTTCGCGAGCTGCAGGCGGAGGTCGGCAGGCTGCAGCGACGCATCGAGCAGCTCGAGCGTCGGCTCTCCTCGGTACGCCGCCGAGCCGGATCGCAAGGATCGCGTACCGAAGACAGCGACGGCGCGCGCTGACCCTCGGAATCGGACTCAGCCTCGGTCTCGGACTCGGGCTCTGACTCGGACTCGGTCTCCGGCTGGGACTCGGACTCGGGCTCGGTTTCGGACTCCGGCTCGGACTCGACTCCGGCTCGGTCTCGGGCTCGGACTTCGACTCGGTCTCGAGCTCGAGCTCGGACTCGGGTGCCGTGTGGGTCTCGAGCGGGGACCGAAACGCCCGTTTGCCGCGTCAGCTCTTCCGGTCCACGACTTCCGCTTCGCGGACCGCCGTACGCGATGCCTCGGCTTGCTGGGCCTCGGGAGTCTGGGCCTCGAGCCGCCGACTCACCTCGATGTCGTCCTCGCTCTGAAGGCCCCGCTTGAGATTGCGGATCGCTTTGCCGATGCCCTCGCCGATCTGCGGCAGGCGCCGTGCTCCAAACACGACGAGCACGATCAGCAGGATGACGATGAGCTCCGGAAAACCAATGTTGGGCACGAGGCCTCCCGTCTCAGCACAAAGTAGCCCCCCAGCGACCGAGCGGCAAGGTCGGTTGCAGTCGTCCCGGGTGGGCAAGCTCGATGGAGAAGTCAAATCCCCCTGCGCGAACCCGCCTTGAATGACTGCTGGCACGAGCAGAAGCGACGGTCCATCCTTCCGACTGCCGTGGCGTCGGGGGATGCGAACGAAACGGATCGATACGTCGCGCGCCTCGATCCGGAGGAGATCTTCGAGCAGTTCGTACGCAACGCGATGCTCGTGGCGCGCGATGCGCGGACCCAGAGGGTTGCGATGCCGCGTCCCCCGATCGACGTCTCAGCGGAGCTTCCCGCGGTCGACGCGGTTTCCGCGGTGCTGCTGACCCGACGCAAGGACACGAGCGAGCCGCCCGCAGCGACGCGCCCCCCATCCGACCCGGACGAGCCCAGGCCGCTACCCTTGCGCGACGGAACGACGGCCAGGCGCGAAGCGCTCCAGGTGGTACCCGACGTGCGCGCGGTGCAGCCCCCGCCGCCGCCCGTGCCGGAAAAGAGCGAGGACGGGCAGATGCCGGCCGGCGAGCTGGATCGCGTGCTCGCTGACATGGCCGCGCTCGTGCGGTGGGGACACGTTTCGCAGGTCGAATCGCAGCTCGACGCTCTGCTCCAGCGATACCCGTCGGACCTGCTGTTGCTACGACGGATCACGGAATTCTACATCGAGACCCAGCAGCGCGACGCCGCCCTCGAGTGCCTCTTTCGCCTCTCGAGCCGTCTGTTCGAGCGCCGCAACGTGATCGGCATGCGCGCCGCGCTCGAGCAGGTGCTCGTGCTCGATCCCGACAACCCCCGCGCGCACCGGCTCCTGACTCTGCTCCAGTCGAGACCCGACGGCAGCGGTCAGGGCAGCTGATCGGGCAAGCTCGGGCTCCGACTCGGTATCGGGCTCGGACGCGGACTCGGTCTCGGTCTCGGGCTCGGACTCGGTCTCGGACGCGGACTCGGGCTCGGACTCGGACGCGGACTCGGTCTCGGATTCGGACTCGGTCTCAGGCTCGGACTCGGCCTCGGTCTCGGTCTCGGTCTCGGACGCGGACTCGGTCTCGGACTCGGGCTCGGACTCGGGCTCGGACGCGGACTCGGGCTCGGACTCAGACTCCGATTGGAGAATGGCGGGCTCGAGCGCGCGTCCGCCACGTGATCCGCGCACCCGGGACGCGACGCTTCGTGCAGCGCGACCGGAGGTTGCTCGCGCCTCGGCGCGCGGCTACAAGCGAGCGCCCTCGCGCGGAGCCGAAGCGGATCGTGGCACGGCGCAAGAAAGACGACGACCAGCTCATCCTGGACGGCGCGGCGTCGTCGGACGCCTCGCTCGCCGAGGAAGCACGGCGCCGTTATCTCACCTACGCGCTCAGCGTCATCACGTCGCGCGCGCTGCCGGACGTGCGCGACGGTCTCAAGCCCGTCCAGCGACGGATCCTCTACACCATGGCGCACAACCTGCGCCTGGGGCCCGACGAGAAACCCAAGAAGTGCGCGGCCATCGTCGGCGAAGTGATGGGCAAGTACCACCCACACGGCGACGCGGCCATCTACGAAGCCCTGGTCCGCATGGCGCAACCGTTTTCGATGCGCATGCCGCTCGTCGACGGCCACGGCAACTTCGGCTCGCCCGACGGCGACGCGCCGGCCGCATTCCGCTACACCGAGGCTCGCCTGACGCCCATCGCGATCGAACTGCTCGCGGAGCTGGACGCGGCCACGGTGCCGACGCGGCCCACCTACGACAACCAGAGCGAGGAGCCGGTCGTGCTCCCGGCGCGTTTCCCCCACCTGCTCGTCAACGGCTCGCAGGGCATCGCCGTCGGCATGGCGACGAGCATCCCGCCGCACCACCTCGGCGAGGTGGTGCAGGCGGCCATCGCGATGATCGACGAGCCCGATCTGGACGAGCGCGCGCTGCTGCGCATCGTTCGAGGGCCCGATTTCCCGACCGGCGGCGAGCTGGTCGCCAGCCGTGCGGAGCTGCTCGAGGTGTACACGACCGGACAGGGCTCGCTGCGCCTTCGGGGCACCTGGAAGCTCGAGGAGGGGCGGCGCGGGGTCCAGCTCCTCGTCATCACGTCGATTCCATACGGGTGCGAGCGGCGCGCCATCGTCGAGAAGATCGCCGAGATCGTCACGTCGCGAAAGCTGCCGCTGCTGCTCGACGTGCGCGACGAGTCGACGGAGCAAACGCGCATCGTCTGCGAGCTGCGGCGCGACGCCGACCCCTCGCTCGTCGTCGCGTACCTGTACCGTCACACGCCGCTCTCGGTCAGCGTGCCGGTCAACCTCACGTGCCTCGTCCCCTCGAGCCAGCCGCTCGTCGGGCGGCCGGAACGGCTCTCGCTGCGCCAGATCCTGCGCCACTTCCTCGATTTCCGGCTCGAGGTGGTGACGCGCCGACTGGAGCACGAACGCGACCGGCTGCGCGCGCGCGCCCACGTGCTCGAGGGCTTCGCGCGCATCTTCGACGCGCTCGACGAAGTGCTGCGCATCATCCGACGCTCCGAGGGGCGGCAGGATGCCGCGGCGCGGCTGATGAAGCGTTTCGAGCTGGACGCCGAACAGGTCGACGCGATTCTCGAGCTTCGCCTCTATCGACTGGCCCGGCTCGAGATTCTCGTCGTGCAGCGCGAGCTGGAACAGGCGCGTGCGCGTCTCGGCGAGCTCGATCGACTGCTCGCGAGCGAGCAGGCGCGCTGGAAGCTCGTCCGGGCGGAGCTGCACGAGCTGGCGACTCGCCACCGCGACGAGCGGCGCACGCGCATCGTCGCCGAGGACCGGCAGCCGGCCTACGACGAAGAGGCGTTCATCGTCGAGGAGGACGCCATGGTCGTCCTCACGCAGCAGGGCTGGGTCAAGCGCCAGCAGACCCTGCGCGACGTGGGCGCCACGCGCGTCCGCGAGGGCGATCAGGTGCTCGAGGTCGCCCTGGCGAGCACGCGCGCGCCGGTGGCCTTCTTCTCCAACCGCGGCGTCTGCTACGTCACACGCGCCGTCGAGGTCCCGGCGACGACGGGGTACGGCGTCCCCGTCCAGACGCTGTTCAAGCTCGAGGACGGCGAGCGCATCGTCGCGATGACGAGTTTCGATTCCCGCGTGCTCGAGGTGCCGCCCCCCTCGGAGCAGGCAGCCGAGCCCGAGCCGCCCTTCGCGCTCGCGGTCAGCCGCGCTGGCCTGGCGCTGCGCTTCTCGCTGCGCGCGCATCGCGAGCCGAGCACGCGCGCGGGGCGCCGCTACGCACGCCCCGAGGCGGACGACGAGATCGTGTGCGTCGAGCCCGTCGGGCCCGACGACGTGGTCGCCTGCGCGACGGTCGAAGGGCGCGCCCTGCTTTGCCGCGTCGACGAGATCCCGGTACTCGCCGGGCCGGGCAAGGGTGTCCGCCTCATCCGGCTCGCCGAAGGCGACCGCGTGCTCGGGGCGCGCGTGCTGCGACGCCCGGACGACGCGCTCGTCGTCGAGACCTCGCTCGGCGGACGGCGCGAGATTTCGCGCGAGCGCTACGAAGTGGTTTCGCGCGCGGGGCGCGGCTTCGAAGTCGTCAAGAAAGGCCGGCTCGAGCGCGTGCTGCTGCCCGAGCCCACCCTGCCCGGCGCGGCGAGCCCGGCGAGCCCGGAGGGCGGATGAGCGGCGGCAGCTACACCGCGCGCGACATCGACGTGCTCGAGGGGCTCGAGCCCGTCCGCAAGCGTCCGGCCATGTACATCGGGGGCACCGACGCGCGCGGCTATCACCACCTGCTGTGGGAAATCGTCGACAACGCGGTCGACGAGGCCATCAACGGCCACGCGGACCGGATCGACGTGACGCTCGATGCGGACCGACGCGGCGCGACGGTGACCGACAACGGCCGCGGCATCCCGGTCGACGTGCATCCGCGGCATCGCAAGCCCGCGCTCGAGCTCGTGTTGTGCACGCTGCACGCAGGCGGCAAGTTCGAGTCGAAGGGCTACCGGGTCTCCGGCGGACTGCACGGCGTGGGTGCGAGCGTCGTCAACGCGCTCTCCGTCGAGCTCGAAGCCATCGTGCGGCGCGACGGGAACGAGTACCGGCAGCGTTTCCGCCGCGGAAAGCCCACCGGTCCCCTCGAGCGCATCGGGCCGAGCCGTGCGCGCGGCACCTCGATCCACTTCCGGCCCGACCCCCAGATTTTCGGAGATCAGGCGGCCTTCGATCCGCAGCTGGTGCGCGAGACGCTCGAGGCGCGCAGCTACCTGCACCGCGGGCTGCGCATCGTGTTCCGCGACGAAGGCAGCGGCGAGCGCGTCGAGATGCTCCACCCCGAAGGCATCGGCGAGTGGATCGGCAAGCTCGTCGAGGCCCGCGGCAAGCCCCCCGTCCATCCGCAGCCGTTCGTGATGGCGCGCGAGGAGCCGCTGCGCATGGAGCTGGCGCTCGCCTGGACCGAGGCGACCGACGAGCACGTGCGCTCGTTCGCCAACGGCATCCCGACGGGCAGCGGGGGCACGCACGAAAACGGCCTGCGCGCGGCGCTCGGCAAGGCGGTGCGTGCCTACATGGCCCACCATCGCATCGAGCCCAAGGGCGTGCAGATCGTCGCCGAGGACATCCGCGAGGGGCTCGTCGCCGTCCTCTCGGTCTACGTGGCCGAGCCCCAGTTCCAGGGCCAGACCAAGGACCGGCTCAACAACCCCGAGGTGGCGGGCCACGTCGAAACGCTCGTCCGCACCGCGCTCGAGCAGTGGCTGCACGACAACAAGTCGGCCGCCGAGGCGGTCGTCGCACGCATCGTCGCAGCGGCACGCGCACGCGAGGCGAGCCGCGCCGCCAGCGCACAGGTCTCGCGCAAGGGGCACGTCAGCCACCGGCTCAATCTCCCGGGCAAGCTCGCCGATTGCGCGAGCACCGATCCGGCCGAGTGCGAGCTGTTCCTCGTCGAGGGAGACAGCGCCGGCGGCTCGGCCAAGCAGGCGCGCGACCGACGCACGCAGGCCATCCTCCCGCTACGCGGCAAGGTGCTCAACGCCGAACGGGCCTCAATCCAGCAGATTCTCTCCAACAAGGAGCTGACCGACATCGTCGAGGCGCTCGGCTGCGGGATCGGCAAGAGCTTCGATCCATCCCGCCTGCGCTACGGCAAGGTGTTCCTCCTCATGGACGCCGACAGCGACGGCCACCACATCGCGACGCTCCTGCTCACCTTCTTCTTCCGTCAGCTCCCGGGTCTGATCCGCGGCGGCCACGTCCATCTCGCGATGCCACCGCTGTACCGCATCGACGCGGGCAAGGAATCGTTCTTCGCGCTCGACGACGCCGAAAAGGACGCCCTGCTCGCGCGATTGCCGCGTCACGTCAAGCCCGAGGTCAGCCGCTTCAAGGGTCTGGGCGAGATGAGCCCGCAGCAACTGTGGCAGACGACGCTCGATCCACGACGACGGCGCGCGTTGCGCATTCGAATCGACGACGAGCTGCAGACCGACCGCATCGTCAACGAGCTGATGGGCAAGGACGCGCAGGCCCGGTTCCGGTTCATCGCGGAGCACGCGCCCACGGCGCTCGCCGAAGAGCTCGACGTCTGATCGGGGGCCGGATCGCAGCGTCCGCCCCCAAACCCACCGAGCCCGATCCCGAGTCCGAGTCGGAGTCCGACTCCGAGTCCGAGCCCGAGACCGAGTCCGAGACCGAGACCGAGTCGGAGCCCGAGACCGAGTCCGAGACCGAGTCCGAGTCCGAGTCCGAGACTGAGCCCGAGCCCGAGTCCGAGCCGGAGTCCGATCCCGAGCCTGAGCCCGAGTCCGAGACCGAAGCCAGGACCGAGACCGAACGGAACGGTCCGAGACTGCCCTCAGCGAGGCG
Source organism: Myxococcota bacterium (assembly GCA_025054695.1). Classification (GTDB taxonomy): domain Bacteria; phylum Myxococcota_A; class Polyangia; order Polyangiales; family JANWZI01; genus JANWZI01. Next base: position 1,055 of record JANWZI010000053.1, on the reverse strand, counting down.
CGATCCGGGACAGATCCCGCTCTCGGCCGTCGGCGGGCTCGGCGTGCACGACGACGTCCGCGATCTGCGGAAAGCGCGCGCGAAGGGCATCGACGACCGCGTGGGTGCGCTCGTGCGCCTGCGCGAGCGGCATCTGCGGATCGAGATGCACGTGCAGATCCACGTGGACGTGGTCCGGCGAGCCCCGCGTGCGGATCGCGTGCGCTCCGCGCACTCCCGGAACCGACAGCACCACGCGATGCAGCTCGTGCGGATCGAGCCGCGCCCGGTCGGCGAGCACGCCGAGATTCTCCGACAGAATGACCCACGCCGTACGGGCGATGAGCGCCGCGACGATCCCCGCGGCGACCAGGTCCGCCCACCACCATCCCACCGCGACGCCGCCCAAGCCCCCCAGCACCGCGAGCGCCCCGAGCGCATCGGAGGCCGTGTGTCCCGCGTCGGCGCGCAGGATCGCCGAGCCCAGCCGCTGCCCCTCGCGACGCTCCCAGCGGCTGATGGCGACGTTGACTCCGATGGTCAGTGCCAGCCCGAGCACGGTCGACCACGCGACGCGCGGCGTGCTGCGCGTCACCGCGGCCTGCACCGCGTGCCGGACGATCTCCACCATGCCCGCGACGATGAGCAGTCCAATCACCACGGCCGCCATGGTCTCGAAGCGGCGATGACCGTAGGGATGGTCCGCGTCCGGCGGGGCCGCCGCGAGGGTAAGTCCCACCAGGCCGACGACGTTGCTCGACGCATCGAGCGCCGAATGCAACCCATCCGCCGTCAGCGCGAGCGATCCGCTGAGCGCGCCGAGCACGACCTTGGTCGCCGCGACGAGCACGTTGGCGCCGAGCACGACCCACAGCACCCGTGCGACCGCGCGGTCGCGTTCCGACATCGGATTGGAGCGTGCTCCCACCGTACCGACCACGTTACTCGAGTCCGGCGCAGCGCGTGTCGCCCCGGCACCCGACACCGAGCCCGAGACCCAATCGGAGTCCGAGTCCAGGACCGAGACCGAGTCCGAGTCCGAGACCGAGACCGAGCCCGAACCCGAGCCGGAGACC
>JANWZI010000052.1:12653-29512 GCA_025054695.1 Myxococcota bacterium | reverse complement strand
GGCCTCGCGCGCGAGCGAGACGTCGGCGACGACGAGGTCGAGCGCGCGACGGTACTGCTCCGAATCGACTTCGTGCCACGGCTCCGCCGACGCGGGTGCGGCCGCAGCACGCTCCAGCGCCGCGCGCAGCACGACGTCGCTGCGCAGCACGATGGCGGGCTGTGCGCGCCCATCGTCCACCACGGCCGCCACCCCCTCCACGGTGACCCGTGCCTGCGCCGGCGCCGCGGGGGCTTCGGCGCATGGCGAGAGGACGAGCAGCGCGCACGCGACGAGCGCGCCCACGAGGTCGAGCCCACGCCGGGAGCACGAGGCTCGCGCCCGGACCCGTGCGCGGTCCGCGACGGGCGGGGGGACGGACACGCGCGCGTCAGCCGTCGTGGCCGGACTCCGACACGGCCGCGGCATCGGAATCAGACACCTGCTGCGCGCCGACCGAGGTTTCCGCGGTCGCCGCGTCGGTCACGGCCGGCTCGCTCTCGGCACCGCGGGACCTGCCCCGCGGCACGTGGCGACGCTCGCGGAGGAACTCGAGGAAGGCCACCGCGGCGTCCAGGTCTCGTACCGCGAGCGCCTCGACGAGCTCGTGCAGGCGCGCACGCAACTGATCGGCGACCTGGGCACGCCCACGCCGCGGCGCGGCCTCCGTTTCGGCGAGCTGGGGTCGGACCTGCTCCGCCGTCGGCACGCGCCACTCGGCGCGCGGCATCGGGACGATTCCGTGCGCCTCGAGCCAGACTTCCATGCATGCGCGCAGGCGCTCGGAACGGAATGCGAACCAGCGCTCGCGGTCGATGGGGTGCCCCATCAGCACGTCCTTGAACCGCCGGAACGCCCCCTTGCCCTCGATGGCCTGCATCAGGCGCGCGCGCAGTTCCGGATCCTCCACCGTGGCGATGAATCGCTCCATCCAGCGGTACTGCTCGCGCGAACTGACCGGGTCGATGCGCAGATAGCCCGGATCGTGGGCCAGACGCGCGTGGACCGCGGGGTCGGCCACGCCGTCGACGATGCGAGTCACCTCCCCCGTGGCGAGATGCAGATAGCTGTGCACTTCGGGGGCGTTGTTCTCGAAGGCGTCCTCGAGCGCCTCCCAGGCGACCGGAACCTGACGACGCCCGAGCTCGCCACTCGTGCCCGGCGTGACCTCCCTCCGCCGCTCCTCTCGCGTCATCTCGACGACTCCGAACGCGCCCGACGCACCGCTTCTTCCCACCGCGCCCGCCACGCCGCGCGGTCCGGCTCGGCCATCGACGGCCGGAACGCCCGTTCGGTGCGGTGCAGCGCGCCGACCGCGCGCAGGTCCGGCAACAACCCGGCGCCCAATCCGGCGAGGTAGGCGGCCCCGAGCGCCGTCGTCTCGACCGACACCGGTCGCTCCACGGTCGCGGCCGACAGGTCCGCCTGCATCTGCATGAGCAAGTCGTTGGCCGCGGCGCCTCCGTCGACCCGAAGGCGACCGATCGGTCGCCCCATGTCCGAGGCCATCGCCTCGGTGACGTCGGCCACCTGGGACGCGATGCCCTCGAGCGTGGCGCGAGCCAGATGAGCGCGCGTCGTGCCACGCGTGATGCCGAGGATGAGGCCCCGCGCGTCCGGATCCCAGTGCGGCGCCCCCAAACCCGTGAGCGCCGGGACGAAGACCACGCCATCGCTCGAGTCGACCGAGCGAGCGAGCGACTCGACCTCGGCCGCCGACGTGATGATCCCGAGCCCGTCGCGCAGCCACTGCACCGCCGCGCCGGCGATGAACGTCGCCCCCTCCAGCGCGTACGTGGTCCGATCGCCCAGGCGCCATGCCACCGTCGTCAGCAAGCCGTGCCGGCTCTCGACGGGCTGGTCCCCCGTGTTGACCAGGAGGAACGCTCCCGTACCGTACGTCACCTTGGCTTCGCCCGGCTCGAAGCACGCCTGGCCGAAGAGAGCGGCCTGCTGGTCGCCCGCCATGCCCGCGATCGGCACGCCATCGGGCAGCCCGGGTACCCCCCGGACCGCCGCGTAGCGCTCCGCATTGCCGCGAACCTCCGGCAGCAGGGCGCGCGGCACGTCGAACAGCTCCAGCAGGCGATCGCTCCAGCGCATCTCGCGCAGGTCGAACAGCGACGTTCGCGATGCGTTCGACGCGTCGGTCACGTGGACCGCCCCGCCCGAGAGCTTCCAGACGAGCCAGCTGTCGATCGTCCCGAAGGCGATCGCGCCGCGCCTGGCGCGCTCGCGCAGCCCCGGGATCGCGTCGAGCAGCCAGGCGATCTTGGTCGCGCTGAAGTAGGGATCGAGCACGAGCCCCGTTCGGCGACGCACCTCGGGCTCGTGACCCGCCGCGCGCAGCGCGCGGCAGCGATCGGCGGTGCGTCGGTCCTGCCAGACGATCGCGCGCGCGACGGGCCGCCCCGTTTCGCGCTCCCACAGCACGGTCGTCTCGCGCTGGTTGGTGATCCCGACGGCGGCGACGCTCTCCGGCCTCACTCCCGCCATGCGCAGCGCTTCATCGAGCGCCCGCACGACAGATTCCCATATCTCGTCGAGGTCGTGCTCGACCCAGCCGGGCTGCGGGAAGTGCTGGGGGAACTCGACGGTGGCCTTGCCCACCAGCCGGCCGTCGTCGGTGACGACGACGGCCGTCGATCCGGTCGTCCCCTGGTCGATCGCGACGAGCAGCCGCGACATCGCCCCTTCGACCCTAGAGCCGAGCGCGCGCGCTGTAAAGTGCGCCGCGCGCGTCGTCGTCCGACGTGATCAATACAGCGTGCAGTGCTCGTCGGCGATGAGCTCGTTGATGGCCACGGCCATGTCGAGCACGCCCGCGCGCACGTCCCGGATGCTCCAGACGCGGCCGCCCGTCGCCTCCGGAATCGACGGCATGCCCATGTACGGCTCGTGGAAACCCTGTCCCACGTTCGGGCTCGTGCCCGCACCACACCATTCGCCCGCGCCCGGCGCGGCGAAGGCGCCCACGCGCACCTCGTTGGCGCGCAACGCCGCCACCGTCTCGGCGTACGTCCGCTCGACGGGAATGCCGCCCGTGCCGAACGTGGAGGCGAGGCGCGCGGGGCGTTCGGCGAAGGTGTCGTCGGTGACGTGGATGGCGATGCGCGTGGCCCCCGCACGCCAGGGGCAGCCGGTCGCCGCCAGATACAGCGCGTCGAGGCTGTTCTCGGGGCAGTCACTGTTGAACGGGCCGCCGGCGGGCTGCTCGTTGCTGCTCGTGAAGTCGCGCCAGCGACGCAGCTCGGCGCTCAACGACGCGTGATCCGGGAACGGCGCGCAGTCGTCGACGCGGAGCGCGTTGTCGACGAACACGACGAGCGAGAACTGCACGGAGGCGCCGAGCGCAGTGGCGGCCGTCCAGATGCTCTCGATGCCCCGATCGATGCCGGCCACCTCGTCGTGCATCGACGTGCTCACGTCGATGACGAACACGACGTCGATGGGCGCACCGCACCACGGGCCCGCCTCCGACACGGGGACGTCGGGCCGCGGTCCCCCGTCGTCGACGGGCCCATCGACCCCGGAGTCGACGGCCATCGCGCACCAGGCGTGGGCGCTGCACGCCACGTCGCTGCAATCGACCGCTCCGTCCCCGTCGTTGTCGCGACCGTCGCTACACTGCGCGGCGCTCGTCTCCGCGCGGCCCCCGCCCGCCGGCGGACCGCCCGCACGGCTGGAGCAGCCCCCGACCGCGACGAGCGCGGCCGCAGAGACCAGATTCACGAACCGGAACCGGCTCACGGTCAAAGTGTCTCACTCCGAGAGCGAGGCATCAACGACCGCGGGGCAGACGCGCGGCGGCGCGGCGCACGCGGGCTCGGTCTCGGACTCCAGCTCGGACTCGGGCTCGGGCTCCGACTCGGAATCGAAATTGGAATCGGAATCGGCCTCCCGCTCGGACTCTCCTTCGGACTCGGCTGCGTCGGTCGGCGAACGCCCGGAAACGCACCGCGTCTGCGCTACGCTCGAGTCCGCTCGCCGTGGCGCTGCTCTGGTTCGTCGTGCTCGCCGGCGTTCTCGTGCTCGTCCACGAGCTCGGCCACTTCGCGGCCGCGCGGTTGCTCGGCGTGCGCGTGCTTCGCGTAAGCGTGGGGTTTGGGCCGAGGCTGCTCGGCTTGCGGCGCGGCGACACCGAGTACGTGCTCGCCGCCGTGCCCCTCGGTGGGTACGTACGGCTGCTCGGCGAGGCGCCGACCGACGAGGTTCCCGACGAGCTGCGCTCGAGGGCGTTCCATTCACAGCCCGCGTGGAAGCGCTTCGCGATCATCGTCGCGGGGCCGGCGATGAACTTCCTGCTGCCGCTCGTACTTTTCTTCGCCGTCACGCTCGGCCGCACCGACTGGGCCGCCCCCGTCGTCGGAACGGTGGTGCCCGGCGGGCCGGCGGACGGAATCTTACGCCCCGGAGATCGCGTGCTCTCGGTGGCGGGCACGCCCGTCTCGACCTTCGAGCAACAGCGCCGCATCGTGGAGCGGCACGCGGGCGTCCCCATCGACCTCGAGATCGAGCGCGACGGCCAGCGTCGAAACGTACGGATCGTGCCGGCTTCGGTGCGCGTCGTGCTCCCGCTCGACCGCGTGCGCGTGGTCGGACGACTTGGCGTCTCGCCTTACCACCCGCTGGCCGTCGTCGGGGTCACCGGACCCGACAGCCCGGCCGCCGCGGCCGGGCTACGAACCTTCGACCGGGTCGTCTCGGTCGCCGGCCGTCCCGTGCGGCGCTTCGCGGACCTCGAAGCCGCTTTGGAGCAGACGCGAGGTCGTGCCGTTCCCCTGACGGTGCTGCGCCCGGAGCGCAGGGTGCGCGCGCTGGGCGGCCTCGCCGACCTCGAGGTGTACGAACCGCTCGTCGTCCTGCTCGCGCCGGGTGGCGGCGAGGGTTCCGTGCTCGCGCGCAGTGGGCTCGAACTGGCGGACCTGTACGTGAGCGACGTCGTCGCCGGCTCCATCGAGCACCGGATCGGACTGCAGCGCGGCGACCGCATCGTCGCGCTGGACGGCCGGCCACTGCGCGCGTGGTCCGAGCTGGCTCGAGAGCTCGCCGCCGGCGCCGGCCGCGAGCACGAGCTCGTGTGGCGACGGGAAGGGCGCACGATGCGCGCGCGCTACCGGGTCGAGCCGCCCGACGGCATCGTCGGTGGCACGCTGCCGGCGGGCATTCGGCACGACCTGCCCGTCGAAGTGGACGGCCCCGTCGAGCCCTCCGGGCGGGTGAGCTGGGCGCTGTCCGAGGCGATCCGGCGCACGGGCGAGCTGGTGGAGCTGACGCTGTACTCGATTCTCCGGCTATTCCAGGGCCGCGTGGGCGTCGAGACCATCGGCGGCGTGATCACCATGGTCGAGTACGCAGGTCACGCCGCACGGGAAGGCCCCGTCAACTATCTCACGCTCATGGCGTTTCTCAGCGTCAACCTCGGGGTGCTCAATCTCGTCCCGCTCCCACCGCTCGATGGCGGCCAGCTCGCCTTCCTCGGCTTCGAGGCGATCGCGCGCCGCCGACCCACGATTCGGGCACGCCAGATCGCGTCGATCGTCGGCCTCGTGCTGTTGTTCGCCCTGATGCTGCTCGCCCTCGTCAACGACATTGGTCGGCTGTGGCCTGCGATCGCGGCATCGGGCACCGGCTCGTGAGCCGCCGCCGCCTCCCCGCGGCCGGCTCGCCCCGAGCGGTCGCAGCGCGCGTGATTCACCGCGTGACCGACGAGGGCGCGTTCGCCGCGCGAGCGCTCGACGCGGAACTGGCCCGCGCGGGCCTCGATCCGCGCGCCCATGCGGCCGTCACCGAGATCGTCTACGGCACGCTGCGCGCGCTACCTCGGCTCGACGCGGTGCTCCAGCGCCATCTGCGCGAGCCGATGGACCGCACCGATTCGTGGACGCGCGCGGTGTTGCGAACGGCCGCCTATCAGTTGCTCTGCCTGCGCTCCGCGGCCGCCCACGCCGTGGTCGACGAGTCCGTCGCGATGGTGCGATGTGCGCGGGGAGAGCCCCTGGCCCGCCTCGTCAACGCCGTGCTGCGGCGGATCGCGGCCGAACGGCCCGAGGCACCTCGGCCGCCCGACGAGCTCGCGCTGCCCGAGTGGCTCGAAGCGCGCCTGCATCGCGCCCTGGGCGCGGAACGAGCCGATCGATTCATCCACGCGCGCCCCGCCCCGCCGCCTCTCGGGCTCGCGGTTCGCACGGACCGCATCGAGCGCGCCGAGCTCGCGCAGAGGATCCGTGCGGCCCATCCCCAGAGCGAGGTTCGGGACGGCACGCTGTCGCTCCGCGCGCTGCTCGTGCGCCGCGCCGGCGATCCCCGCCGTCTACCCGGATACGCCGAGGGGCTGTTCGCGGTTCAGGAGCAGGGCGCCCAGCACGTCGTCGATCTCGTCGACGCGCGTCCGGGCGAGCGCGTGCTCGACGCGTGCGCGGGGCACGGCGGCAAGACCGTCTGGCTCGCGCTCGCCGTGGGGCCACGCGGGTCGGTGACGGCACTCGACGTCGACGAGCGCAAGCTCGAGCGCATCGGCCCCGAGCTCGACCGGTTCGGAATCGAGCGCGCGCGCGTGCGATGCGTGGCGGTGGATCTGACCGTCGGAAGCGGACCGTTGCGTCCCGGTTTCGACCGCATCCTGCTCGACGCGCCGTGCACGGGACTCGGTACGCTGCATCGCCGTCCGGAGCTCGCGCTGCGCGTCGGTCCGGACGATCCGTTGCGACTTGCGGAGCTTCAGCGCGCGCTGCTGCGACGTGCGTTGGGCTTGCTCAGGCCCGGCGGGCTGCTCGTCTACGCCGTTTGCTCCCCGCTTCCCGAGGAATGCGCGGATGTGCTCGAGGCCGCGCTCGGCACCTCGAGCGCCGTCCGGCGCGTACCGCTTCCGGGCTCCGACGAAGACGGGATCGTGCGACTGGGTCCCTGGCTCGACGACGTGGATGCTTACCAGGTCGCGGCGCTCACCGTGGACGCTGCGACCCGCGCGTGACCCCAGCGCCGATCGACCCCGTCGAGAGGATACGAAGCGTCCGTCCGACTGCGCATCCCGGACCGTTTCGGCGCCCGCGGTGCCGTCCGAGCCCGACTCCGTCGCAACGGCCGGTACCGACGTGCGCAGGTGGCGCGTACGTGACGGGACCGCGCGACGACCCCGATCCTCCGACCCGTGGCTCGCCTCCGTCGACGTCGTCCGCGCGGGTTATGCCTTCGACGACGTCGTGGACCCGTCGGGGCCGCTGCCGAGTCCTCGCGCTGTCTGCGCGAGAATTGTCTCTGACTTTGACCGACGGCGCCGACCGGAGGGCACGTGAGCTGCTCGGATTTCTTCCGAGTCTGGGCCCGAGCCCGACTCCGACTCCGACTCGGAAACCATGCCCGATTCGGTGCCCGAGACGGCCAACCGCGTCGGTCAATCGCCGTAGTACGTGAAGACCCTGCCGAATTCGTGTGCGGCGAGGGCGTCGCTCGGCACGTAGAAGTAGAGGTGGTCGGCCTCGCCCCAGTTCGTGCCGGTCTCGCGATCGGTGATGCTTTGGTAGAGAAGCAGCACGTCGAGCGGCTGCTCGGCATCCCAGCTCCGGTCGCGGTAACCGAGAAGCTGATGCCCCTCGTCGGCCTGCGTCCAGACCTGCTCCTCGTAGCGTTTCTGTTCGGGCTTGCTCAGCCGCTGCGTCACGATGGGATGACTCGGCGCCGGTAGCTTGACCGCCGGCACGAGCTCGAGGGCGCACGGCGGGTAGATCCGGACGCCCTCCGGCGGCGGCGTTGCCCTCACGAGCTTGCCGACGTCGTCGCACCACAGCACGCGACCGACGTCGAGCGGACCGTGCTCGGTCTCCGGCTCGACGTTTCCCGCGAAGAACGAGAGCAGCCCGCGATGGGGCAACAGGCCCTCGGGGTCGTACGGAGCGATCTCTTCGAGCGCGATTTGGACGAGGAACGGAAGCGGTTTACCGCCGCGCCGCGGCCACGGAACGCCTGCGGCCAGATCGGGCAGTCCGCCGTGCCGGCTCTGGCCGAGCTGCGCGGGCGTCGCCCCGTCGGCCAGTCGGCGCGGGACGAGGCGAATCGCAGGGCGAACGAGTGCCTCGGCGTGCATGCCGAGCTTGTGCCGGTCGAGCAGCTCCTCGACTTCGCGCCGCTGATGCGCGAGCGAACGCCTCGTCGAGGGCCGCGCACTGGCCGCCACCGTGACCTGGGAAACCGCCGTCGTCGACGTGGCGACCGGCTGCGTCTCGAACACGCGAGGATTTGTTTCTGTGCGTTGCGGACGCTGGTCGGCCGTCACGTTCGGCGGGGTCGTCGCCGCCGTGATCGGGGCTGCCCCGCTCGCCCCGGCGGTCCCGCGCCCGTCGGTCCTGCCCGCGATGGCGCCCTCGCCCCCCTGCAGATCGCCAGCCCCTCCAGCAGACGCAGCGTTTGCGTGGCTCTCGATCCCGCCGCCCTCGTCTGCCCGACTCGACGCTTCGCTCGTCGAACCGTTCCCCCCGCTGGCCGACTTCGAACGTCTGGGCGCTGCGGCACGTTTTCGGGACGACGGGGCGCCCTCGTCGGCGGCGGCGGCCGACTGGCCACGCGGCGATCCGGTCTCGGCGGGCGGGGCGTCCGCTCCGATCGAGGTCTCGTTCGCAGTCCCCGGACGCCGTCTCTGCGTGTCGGTCGAACTCTTTCGCGTCGCTCGCTTTTTCCGTGTGGCTTCCGCCGCCGGGTCGGCGGCCGCCGGCGCGGCCTTCTTTGTCGCCATCGGTGCTCCCGATCGCGGGCACGACCCCGGGGTCGGCCCGAGCGCAAGACGAAAGTGCCCCGGATACTAGCCCCGAACGCTGCCGTCATCCAGACCGACGCGACCCGCGCGAACAGCCCGGCCGATCAGCGCGTGGGCCGCCCCTCCCGAGCCGCGAGCCAGTCGGCGAGCACGCCCGCGAGCCGTTCGTACTGCTCGAAACGGTTGTAGACCTGCGCCGAAACGCGAAGCCGCCAGCGCCCCGCCGACGGCCACTCGAACAGGGGGACGCGGAACCGAAGGCGCACGAGCAGGGAACGCAGCGCGTCGACGTGGGCCGCCGACACCGCCGGCAGGGGCAGGCTGGCCATCGAGCCCAGCATGGATTCGGGCACGGTCGGCTCGTCGAGCTGCAACGCGACCGACAGCGACCGCCGCGCCCTCAGCAGCAGGGCGTGATTGTCCCGCTGCAGCTGCGCGATGCCGCCGGGACGCAGGCTCTCGAGAAACGCGACGGCATCGGGCACGCACAGCCACGGCGTCGGGTCGTCGGTGCCGGTCCAGTCGAACAGCGCGCGAAATCGCGTGCCACCGTCGCGCGTGGCGCGCCAGCCGTGCGAGATGACCGGGGGAAGAAGATCGTCGCGTCGATCGGCGCGCGCCCACAAGAACGCGGCGCCGCGGGGAGCGCACGTCCACTTGTGGAAATTGCCCGTATAGTAACTCGCGCCGAGCGCGCCGACCGACAGCGGCAGCATGCCCGGCGCATGGGCGCCGTCGACGAGCACGGCGATCCCGCGTGCCTCCAACGCGCGCACGATGCGCTCGACGGGCCAGACCAGTGCCGTCGGGCTCGTGACGTGATCGATCAGCGCCACGCGCGTACGCCCGTTCGCTGCGGCGAGGATGGGCTCGACCACTTCGTCGGGGGATCGGGGGCTGCCGGCAATCTCGACGACGCGCACGCGCGCGCCGCGGCGCTCCGCGGCGTGCTCGAGCGCGTAGTGGCACGCCGGGTAGGCGTGATTCGTGATCAGCAACTCGTCGTCGGCCGACAACGCGAGCGAGCCCAGGACGGCGGCGACACCGCTCGTCGCGTTGCGCACGAACGCGAAGCCCGCGGGATCGGCGCCGACGAATCGCGCGGCGGATTCGCGCGCCGCCTCGATCGCACGGGGCAGCACGTCGACGTAGAAGCCCATCGGATCGGCCTCGATGCGGTCGCGCCAGCGGCGCTGCGCCTCGAGGACCGGCCGAGGGCAGGCGCCGAACGAGCCGTGATTGAGGTGGTCGATGCCGGGGTCGAGCGCCCACGGGTCCGTGGCGTCGTCGTTCATCGTCGCTCCGTCTCGACGCACCGGAGCCTGCCCGGCCTCCCAGGGCTGGTCGAGACCTCCGCACGCGACCGTTGAGGGCGCCGTGCTGCCCAGCTCGGACCCGAGCTCGGTCTCATCGTGGTGCTCGGGTCACTCGATGGTGGCTCGGGCCCGGCCGACGCTCGGCCTCGGTCTGGGTCTCGGCCTCGGGCTCGACCTCCGCATCGGAATCGGACTCGGTCTCAGGCTCGGTCTCAATCTCGGACTCAGTCTCAGGATCGGGATCGCTTTCGGTCTCGGACACGGTCTCGGGCTCGGCCTGGGCCTCGGACTCGGAGAAAGGCTCGGTCTCCCTCTCGGTCTCGGACTCAGTCTCAGGATCGGGCTCGCTCTCGGTCTCGGACACGGTCTCGTGCTCGGTCTGGGACTGCGACTCGGACTCGGGCTCGGAGCCGAAGAGCGCCTCCGAGCTTCGTCCCCATCCCCGTGCGCCCCGGGCAAAGACCGTTTGCGCGGGTCGAACGTCCCTTCGGACGATGCATCGAGGCCGGTCGTTGCCCCACGCGTCACCCGGACCAGGCCTAACTCCCACCCAACGGAATCCGCCCGGACGTGTCCAATCGGTTCGAATGCGTGCGTCGCCCCCCCCGTCCGCCTGCGACCCCGCGGCGGAGGCCAGCGCTCTTGTCGACGCGGCCCGAACGGGGGACCGCCGCGCGTTCTCGGAGCTCGTGCGCCGTTACCGGCCGCGGATCTACGCGCTCGCCTTGCAGCTCACCGGGAGCGCGAGCGAGGCCGACGACGTCACGCAGGACGCCTTTTTGCGCGCCTTCGCGAACATGTCGCGGTTCGAAGGCCGCTCGGAGTTCTTCACGTGGCTGTATCGGATCGCGCTCAATCGCGCCCTCAACGGACGCCGTGATGGCCGACGCCGGCAACGGGTGGACATGGACGACCCTCGCGTACAGGCCGCCTTGGCGGTCGACGCGGGGGGCGATCCACGGCGTGCCATGGAGCTGCGCGAGACCTACGCCCAGCTCGTCGCCGCGCTCGATGCCCTCTCGCCCGTGCTGCGTACGACCGTCGTGCTGACGGTGTTGCAGAGATTGTCGCAACGCGAGGCCGCCGTCGTCCTCGGGACCACCGAGGGCACCGTCGCGTGGCGCATCCACGAGGCGCGCCGTCAGATGCGGGAAACGCTGCGTCGCCTGCAGCGGGAGCCGACGCCGGCTCGCGCGCTCCGCGCCGGCGCCGAGGCGCGCGACGCGCATGTGACCGATGGGCTCGAGGCGGGACTCGCCCTGCTCGGCCGTCTCGCCACAGTCGCGTCGCGCACGTGAACGCGTCGACGGGTCGTTCCGGCGCGCGATCGGACGCTCGAAGACACGTCGATGGCCGAAACGGACTCGCCGTCGGTGGTGCCGCCGGAGCCCAACTCCGAGCTCGAGGCTGAAATCTCCGAGCGCGCTCGCGTGGGCGCGGCTTGCCCGCTCCGATCACGTTCCGTCGCCGCTTGACCCCCGGCTCGGAGACGCGCACAAGGGCGCGCCGTGACGCGGAGCACGGACGAGGTGCGAACGGCCGGCCGCGGCGTGCTCTGGATCGCCGGCGCGAAGATCTGGTTCGTGGTCAGCGCGTACGCCGTCCACGTCGCGTTGCCCCACATCCTCGCGAGCCGCGAGGCATTCGGCGACTTCGCGAGCGCGCTCAACGCCGTTTCCATCGTCAACAACGTCCTCATTGCGTCCACGGTCCAAACGGTCAGCAAGCTCGTCAGCGAGGACGAGGGTCGGGCGGCCGCGACGATCCGTCGCGCGCTGCTGCTGCAGCTCGCGGTGGGGGCAGGGCTCGCCACGGCGGGCTGGACGCTCGCGCCATGGTTCGCCGAGCGCATCCAGCTGCGCGCCGAGCTGACGCCCCTCCTGCGCGCCGCGACGGTCGTGATGTTCTGCTACGCGCTGTACGCGGCGCTGGTCGGCGCGCTCAACGGGCGGCGTCGGTTCGTGCGCCAGGCGGGCCTCGACGCGACGTTCTCGACGTTGCGGACGGCGGGCATCCTCGGAGGCGCGTTGTGGTTCGCCGACGGGGCCCTGGGCGCGTTCCGGGGCTTCGGGCTCGCCGCTGCGGCCATCACCCTCGTCGCGATCCTGCTCGTCGGTCCCGGGCGCGCCGGTCCGGCTCCGGCGTGGTCGCGATTCGCCGCCGTCATGGCGCCGTTGTGGGCCTACCAGCTCTGCCTCAACGGATTGCTGCTCGCGGACGTGGAGGTGCTGCGCCCCGTCGTGACGGCGCTCGCGCTCGAGGCCGGGCATGCGTCCGAAGCGGCCGAGGCGCACGCTTCCGCCGTCGTCGGTGTGTACGCGGCCGCGCAGCGATTCGCGTTCGTGCCGTACCAACTGTTGCTCGCGGTCACGTTCGTCGTCTTCCCCACCGTTTCGCGCGCCGCGGCCGCTGGCGATGCCGAGGGGCTGCGCGCGGCCATTCGCGGCGCCGTACGCTTCTCGGCCATCGTGCTCGTGCTGCTGGCCGCTCCGCTCGCCGGCGCGGCGCCGGGCGTGATGCGCCTCGTCTACCCGGACGAGTACGCGCATGGAGCGAGCGTGCTCGCCGTGCTCGCCGCCTCGACCGTGGGGCTCGCGCTCTTCGTCGTCGCGGCCACGGTGCTCGCCGGGGGTGGGCGCGCCGCCTCGGCTGCGCGCATCGCGGCTCTCGCCCTGATCGTCGCGCTGCTCGGAAACGCGGGCTTCGTGCGCCTCGCGGGCCACGACGGCGACCCGGGCCTCGCGTGCGCCGCCGGCACCGCGATCGGAACCTGGCTCGCGGCCGTCTGTGCCGCGCTCGCGGTGCGCCGGGCCCACGGTGCCTATGCATCCGTGCGGACGCTCGTGCGCGTCGCGCTCGCGGCGCTCGTGGGCTTCGCCGCCGCGCGCGCCGTTCCCGAAGGCGGTCTGCTTCCGACGCTCGGCGCGCTCGGCGCTGGCGCGCTCGCCGTGGCGCTCGTCCTCATCGTCTCGCGGGAGCTGGGACGTGCCGATTTCGACCTGGTGTGCCGCGTGCTCGGACGACGGAACTGACGGCGCGGATCACGCGGGGTCGATGGTGCCGAGGGATTCACTCCGAGCCCTAGCCCGAGCCCGAGACCGAGTCCGATGTTGCGGGAGCCACGCGTCGGGACTGCTCGTGGCCCGCCTCCGCTCGGCCGTGTTAGCGTGATCGCGTGGTCCATCGGCTGTTCGTGCCTCAGACGACGCTGGACGGATGGCTTGACCGGGGCCGCGTACAGCTCGAGGGCGATGTGATGACGCTCGTGCCGGAAGGACGGCGCTTCCGGCTCCAGACGGCGGTTCTTTTCACCGCGGAGGTCACCGGCGCGGGCGATGCGCACCATCTGGTGGGGAAGGTGAAGGATCTCGCACAAGTCGCCGCGCTCGGCGGCGAGCACGTCGCCGACTCCGTCGTCCTCGGCGACCACGCCTACAGCGTCGTCGAAGGACTCGTCGGCGAACCGCTCGGAACCGTGGCCGCGGAACGCGCGGATGCGGAGCCTGCGTCGCCGGAACGGTCGACGGATGAGAAAGGCGGCGAGGCCCGGCCGTCGGCCGACGTGGACCTGCTCGCGCGTTTCTTGCTCGAGTCGACGAAGACGTGACCGTCGTCTGGATCGTCGCGGCGGTCGGTGCGTACGTGCTGGCCACCGCGCTGCTCGTCGCGGAGCTGCTGGGAGGTTGGGCGCGTGGGGGACGCACGGGCCGGTTCGTGCTGCTCGCCGGGGCGGTGGCGCACGCCGTCCACCTCGCGATCGAGGCGACGACGGGCGGACCGCGCTGGGACATCTCCGATTCGCTGTCGATCGCGGCGCTGTTGCTCGTCGGGGCCTATCTCGCGGCGGCCTGGCGCTGGCGCGTCGGCTCGCTCGGGGCCTTCGTCGCGCCTCTCGCGCTGCTCTTCGTGCTCGCCTCGAGCGTCGGACGCACCTGGCCCGCCGTGCCGCACGAAGTGCGCTGGGCCATGTTGCCCGTGCACGTCGGGCTCAACGTGCTCGGCGTCGCCGCGTTCGCGCTCGCCTTCGTCGCGGCCGTCGCCTACGTGCTCCAGGAACGGCAACTTCGACGCAAGCGCTTCGACGGACCGCTGCAGCGGCTGCCCGCGCTCGACGAGCTGGACGCGCTCGGGGTGCGTCTGGTCGGCGCCGGATTCGTGCTGCTCACGGGCGGGATTCTGACCGGTGCGCTGTGGGCCGCGCGCCGAGAAACCGGCGCGTTCCCCATCTCGGGCGCGCAGGCCTTCGCCGTGCTCGCCTGGGCCATCTTCGCCGCGGTGCTGGCTCTTCGCGCGGCGGCCGGCTGGCGCGGGCGCCGTGCCGCGATCGGCACGATGCTGGGCTTTGCGTGCGCGGTGCTCGTGCTCGTGGGCTACGCGATGCGTCTGCAGGGGGGCGGCGGATGAGCGCGATGGAGCCCTCCGGCCTGGTCGTCGTGGGGCTGTCGCACCGGACCGCTCCGCTCGACGTGCGCGAGCGGCTCGCCGTGGCCACCGCGTCCCTCGGCGAGGAGCTGGCCGTGCTGCGGCGCTGCGAGGGAGTCGGCGAGCTCGTGCTTCTGTCCACGTGCAATCGGGTGGAGCTGTACGGGGCGGGGCCCGAGCCGCGTGCGCTCGCCCGAGCGTTCGGCGGCTACCTCGAGGCGCGCGCCGATCCGGATCCGCTCGAAGGTTTGACCTATTCGTACGAGGGTCGTGACGCAGTGCGTCATTGCTTCCGCGTCGCGTCGAGTCTCGACTCGATGGTCGTCGGCGAACCGCAGATCCTCGGTCAGGTGAAGGAGGCGGTCACCCAGGCCGCGCGCGCAGGCACGCTCGGCACGCTGCTCGGCCGTTGCTTCGAGGCCGCCTTCGCGACGGCCAAGAAAGTCCGCGCCCAGACGGGCATCGGCGCCGGCGCGGTGAGCATCGCCTCGGTCGCGGTCGAGCTGGCGGCGCGGATCTTCGGGAGCCTCGAAGCCCGACGCGTCCTGCTCGTCGGTGCCGGCGAGATGGCGGAATCGGCGGCGCGTGCGCTGAGGGGGCGCGGCGCCTCCCTCGTGGTCGTCAATCGCAACGAGGAGCGTGCCGCCCGGCTCGCGGCCGAACTGGGAGGGCGAGCGGGCTCCTTCGACGCGCTGGGCTCCGAGCTGACCGCCACCGACGTCGTCCTCGTCTCGACGGCCAGCCCGACGTGGGTGGTCACGGGGGAGATGATGGAGCGCGTGGTGCGCGCCCGCCGCCGCCGGCCGCTGTTTCTGATCGACATCGCAGTGCCTCGCAACGTCGATCCGCAGGTCGGTCGGTTGGACAACGTGTTCCTCTACGACGTGGACGACTTGGAAGACGTCGCCGCAGGCAACCGCGAGCGGCGTCGGGCGCGCGCGGAGCAAGCGGAGCGGATCGTCGACGCCGAGGTCGAGGCCTTCGAGCGCTGGCGCCGCGCGCTCGTGCTCACGCCCACGATCGTCGCGCTCCGCGAGCGGTTCCGCGCGACCGTTCGCGCGGAGATCGAGCGACTGTACGCACGGGAAGCGCGGTCGGACGGACCGCCGGGTCGGGGCGTCGAGGCGGCCGTCGAGGCCATCGTCAACAAGCTGCTGCACGCGCCGACGGACGAGCTGCGACGCGCGCTCGCGGAGGAACGATCGCTCCCGTTGCTCGACGCGCTGCGCACGCTCTTCCGGCTCCCGGAGGGCCCTTCCGGGACGGCTTCCGACGGCGTCGAGCCCGAGGTCCATTCCGGGCCGCGACCCGTCGTGCGCGAGCATGAGCCTGAGCACGAGTCGGGTCCTCGCGTGGATCCCGACGACGTGGGCCGGGCCGCCGGCCGCGGGGAGCCGTGACGCTGCGCATCGCCACGCGTCGAAGTGCCCTCGCGCTCGCGCAGACGCGCTGGGTGGCCGCGCGCATTCGCGCCCTGCACCCCGACGTCCCGATCGAGGAGGTGCACGTGGTCACCGAAGGCGACCGCGTCCTGGACCGCCCGCTGTCGGCCGTCGGGGGCAAGGGTTTGTTCGTGGCCGAAGTGGAGGCCGCGCTGCGCGACGGGCGCGCCGATCTCGCCGTGCACTCGATGAAGGACGTTCCGGCGGAGCTCGCTCCGGGCTGTGCCATCGTCGCGGTGCCCGAACGCGAGGACCCGCGCGACGTGCTCGTCACGCCGGACGGAGCGGAGCTCGACGCGCTGCCGGCCGCGGCGCGCGTGGGAACCAGCTCGCTGCGCCGTGTCTGTCAGCTGCGGCGCGCCCGGCCGGACCTCGACTACGCGACGTTGCGGGGCAACGTCGATACGCGCCTGCGCCGCCTCGACGAGGGGCGGTTCGCGGCCATCGTGGTCGCACTGGCGGGTCTGCGCCGCCTCGACCTCGCGACGCGTCCGCTGCGCGTGCTCTCGCCGGAGCTGTGCATCCCCGCGGCCGGTCAGGGCGCGCTCGCGCTCGAGGCACGCGAGGACGACGAGCGGGTGCGCGCGCTCGTCGCGCCGCTCGACGATCCACGCACCCGCGCGTCCGTCGACGCCGAGCGTGCCTTCCTCGCCCGGCTCGAGGGCGGCTGCAAGACGCCCATCGCCGCGCATCTGTCGTGGCACGATGGGGGCGCGCGCGTGCGGTTCGACGCGATGGTCGCCTCGTTCGACGGCGAGCGCATGCTCACGGGCTCCTCGGAGCGATGGACCGAACCACATGCGCACGCGGGCCCCCCCGGGCGGCTCGCCGACACGCTGCGCGAGATGGCGCTCGAGGTCGCCGAGGCGCTGCTGTCGCGCGGGGCCGGCGATCTGGTGCGTGAGGCGCGTGCGGCTGCCTGGCGGGCCCAGACGGGCCTGAGCTGACGGA
>JANWZI010000052.1:0-12391 GCA_025054695.1 Myxococcota bacterium | reverse complement strand
ATCGCCGCGCGTACTGGGCGCCTGCGGCGCGAGGAGTCTTGAACATGTCGTGGTTTCGCGTCGAAGCGCGGTCGGTCCTCTGGGGTGCGTGCCTGTTCGCGGCCTTCGCCTGCGGCGGAGGAAGCTGCGACGGCTGCGAAGAGTGCGGCGTCGCACCGATTCCGGGCGGCTACCCCATCGCGGACCGCATCGCGAACTCCGCCCAGGCGAGGCTGACGCGAAGCGGCATCCAGTTCATCGAGAGCAACTTCGGCTCCATCGTCACCACGTTCGTGCCGGGCGGTCTCGACTTCCCCGTCCCGCGCAGCGAGACGGGCTCGGGGCTGACGCGCGCCACCATTTGCAGCGACGACAATTGCAGCGCGCACATCGAAATCCATTCAGTCGACCTGACTCCGACGCCACCCAATGCGCTGCGGCTCCATCTGCGCGTGGTCGTGGACAGCCGGGACCGGTCCGGCCCTCCGGGAAGGCGACGGGCATGGCCGGTGCGCACGTCCCTGGCGACGTGCAACATCGACCTCGACACGCGCCGAGGCAGTCGCCCCTTCGTGGGCCTCGCCGCCAATGTCCGGTTCGTGGCCGAGACGCAACCGGCGCGCGCCGGGTACACGAAGCTCGTCGTCGAGGACGCCAATCTCGTGATGGGCGAGAGCATCGAGGACGCCGACATCAACATTTCGGGCTGTTGGGTCGACTGGCTGCTCAACCTGTTCCGCGGGACCATCATCGATCAGCTCGAGGGCCAGGTCAGCGGCATGCTGCGCGACGAGCTCGGCGAGCAGCTCTGCACGCGACGGGGCGAGCACGGATGCCCGACCGGGACGTTCGCGGTGCCGGACGAGGATCCGGACTCGGTCTGCCGATACGGACGCGACGCCTCGTCGGAGTGCGTTCCCATCCTGCTCGGCACCGACGGCCAGGGAGACCTCGGCGCGGCGTTCCTCGGCGGGCTTTCACCCGGCGTGCATGCACCGGGTCAGTTCGTGCTCGCGGCCGGCGGCGACGGCGAGGCCGTGATGGACGGCATGAGCCTGTTCATGTTCGGCGGATTCCGGAGCACCGATCGTACCTTCCGGACCTCGCCGGCCCACCATCCGTGCGTTCCCCGCATCGAACGGCCACCCCTGCCGACCATCCCTCGCGCGGCCGCCTTCCGCGGCAACACGATTCCCGGCACCTCGACCGAGGTGCACGTCGGCATCGGCCTGTCCGAGCAGTACCTCAATCACGTCGGCTACGGCGCCTTCGACGCGGGCCTGCTCTGCCTCGGCGTCGGCACCCGCCTCAGCCAGCAGATCTCGACGGGATTGTTCTCGCTGCTCATCCCGTCGCTGCGAGCCCTCACGTTCCCGCAGTCCGCGGCACCGCTGTCCATCGCGCTACGCCCGCAACGCCCACCGACGTTCGAGATCGGCCCGGGCACGGGAACTACGGCCGAGACTGCGTTGCTCGTGGTGCGGCTCGACGACCTCGAGGTGGACTTCTACGTGTGGAGCACCGAGCGCTACGTGCGCTTCATGACGTACCGCGCCGATCTCACGATCCCGGTCAATCTCACCGTCGAGGACGGCGCCCTCGTCCCCTCGATCGGCGAGATCGTCGCGAGCGAATCCAGCGTCACGAACGCCGACATGCTCCAGGAGGATCCCGCGATGCTCGCCGAGGTCATCGAGACCGTCATCGGCATGTTCGCGGGGATGGTGGGCGGCAGCATCGATCCGGTCGAACTGCCCGAGTTGATGGGGTTCGAGCTGCGGGTTCCCGAGGGCGGGGTGCGCGGCGTGATGTCGGACGGCGACGAGTTTCTCGGCATCTTCGCCAACCTCGCCCTGGCGATGGGGCCGCGTCCGCTCACGGCGTCGGTCGACACGACGGCTCGTCTCGACGCGGTCCACGTCGACCCCGCGAGTCTATCCCTCGAGCGCTTCGGTCGTGGTCGGCGCCCGTGGGTGGAGGTGTTCGCCCGCGCGGACGGGCCGGCCGGCGCGGACTACGAGTACGCCTGGCGGCTCGACGGGACGACCTGGTCCCCGTGGCAGCGCAGCCCCTACCTGCGCATCGAGCATCCCGGATTGCTGCTTCAGGCGCGTCACGTCGTCGAGGTGCGGGCACGGGTGCGCGACGTCGATGGCACCCAGGATCGCAGCCCCGCGCGCCTCGAGGTGCTGGTCGACGCGCTGGCACCCGAAGTGCGTCTCGAGGTGGAGCCGGGCGGCGTGCGCGTGCACGCGGCGGACGTAATCAGCGACGCGCGCGCGCTCGCGTGGCGTTGGCGCATTCCCGGTGGTGCCTGGTCTGGCTGGACCGAGGGCGCCGACGGCGCCCTGATTGCGGTTGGGGACGGCCTGCGCGAGGTCGAGGTGGAGGTCCGCGACGAGGCGGGCAACACGGGCTCGGCGCGCGCGGCCCTCATCCGCGGACTGCCCGATCCGTCCGCCGAGGGCGGTTGCGGCAGCTGCGCGGCCGAGACGGGGCAGCAGACGTTCGCAACGATCGGGCTGCTGCTCGGCCTGGGCTGGCTCGTCAGGCGCCGTGGATCGGCGCGCGGCCGCGGCGGCCGCGGGAGGGGTCAAAGTCGACACGGCGCGTGGCGAAGCCTCGTCGTTCTGACTCTGGTGCTCGCCGCGAGCGCGTGCGACTGCGGCGGCACGGTGAGCTCGAACCGGGACGCGGGGCCCGTGATGTGCGATCCCGCGTGCGACACGGGCAGTCTGTGCTGCCCGACGAACGGCATGTGCGTGGCGGTCGACGAATCGACCCTGTGTCCCACCGGGATGCTGTGCGCGTCGGGAAGCGCCACGCTCGACGATCGGTGCATGCCGACGTGCACGTGCATGACCCCGCCGCCGCTCGATCCGGGGCTGCTGGCGACCTACCTCGACATGACGGCGACCTCGGCCGGCACCCTCGTGCTGTCGGGTTACTCGCCGGGCGTGCCGCCCACGCGGCCCTACGGCGACCTCGTCGTGGGGCGATACGAGGCCGGGTCCATGCGCGTCCAGTGGGAGATCGTCGACGGTGCACCGTCGTCGCCCGTCACCGCCGACCCGGCCGGCTGGCGCCGCGGCGTCAGCGCCCCGGGAGACGACGTCGGCCGCTGGACAAGCGTCGTCGAGTCGGGCGGCACGCTGTACGTGAGCTACCAGGACGTGACGAACACGGCGCTCAAGATCGCCATCGGTGCGCCAGGACGCAGCTGGTCGATCCACACGGTCGACGACCGTGGCGACGCGGGGCGCTATTCGTCCATCGTGCTGACGTCGACGGGAGCACCGGCCATCGCGTACATGCGCGTCGAGCCGCCGGCCATGGGATCGACGCGGCCGCGCGGAACGGTGCAGGTCGCGGTGGCCTCGAGCGCGACGCCGTCGGGGCCCACTGACTGGACCCTGACCGAAGTGCACGCCGTGGACGTGCCGTGCCGCGCCGCGTGGTGTCCGTCGGGTCAGGTCTGCCTCGAGTCCGGGGAGTGCGCGACGGCCACGATGGACTGCACGCCGGCCTGCGAGAGCGGACGGACGTGCGTGCGCGGACGCTGCGAGGAGATCGTGGGCGCCGATTGGGTCGAGGACATGCCCGTGAGCACGGGGCTGTACAACGCGCTCGCGCGGGGCCCCGACGGTCTCGCGCTCGTCTTCTACGACCGCACGGCGGGCAATCTCATGGGCGCGCGTGAGGTGGGCGGGCGCTGGCAGCCGCCCTTCCTCATCGACGGCTACGGCCGGGACGAGGAGTTCGTCGGCGATTGCGGCATCGGGGCATCGCTCTTCGTCGACGGATCGGGACGCTGGCACGTCTCCTACGTGGACGGCACCGAGGAAACGCTTCGTTACGCGAGCATCGACGGGATGCGAATCGATCGGGAGACCGTCGACGACGGATCGACCGACGGCATGAGCCGGCATCCGGACGGCCGGCACATCGTCGGCGACGACAGCTCCATTGTCGTCACCGCGGCCGGCGAAGTCCGGATCGTGTATCAGGATGCGACCGCCCAGCGCGCCATGCTCGCGCGGCGGCCCGCCGGGGGTACCTGGCGCATCCAGATCCTCGACCGCGAGGCGAGCACCGGGTACTGGCTCGAACAGGTCCTCGTCGGCACGACGAGCCACGTGGCGACGTGGTGGCGCGACGAGACCACGAGCCCGCGGCGCAACGGCGTGCGCGTCCTGACCGTGGACTGACAGCGCCGGCCAGTTTGGCCCATCGCGCCCTCTACTCGGACACGCACACGGACTCGGTCTCGGACACAGGCGCGCAACGCTCCGCGGCCACCTCGAGCAACGCGACCGCCGCCGTGAGGGGTGCCGACGCAGTCGTCGGACGACGACGGAGCAAGTCGGGAGCGCGGCCCGAGACCGAGCCGGTCGGCTCCCGCACGTGCTTGCCCGTCAGCCGCGATCCGTCGCGACGCGCAGCGTTCGGGCGAGCGCGGGGATCCAGCCGCTCCCGAAGAGATTGACGTGCACGAGGAGGTAGTAGAGCTGGTAGATCGCGCGACGCAGGCGACGGTCGGTGCGCGCCGTCGGCCAGGCGGCTTCGTATGCCTCGAAGACGCGCGGGCCGAATCCGCCGAACAGCTCCATCATCGCCAGATCGACCTCGCGCGCGCCTCCATATACGGCCGGATCCACGAGCACGGCCTTGCCGTTCGCGGCCACGATGCAGTTGCCCGCCCACAGGTCTCCGTGCAGGCGTGCGGGCGCCTCGTCGGGCAGAAGGGACTCGAGGCACTGGGCGAGCCGCTCGAGCTCGGCGCGCAGCTCCCGCGGCAGCCGTGACGCGGCGCGGTCGATCTGCGGCAGCAGGCGCCGCTCGCGCCAGAACGCGGGCCAGTTCGCGATCGAGGCGTTGGCCTGAGGCAGCGTGCCGATGTAGTTGTCGTGATCGAGGCCGATGCAGGGGGCGCCGGCCCGATGCAGCGCCGCGAGTCCTTCGCCGAGCTCGACGTCGAACGTCGGCGAGGGCGCGCCGGGCTCGATCCATTCGAGCACGAGCCACCCTTGCCCGCAGGCGCGCACGGCCGGAATGCGCAGCGCTCCGGCCGTTGCCAGCCAGTGCAGCCCGCGCGCTTCGGCTTCGAACAGATCGCGCGGTGCGGAGGGGGAATGCTTGGCGAACCACCGCTCGCGTCCACGGGTCTCGACGCGAAACGCGCGGTGCACGTCGCCACCTCGAACGGGCTGTAGGCGTGCCACGGGCTCGTCGAGGAGCGTCTCGAGCGAGGCGCGCAGGTCGTCGTCGACGCCGCCCATCGCCACGGTCCGGCCGGCGATGCTGTCGAGCGAAGACCCGTACGGCAAGCGGCCGCACGCACTTGGCGGCGTGGGCCGTGGATCGACAAGGACTCGATCCTTCCAGTCGAGGTCGTGCTTCGAGCGCCGAACGCGGATGGCCGGGGTGCCGCGGAGGTCCGAACGCGAGACCGAGCTCGACTCCGAGCCCGAGTCCGAGTCAGAGATCGAGCCCGCGACCGCGACGGATGCGGAGCGCGGTAGAGCGCGTCCGGGCGTCGCGTTCAATCCACGACGGGCGGCCGGCCGCGCGGCGCGGCGCCGCCCACGGCCGCCACCTCGGCATCCCCGAATCGCTCCAGATAGTCCACGCGCAAGCCCGGACAGATCCCGCGATGCGGGCAGCCCTCGCACGCCGCGACGTGGACACGTCCGGCCAGGCGCGAGGCCGACAGGTCGAACGTCGCCTCGGGACTGACGACGCGGACTCCCTGGGCGCCCGGATCCCACGCCCTGCGGTGCTCGTCGCCGAGCAGGCATCGGGGCACGTGCAGCGACCGCACGGACATCCCGGCGCGGTCCGCACGGGCGAACGCCTCGCGCAGGTAGGGCATCGCGTCGGTCATGCGCGGCAGCGACCGCAGGTTGTCGCGGTTGCCGTCGGTGAGCGAGACGTACCAGAGGTGCGCCTCGCGCACCGACCGGGCCGCGAGCCAGTCGATCGCGTCCGGCAGATCCCGGTACGTGTCTTCGTCGATGATGACGTCGGCGACGAACGCCAAGGACGGCACGGCGGCAGCTTGCTCGAGCGCCTTGACCATGAGCGGATGGCTTCCCGGCCGCCGGACCTTGGCGTCGTAGCGGTCCGCGCGGTGCGTGTGGATGGACAGGTGCAACCGTGTCAAGCCCGCATCGAGCAGGCGATCCAGATTGGAGCGATGGGCGAGCAGCAGGCCGTTGGTCTGCACCTTGACGTCGACGTAGCCCAGGCGCCGCGCCGCACGGACCAACCCCAGCAGGTCCGGGCGGATCGTGGGCTCGCCGCCGGTGAACGAGACGGCGTCGAATCCGTCGGCGCGCCCCTCGCGCATCGCGGCGAGCACGGCCGGGGTCGAGAGCGCACGCGCCCGCATCGGTGGCGAGATCGTGCAGTAGTCGCACCACAGATTGCAGTCGTATCCAAGGATCACGTCGAGCAGCGGCATCGATCAGCCGTTGGCGGTCGCGTGCGACGCGCGGCGGCGGATGCGTACGAGACCTGCGGCGGCCATCGATCCCTCGGCGGGCGCCAGCGGCCGGCTCGACGGAAGCGGTCGAGCGCCTTCGAACGCCTCGGGCGGGGCCTGGAACGGCCGCAGCTCGTCCTCTCCGTGCAGCGCGAGGTGATCGCGGCGCACTCCGACGCAGTACGGGTCGAACGAACAGTCGCGGCAGCGGGGCGGTTTGGTGAACTGCTCCGCCCAGTCCGGGCTGAGATAGACGCGGCCGAGGTTGCCGCGATAGTAATGCAGATCACCATCCAGGACACACGGCGGCACGCCACCCTGTCCGATGAGCCCCCCGTAGCCGATGCCCGCCGCGTCGCACACGTCGAGCGCGGCGCGCAGGGGCTCGCGTACCTCCCGGAACGAAGGCACGAGCCAGGGCGCGACCAGGTCGCTCATGCGCTGCGCGACGGCGAAGCAAATGGACAGATGCGGGCCCGGCAGGAACGTGCGCGCGACCCAGCGGGCGAAGTCGGGCAAGTCGGCGACGTTGCGACGCGTGATGACGTGCGCGATCTGGGTCTGCACGCCGAGCGCCCGCAACCGGCGTAGCCCCTCGACCGTCCGCTCGAACGCGCCGCGCATCCCGGTGATGTCGTCGCTCCGCGACGCCTCGAAGGCGTGTAGCGAGACCGTCGCCTTGTTCAGGCCCGCGTCGACGAGGCGACGCGCATAGCCCTCGTCCGCGCACCGGACACCGTTGGTCTGGATTTCGATGACGCGCAGACCGCGTGCCCGTGCGTGGGCGACGAGCGCGGGCAGGTCCGGGTGGATCGTCGGCTCGCCGCCCGACAACACGAGGTGATCGGCCCCCGCGCGCGCCATCGCGTCGATGGCGGATTGGAGCGCGGCCGTTTCGAAATCGCCGACGGAGCGATCGACGAAGCAGAACGCACAGCGCATCGGGCAGTGGCCGTTGACGCGCAGCATCGCGCGACGCTCGCCGGGCGGCCCTCCGACGAACGGCGAGACGTTGCGGTAGTCCTCCGCCGGCCGTTCGCGCGGCGGCATCGGCCAGCGAAGCGCGACGTCTTCGGGAACCGGCCGAAGATCGGCCTCGTCCCGCGCGCGATACCGACCGACGGGGATACCGGGACACGTCCGTCGCAGCGCACAGACGCCGCATGCGTCGATGCGACGAAAGGGCGCACCCACACGGTGTTCGTTGCGGACGTGCTCGAGCCACGCGTGATGGGTGGCGGGAAACGCGTCGAGCGCGCGACCCGCGCACGGTGGCGGCCCCAGGCCCGCGTGGGCGAATCCGTGGCTCAGACCGAGTCGGCGCGCCCTTTCGAACAGCCGCGCCGCCAGCTCCGCGATCTGCGCGGGGGACGCGAGCAGGGCGTGCAGGGAGGCGGGGACGGTATCGGCGCTCGGCGGGGCGAGGAGCAACCCCTCGGGTCGCGGCGCGATCGAGGCGAGGCGCTCGGCGAGCGGGACCGTGTCATCGGCGTTGCAGTCCAGCAGCGGAACGAGCACCCATGTTCGCAGGCCCGCGCGGGCGGCGGCGCGCACCCCGTCGAGCGCCGCCTGCACGCCGTCGTCGAGGCGCATCATCGTCGCGTGGACGCGCGAACGGATGCCGCCCATCCACAGACGCACGGCGACGACCCCCGCCGCGAGCAGCCGCTCGGCGCGGCCGCATGGAGCGAGGTCGGACGCGTCGGTCTCGAGCACGAGCTCGGTCCCCGGGGAGAGCCGCGTGCGAATCGCCTCGACCACGGCATGCAGCCGAGGGTGGTCGTGGGCGAACGAACCGACGAGGATCGCGCTGCGGGCAGTCGAGTCGATGACCAGGGACGCCGCGTTTGGAGCCTCCGGGGCCGACGGCCGCCGGCTGCGACGCCATCCCGGATGCGCGAACCGCGTGGCCGGATCGTCGCCTTCGAAAAGCGAGAGGCGGACTTGCCGCGCGCCCACGAATCGAGTCTGGCTGCGCCTGCCGCGACCCGTCAACGCATGGTGATCGCCGCCGCGACTCGGACACCGGCGGTCAGGCTGCTCGATCGAGGCACGGACTCGGCCTCCGACTCGGCTTCGGGCTCGGACTCGGATACGGGCTCGGTTTCGGACTCGCACGCGCTCGCAGCACCAAGAACCAGGCCGAGTGCGGCCAGCGCACCCGGCTGCCGGTCGGTCGTCGCGCGGGGCATCCGCGCGGGCTCGTGGCACAGCTCCGCCCACCGTCACGCGCGTGGAACGGTCGGCACCCCGGTGAGATGGAAAATCACGGTGTTTTTCGGAAGTCAGCGCCTGGCATGCATCGTGTCTCAGTAGCCCGGCGGAGGTTGCGATGCGTCACGCGATGAGAACGATGGGTTCCCTTGGCCTGCTGATGATCGTCCCGTTGCTCGGAGGCTGGCGCGGCTGCTGGCTCGAGCCGGACGAGCCGCCCGGCGGTGAGTGTATCTGTACGGCCATCTACGACCCGGTCTGCGGCGTCGATGGCCGGACCTACGGCAACGCGTGCGAGGCGGAGTGCGCCGGCGTCGAGATTGCGCACCGCGGCGAGTGCGCCGGCGGCGTCTGCCGCATCGATGCCGACTGCCCCACGGGCCAAATCTGCGTCCACGAGCCGTACCCCGGCGTCGATCCCGACATGCCCGTCGGGAGCGGTGGCCCCGCAGTGCCGCCGGGCATGGGCGAGGGCGAGGACCGTTCCGGCATGGACGGGTCCGACGATGCGCCGCCCCGCATGGACGACGACGTGCCGTCCGAGGGTCGCTGCGAGCCGTGCATCTGCACGGAGATCTACGCGCCCGTGTGCGGATCCGACGGCAACACGTACGGCAACGCGTGCGAGGCCCAGTGTGCGCACGTCGACGTCGTGCATGAGGGCGCGTGCGGCGGAACCTCGTGCATGTCGGACGAAGACTGCGGCATGGGCCAGCGTTGCGAGGTGCGATGCGAAGACTGGTGCGCGCCGGACATGGGCGCGTGCCCGCCCGTCGCGCGCTGCGAAGGGGTGTGCGTCCCCGCGGCGTGCCCGCCCGTCGTCTGCACGCTGTTCTGCGAGTACGGCTACGCCGCCGGCCCGGACGGTTGCCCGACCTGCGAGTGCCTGCCGCCCCCGCCTGGCGAGTGCCGCAGCGACGCCGAGTGCGGTCCGGCCGAGTCGTGCCAGATCGTGTGCGAAGACCCGTGCCCGCCCGAGGCTATGTGCGACATGTCCGCGATCTGCGCCGCGCGCTGCGTGCCGACGTTTTGCCCGGCCATCGCGTGCGACGTGATGTGCGAGTACGGCCACGCGGTTGGCCCGGATGGCTGCCCGAGCTGTGAGTGCCTGCCGCCGCCTGCGTGCGAGGTCGATGCCGACTGTGGCCCGGCTGGGCGGTGCGAGCGCGTGTGCCACGACCCGTGTCCGCCCGGCGCGGTCTGCGCGCTGCCCGAAGTGTGCTTCACGCGTTGCGTCGCCGAGGCGTGCCCGATGATCGCGTGCGACCGCGATTGCGAGCACGGCTTCCGGACGAGCGCCGACGGCTGCCCGAGCTGCGAGTGCCTGCCTCCTGCGGAGCCCGGCTGCGTCTGCCCGGCCATCTACGACCCGGTGTGCGGGCGCGACGGCAGGACGTACGGCAACGCGTGCGAGGCGAGGTGCGCCGGCATCGACATCGCGCACGAGGGTGAATGCCGGGATCCTGCGGCACCGCCTCGGCGCTGACCGCTACTCGTCTCTGCCTCCATCCCCCCCGGCCCGGAGCGCGCGCCCGTCGTGGCTCCGGGCCGATGTCTTTCATTGCGTTTGGAGCTCGAATGGTTCTCGTGTGCGCCGCTCGCCACGCATTCCGGGTCGCGGCGAGCCGGTCACAGATGGACCGGGCGCTCGCAAATGTAGTACAGGCTACACATCGGGGGCGTGGGGTCGGCGCAGCTCGGCCGGAACGGCGACGGACACGCGGCCGTCCACGCGTCGATCCTGCCCTCCTCCACGCAGTCCATCGTCCAGCCGCGAAAGCCGTCCCAGCAGGTCGCACCGACCCGCGGCGTCCCCGTGCTCGTGTCGACGAACCAGAACAGACCGCACGGTCTCGGGTCGACCGTCGCGGTGTCGAGCACCAGCGAGGCCCCTTCGTCCATGCACGCGTGGTACGCCCGCAGCGCATCGGTCGGCCCGCGGGGTGCGGATACACAGGCAATCCGACCTGAGACGCGCGCGAGCGCGTAGTCGCCGGAGCAGCAGTCCGCTCGCTCGGATCCATCGCAGTCGTTGTCGACCAGGTCGCATTCCTCCGCGCGGCCGGGCGTGCGCGCGGGGTTTGCATCGTCGCAGTCGCATGCGCTGGTCGCGCCGTCGCCGTCCGCGTCCGGGCCGTCGTCGTCGAGCCCATTGCAGTCGTTGTCCCGATGGTCGCAAACCTCCGCCCGTCCGGGCGTGATCCAGGGGTTGCCGTCGTCGCAATCGCACGGCTCGGTGACGCCATCGCGGTCTCTGTCCGGGCCGTCGTCGACCAGACCATTGCAGTCGTC
The DNA here is from genome assembly GCA_025054695.1 of Myxococcota bacterium. Classification (GTDB taxonomy): domain Bacteria; phylum Myxococcota_A; class Polyangia; order Polyangiales; family JANWZI01; genus JANWZI01. The sequence goes on along the minus strand of JANWZI010000052.1, from coordinate 1,422 downwards.
GTCCCGTCCGTTGCAGCGCTCCGGTTGCGCGCGGCACGCGTCCATGGAGGCGTCGGGTCGGGCGTCCGGTCGCGCGTCCTCCGCGGCGTCGTTCGGAGCCGAATCCGGCAGGGTGCCATCGAGCGGTGCATCCGGGCCGGCATCGACGAGTGCTGCGTCGCGAGGCATCAGGCACCGACCGTGAACGCAGCGAGCCCCCGCAGGACACCCAGCGCCCGCGACGTCCGTGAGCAGGACTTCGATGGTGCCGCCCAGAGGCAGATGCACGACCCGGCAACCACGCGCAACGGCGGTGCAGGTCGCGTCGCGCGCGACCAGCTCGAAGCCCCAGCTGCCGCGCCCGAGCGTGCCGGGGGTGGCGGCCTCCCGCGGGGCGTTGCGCGGGAATTCCGTCTCGAACCCGATGGGCGCCGACTCGGCGCACGATCCGCGGCGGATACGCGCCTCGAGGTGGACGGTGCGCGACTCCGTCTGCACCGACTCGAACCGATAGCGCCACGTCAGATGCGGAGCATCCGGCGCACAGCCGCCGAGCAGCGCACAGATCGCGAGAGGCCGGGCTCGATCCAACGTCCGGGTCAGGATACCACCCTCGGCGCGACGGCATCGACCCACCGGTCGCCATCTCCCGTGTCATGCTGGGAGCGCCGTGCGGATTCTCCACTTCAGCGACGTGCATCTCGAGGGCGGCCTCGACGACGTGCCTTGGCAGGAGCTCGCGGGCAAGCGTGCGCTCGCCGTCGTCAACCTCGTCGTGCGTCGTCGAGCACGCTTTCGCGATGCGCCCCGCAAGCTCGAGGCGCTCGCCTCCTTCGCGCGCGAACAGGGCGTGGACCTGGCGCTGTGCACCGGCGACTGGACGGCCATCGGGACGCATCCCGATCTCGCCGTCGCGGCGCGGCACGCGCACGCGTTCGCCGCGCTGCCCCACGGCCTGCTGACGGTGGCCGGAAACCACGACGTCTATCTCCCGGATGCCGTCGCGGACGGGCGTTTCGCGCGTCACCTCGGCTGGGCGGCGCGCTACGACGACGACGCGCTGCGCACCGCGAGCGAGCCCCTGCCGTTCGTGCGCTTGTTCGACGGGGTGGCCGTCGTGGGGGTCGACAGCGCGCGGCCCAATCCGGAGCCCTGGAAGAGCAGTGGTCGCGTCCCCGCCGCCCAACTCGCCGCCCTCGATCGCGTTCTGCGCCTTCCCGCCGTGCGCGAACGATTCGTCGTGATTGCGACGCACTACGCACCACGGCTTTGGGACGGGCGCCCCGACCGGTGGTTCCACGGACTCGAGAACGCGGACGCCTTGCTGGGCATCTGCGCGCGGGTGGACCGAGGGCTGTTCGTGCACGGGCACGTGCACCGACGCTACGTCGTGCGGCTGAAGGGCTTGCGCATCCCCGTCTTTTGCGCCGGCAGCGCCACCGA
>JANWZI010000051.1 GCA_025054695.1 Myxococcota bacterium | reverse complement strand
TCGAGGCTCGTGACTGGCAGCCCGTATGGCGGCGCTCGGTCGAACGGGGAGCGCCCGGAACGCCGCTCTCCGTCGGACCGTGGTTGCTAGTTGGCGAGAGCGAGGGGGCGCTGCTGCTGCTCGAACTGGGTACGGGCCGCGAGCGCGGGCGACTCGACGGAGGACTGGGCTTTCTCGCGCAGCCGGCGTTCGCACGGGGGCGCGGATTCGTGCTCGGCAACTCGGGCTCTCTGCGCGCCTTCGAGATCGTGCGCGGCGGCAGCTCGAGCTGAAGGCGCCGGCGGCCTGGGCAACGCTGGAGCAGTTCCCAGGAGTGTGCCCTGGACTCGCCATGCGTATTGCGCAGAAGATACATTATGTTAAATCAACCCGCGACCTCGAGGCGCTGGCTCGTGCGCAGCTCGCGTGGATAGCGTCCGCGCGGCCGCGTGCCGGAATGTTCACTCTTCGAGTCGCAGCGCCGATCGGGTTGGTCGATCCTACGGACCGACGTCGCGAGCCCAAGTCCGAGTCCGAGTCCGAGACCGAGCCCGAGTCCGAGTTCGGGTCCGAGTCCGCGTCCGAGCCCGAGCCCGAGTCCGAGCCCGAGCCCGAGTCCGAGTCGGAGACCGATACGGAGCCGGAACCACGCCACGGTCCGAAATCGCGATCAACAGACCTGCCCGGCGTATTCAGTCCTCGATGGGACCTTGGGAGTCGGTCTCAGCGTCTCGGTACTTCGAGGTCGACGCGCGTCCGCTCGTCGGACGTGGCCGTCGAAGCCTGTCCCGTGGGCCTCGGCGCCGGTGTGACGCGCATGGCGGGATCGAGGGACGGTCTCGGAGGTTGCGAAGGAATCGGCAAGACCCCGCGTGGATGTTGAAATGCCCCGGTGGACGGCCGCGGAGGCCGACGGGGCTCGACGCTGGGGGACCAGGCAGCTGCGCGGCTCGGTCGTGTCAGGGGCCCCTGCGGCGACCGCATCGGCGACGAATCCGGCATCCGCGGCGGCACCGCGCGAGGCTGGACGGGCGGCCGTGCCGCTGGGGGCGCGGTGGGCGGGGCCGACGGCGGTCGCGACGCCGCGGCGGGGGGAGGCGCAGTGTGCAGTGCCGAGTCGGGCACTTCCTCGGCCAAATCGAGCTCGCCCGTCGACAACGAAGGGGGGCTCAGCTCACCGTCCGGCGGCACCGATTCGAGGCCCGCATCGCGGCTCTCCGCAACCGTTCGCGAGTACTCGTCGACGGGAGCGACGCGCGTCACCTCGTCGGGCGGTGGCGCCGTCTCGGCCTGCTCGATGCGCTCGACCTGTTCGAGACTGACCTCGCCGGTCGCAGGCTCGCCACCGAACATCGACTGGCGCGTCACGAGCAAGCGCTCGAAGACGACCTCGCTCATTCCCTCGAGTTCGAGCGAGTCGAGCACGATGTCGTAGCGCGCCTCGTCCGGGCGTTCGGCGCCGCCGTCGTAGGAGCCCACGACGCGTCCGGTTCCCTGCAACGCGGGGCTGTCGTCGGCGAGCAGCACGGCGAACCGGATGCGGGCGCTTTGCTCGAACGCCACCGGCCCGTAGAGCATGAGCTGCTGCTCGTCCACCCGCTCGGCCAGGCCGGCGGCCAGCTCCGAGATGTCTCCGAACCCCGTCGGTACGACCAGGTGAAACTCGTTCATCGCGCTGCGAGCTCCTCGTCCATCAACAGGGGCTGCGTCCGTACCCGGTCTCCCTCGGTGACCAGCTGCTCCACCCTGCGCTCGGCCGCCTCGAGGCGTGCGTTGCCCGCCTGAACCAGACGGACCCCGCGCTCGAACGTCGAGAGGGCTTCCTCGAGCGGCATTTCCTCGCGCTCGAGACGTTCGACGAGGGCCGTCAGTTGCGCGACGAGCGACTCGAACGATTCGGGCTCGGCCTGCTCCGGACGTGCCGCCGGCTGCATGATCCCGGCTGGCAAGGTGCCGCACCGGCCGGCCGCCGGTCAAGAGCGGTGCGGTGCCGCGAAGGAATCCGACAGCGGGGCGACTTGCCCGTTCGACGGGTCGCGCGCATATGGGGTGCTGATGAGCACCACGTCCCAACCGCCTCGCGCGGCGCTCGACGCGCTGCGACAGCGCCAGCAGGCGCTGGGGAGGTATCTTTGACGTCGAGGGGCTGCGGCACGAGCTGGACCGCCTCGAGGCGCTGACCGCGCGCCCCGACTTCTGGGACGATCCGGACCGCGCGCAGCAGCGGCTGCGCGAGCGCGCCGAGCTGGCCGGGCGGCTCGAGCGATTCGAGCGCGTCGTGCGCGAGACGCAGTCCTTGCGCGAGCTGCTCGCGCTCGCGGAGTCGGAGGGGGGCGGCGACGCGAGCCTCGTCGAGGAAATCGCGGCGCAGCTTCCCGAGCTGGAGCGCCAGACGCGCGCGCTCGAGCTGGAGCGGATGCTCGGCGGCAAGGAGGACCGCAGCGATGCGATCGTGTCGATCCATCCCGGCGCCGGCGGGATCGACGCGCAGGACTGGGCCCAGATGCTGCTCCGCATGTATCTACGCTGGTGCGAGCGGCGCGGCCTGCAGGTGGAGCTGCTCGATCAGCAGCCCGGCGACGAGGCCGGCATCAAGAGCGCCTCGTTCGTCGCGCGCGGCCCGTACGCCTACGGGCTGCTGCGCGCCGAAAACGGCGTGCATCGACTGATCCGGATCTCCCCGTTCGACGCCAACGCGCGCCGGCATACGGCGTTCGCGGCCGTCTACGTGGTCCCCGACCTCGACGAGGACGACACGCAGGTGGTCATCCGGCCCGAGGACATTCAGGTGGACACCTTCCGCGCGGGCGGCAAGGGCGGTCAGCACGTCAACAAGACCGAGTCGGCCGTTCGAATCACCCACCTGCCGACGGGCATCGTGGTCAGCTGTCAAGCCGAGCGCAGTCAGCACAAGAACCGCGCGACCGCGATGAAGATGCTCCGGGGCCGGCTCTACGAGATGCAGCGCGCGGCGCGCGAGAGCGAGTTCCAGCAGGCGTACGGCGTGGATCGTTCGACCGAGATCGCGTTCGGCTCGCAAGTCCGCACCTACACGCTCCACCCGTACACGCTCGTCAAGGACGAGCGCACCGAGCACAAGACGGGCAATGCGCAGGCGGTGCTCGACGGCGACCTCGATCCGTTCATCGAGGCGTACCTGCTCGCCGCGGCCGATCGGCGTGCGGCGCGGGAGCGTAGCCCCAGCACGCCGACTGCCGAGGCACGAGGCTGACGCGGGAGCCGCCGCGGCCGGCAGCATGCTGCTATAGAGCCCCCGCGATGGCGAGCGAGCCGGAGCTTCGCGCAGCGCGCGTGCGCCGGGCCGAGCAGGCCCTGGGCCCCGACCGGCGGAGCTGGTTTCCCCCTGGATTCCGCCCCACCGAGGACGAGTGGCGCACGCGCGACGCGCTGCTCGCCGAGCTGGCGGGTCCACCCTCCGAAGCGTGGAAGCCCGAGGACGAGCTCGACGAGGACGCGCCGCGCGTACCGATGTGGGGGCGGCTCGTCGCCCGGCGCGGACCGTTCCTCGTGCTGCAAGCCTGTGGGCGCCGCGTACAGGCCTACTTTCCCCGCTCGGTCCAGCACGGTCCGCTGGGCGAGCGGCTGCGCCACGCCGACCTCGGCGATCATCTGCTCGTGCGCGGCCGTCGCATGCGCACGCGGACCGGCGATCGGGCGCTGTGCTGCGACGAGCTGGTTCACCTCGGCAAGGCGCTGCGGCCACCGCCCGACAAGTGGCACGGGCTGACCGACGTCGAGAAGCGATACCGGGAGCGCTACGTCGATCTGTGGGTCCACGCCGAGGTGGCCGCCGTATTTCGTGCGCGAAGCGCGATCGTCGGCGCGCTGCGACGGTTCCTCGACGCGCGCGGATTCCTCGAGGTCGAGACGCCCGTGCTGCACCCGCTGAGGGGCGGCGCGACGGCCCGCCCCTTCCGCACGCACCATCACGCGCTCGATTTGGAACTGTATCTGCGGATCGCGCCCGAGCTGTACCTGAAGCGTCTGCTCGTCGGAGGCTTCGAGCGCGTCTACGAGATCGGTCGTTGCTTCCGCAACGAGGGCATCAGCACGCGACACAACCCTGAGTTCACGATGCTCGAGGCCTATCAGGCGCACGCGACCCATGAGGACCTCATGGACCTCGTCGAGGCGATGGTGTGCGCGGCGGATCGCGCCCTGCGGGAGAGCTGTCCGCAGCTCGACGTCGACAGCGCGCGCTCGTTCGTGCTCGAGCCGCCCTTCCCTCGCGTCGCGCTGCGCGACGCGATCGCCGAGCGGCTCGAGCGGGCCGGTCGTGACGGGGTGCCGCCGACGCCTTGGTCGGATCTGCTCCGCCCGCAGGATCTCGACGATCCGGGCGCCATCGACGACGCATTCGCCCGGCGCGCTAGGCAGTGCGACGAAATCGAACGCCGCCAGCTCGCGGGCGCCGACGGATGGGGCGCGCGGCTGTTCTTGCTCTACGAGCTGATCGTCGAACCGGTCCTGCCCGTGCTGTACCGCACGGCCGACGGGCACCGCTCGCTTCCCGTCTTCGTCACGGGCCATCCCACGGACGTCTCGCCGCTCGCACGCCCGAACGACGACGATCCCCGAATCGTCGACCGGTTCGAGCTGTACCTGGATGGCCGCGAGGTGGCCAATGCGTTCAGCGAGCTGAACGACCCGGACGTGCAGGCGGAGCGTTTCCGGCAGCAGCTCGAGCGGCGCGCGCGAGGCGACGAGGAAGCCATGGACTACGACGCGGACTTCGTGCGCGCGCTCGAGTACGGGATGCCTCCGGCGGCGGGGCTCGGCGTGGGCATCGATCGGCTCGTGATGACCCTGGCGGGCCAGCCGTCGATCCGCGACGTGATCCTGTTCCCGCTTCTGCGTCCGGAGTCACGGTGAGCGAGCGCCGAGTCCGATTGCCCGCCCTCGGCGGCCTCGCGGCCGGCCTCGTCGTGCTCGAAGCATGCGCAGTGCTTGTCCTAATGGTCGGGGCCGGTCGGCTCGCCTCGTCGTCGCCGGGACCCGGAACGCCGGAGCTCGGACTCGGTGTGCTCGCCGCGTGGGGTGCCCTGGCCGTCGTCTCGCTCGGGGTCGGGCTGCTCGCGCTCCCGCGCATCCGTCGCGTGCAGCGTGGGACGCGCGGGCGAGGTCGGCTCCAGGCCCTCGCGCTGCTCGCCGTCGCCCTGTCGCTCGGCGTGATCATCCAGGGCGCGCTCGTCCTCGCCGCCGTCTACGGTTCGGCGAGCGACAAGGTGCCGGGCGGCGGCGTCGTGGAGCTGCTGCAGCACGTTCCTGGACCGCTGCTCGCCGCGCTGCTCGTCGTTTCGGCGCTGCTGAGCGTGGGATGCCTTGTCGCGCTCGTCCTGGGCGCGGCCAGCTGGACCCTGTTGCCCGCGCGCTGGCGCCGCATCTGGCTTGGGGGGCTCGACGCCCTGCTCCTGACGGCCTTCGTGCTGCTGACGGTGCTGGTGCCCCTGGAGCCGCTCGGCCGAGAGCCCCGCGCCGCACTCTGGCCCGCGATCCGCCTCGCGGTGATGGCGTTGTTCGTGCTGCGTCTGAGCGTGCGCCTGGTGCCGAAGCTGCTCGAGGCGCTGGAGCGGGTCGGCCCCCGCGCGCTGATCGCCGCGCGCCAGCTTCGCACGCGGCAGAGCGGCTTTCTGACCGCGATCGGCGGGCTCTCGATTCTGGCGGTCGCGTTCTCGAGCTGCTCGCTCGTGACCACGCTGTCGGTCATGGGTGGCTTCCGTCAAGACCTCAAGCGGAAGATCCTCGGAAACCACGCGCACGTGGGGATCGACGTCGCCCACGGCGGGATCGACGGCTGGCGTGCCGTGCTCGAACGCGTGCGGGCCGACCCCGCCGTCCGGGGCGCCTCGGCGTACGTGCAGGGCGAGGTCATGCTGACGAGCGCGACCAACCTGGGCGGTGCGCTGCTGCGCGGCATCGAGACGCGCAGCGCGACGGCCGTGACCGACCTCGGCCGCAACCTGGTGCACGGGCGGCTGGAGTACCTCGACGATCCCGAGCGACTGGCGCGCCTGTCCCCGGCCGAGTTGGGCGCCCCCGCCAGCCTCGTGACCGGTCCCGCGGGACGTCGTCACGACCCCGTCGACGCGGACCCGACCGTCGCCACGGGCCTGGTGGAACGCATCCTCGGCGAGCTCGCTCCCGACGGCGGGGCCGGCACTCTGGGCGCAGCCGATGGCGGGGCAAGCACTCCGGAGAGGGGATCCGCAGCAGTCGTCCCGCCCGAGGCGCAGCCGGCCGACGAAGCGTCGAGTCCCGGCGGACCGGAACCGGGGCCGGCGCGACGCGTGCTCCCCGGCATCGTCGTCGGCCAGGAGCTGGCGCGCGCGCTCCGCCTCTACGTGGGCGACGAGGTGGACGTCGTCTCGCCGCTCGGCGATCTGGGCCCCACGGGCCCCGTCCCCCGCACGCGGCCGTTCCGCGTCGCCGGCATCTTCTACACCGGCCTGTTCGAGCACGACGTCAAGTACGTCTACGTATCCCTGCCGACGGCGCAGCAGTTCCTGCAGACGGGGGACCGGATCAGCGGCATCGAGGTGCGCGTGGCGGAGCTGGAGCGGGCCCCCGAGGTGGCCGAACGGCTCCGGCGTGCGATCGGGCGCCCCGAATTGCGGGTCCGGCCGTGGCAGGAGCTCAACCGTCATCTTTTCGGGGCGCTTGCGCTCGAAAAGCTCGCGATGTTCGTCGTGCTCGGCATCGCGATCGTCGTCGCCGGCTTCTGCGTGTTCGCGACGCTCACGCTGCTCGTACAGGAAAAGACGCGCGAGGTCGGCGTGTTGCGCGCGCTCGGGGCGCGCTCCGCAACCCTCGTCGGCATCTTCCTGCTCGAGGGCGCGCTCATCGGGGCGCTCGGCGCCGGCGCGGGCTTGGGCCTCGGCCACCTCGTCTGCTTCGCCGCCGAACGCTTCGGCGTCGGTCTCAATCCTGAAGTCTACTACATCGACCGGCTGCCTGTGCACGTCGACCCGGTCGAGCTGCTCTCGGTCGGGGTCACGAGCGCCCTCGTCTGTCTGCTCGCGACGCTCTACCCTGCCCTCTTCGCCGCCCGCCTCGACCCGGTCGAGGCGCTGCGTCACCGCTGATGCCGCTGCTGCGCGTCGAGAAGCTTCGCAAGGTCTACCTGCACGGTGGCAAGGAGCTCGTCGTGCTGGACGACATCGACCTCGTGGTCGAGCGCGGTGAGATGCTGTGCGTGATGGGACCGTCCGGAGCGGGCAAGAGCACGCTGTTGCACCTGCTCGGCACGCTGGATCAGCCGACCTCGGGCCGAATCCTCTACGAGGGGCGCGACGTGACGCGCGAGCCGCCGGCGCGACTGGCGGCGTTCCGCAACGCGACGGTGGGCTTCGTCTTCCAGTTCCACCATCTGCTGCCCGAATTCGACGCGCTCGAGAACGTCGCGATGCCTGGGCTCATCGGCGGCCTGCCGCGGGCCGAAGCGCGACGCCGCGCACGCGCGCTGCTCGAGGAGGTGGGGCTCGGCGAGCGTCTGACGCACAGGCCCTCGGAGCTGTCGGGAGGCGAGCAGCAGCGGGTGGCCCTGGCGCGCGCGCTGCTGATGGAACCGCGCATCGTCCTCGCCGACGAGCCGACGGGAAACCTCGACAGCCGGACCGGCGAGGCCGTCCACGAGCTGATGTTCGAAATGAACCGAACCCGGGGCACGACGTTCCTCGTGGTCACCCACAGCCGCGAGCTGGCCGCACGCATGCCACGGGTCGTGACCATGCGCGACGGGCGCATCGAGTCCGACGTGCGTCGTGCGGCTGACGCCCCACTCGAGCCACGGGCGTCCACGCCTTGACCCCTCCCGCACGCGGTTGCTATGCGCGGCCGGCCGCGATGGCCGGCGCGCGCCTCATCTTGTGGCTTTTGGGGCTCGGCTCGACTCTCGTCGCTGCCCCCCTACGCGCCCAGGACGAGCCCGACGCTCCGGTCGAGGAGCCCTCGACGGACGAAGAGGGCTGGGAAGAGCCTTCGCCACCCGCGGCGATCCGAACCGTCTGTCACGGGCGACGCATCCGCTCGGTCCGCGTGACCGGCACGCGGCGCGTCGCTCCGCAGGACGTGCTCGCGACGGTACGCCTTCGCCACGGGCTGCCGTGTACCGACGACGAGATCACACGCGACGCGCGGGCCGTCTGGGACATGGGTTACTTCGAGGACGTCGAGGTGCTCGCCCGTCCGGCTGGGTCCGACGCGGTCGATCTGGTCTGGCGCGTTCGCGAGCGGCCCGCCATCGGTCGCATCGTGTTCGAGGGCAACGACGAGATCGGCGACGACGATCTGGACGAAAAGGTGACGCTGGCCGTCGGCGACGTGCTGAGCGTCTCCGAGGTGCGTCGCCAGGTCGATCGCATCCGCGATCTGTATGCCGAGAAGGGCTTCTTCCTCGCGCGGGTCCGACCGCACGTCGAGCCGATGGGAGACGACGAGGTCGCGGTCCGCTTCGCGATCGAGGAAGGGCCCGAGGTGGCCGTCCGGCGCGTGCGGTTCGTCGGCAACGCGAGCATCCCGGCGCGCGAGCTGCTCGCCGTCATGCAGACGTCGGAGACGGGATTCTGGTCGTTCCTCACGTCGAGCCATCGCTTCGACCGCGACGCGTTCGACGAGGACGTGAACCGACTGCAGGCATTGTACTACGAGCGCGGCTTCCTGGCGGTTTCGATCGGCGAGCCGCGCGTCGAGCTGTCGCCCGACCGGCGGCACATCGACGTCACGGTCCCAGTCGTAGAAGGGCCGCGCTTCCGCATCGGTCGGCTGCGCGTCGTCGAGGTCGACGACGAGGGGCGCGAGATCGAGCCGCTGCTCGGCCGTCGGCGGCTGCGCGAGACGATCGAGGCCGATCCGGGCGACTGGTTCAGCCGCAGTGTCATCGCGCGCTCGCTGCTCGAGCTGACGCGGCAGTATCGCGACCGGGGTCACGCGCACGTCGAGGTCGCCCCCGACACCGAGCTCGACATGCGGCGACGGGTCGTGCACGTCGTCGTGCGGATCCGCCGCGGACCGCGTGTGCGCGTCGAGCGCATCCAGATCCGGGGCAACGGGCGGACGCGCGACTCGGTGATCCGGCGCGAGATCGAGCTGACCGAGGGCGAGCCCTACAGCCAGAGCGCGATCGAGCGGAGCCGCGAGCGCATCCAGGCGCTCGGTTACTTCGAACGGGTCGACACGAGCGAGGAGGAGGGAAGCGCGCCCGACCGGATCGTCGTCAATTTCGAGGTCTCCGAGCGTCCCACCGGCACGTTCCAGATCGGGGCCGGTTTCTCGTCGGTCGAGGCCTTCGTCTTCACGGCGCAGGTGCAGCAACAAAATTTGTTCGGTAACGGCCAGTCGCTCGCGCTGCAACTGCAGCTCTCGGGCATCCGTCAGCTCGCGCAGATCCGCCTCGTCGAGCCGTACCTGCTCGGCACCGAGTGGACCGCGTCGGTCGACGCCTACAAGACCATTCGTCAGTTCCAGGACTTCAACCGCGACGCGACCGGGGCCTCGCTCTCGCTCGGCCATCCGATTCTGAGCGACCGGCTGCGGCTGTTCGTCGAGTACGGGGCCGAGTACGTCGACGTCAGCGCGCGCACCGGCGGGTTGCTCGGGGCGAGCGGCGCAGCCGGCTTCACGCAGTTCCAGACCTCGCCGCTGCCGAACCGATTTCGCGATGGGCTGACGTCGTCGGTCCGGCTGACGCTGGCCTGGGACAGCCGCGACAACCGCCTGTTCCCGTCGCGCGGCCTGTACGCGAGCGCGTCGACCGAGCTGGCCGAGACGTGGCTCGGCTCGGACAACGTCTTCACGCGCCATCGGGCGTTCGTGCGCTTCTACCAACCGCTGCCGGCGGGCCTCGTGCTCAAGATCAACGTCGAGGGCGGCCTCGTCGGCTCGCGCGATAGGCGCGGCGTGCCCATCTTCGAGCGCTTCTTTCTGGGCGGCATCTTCAACGTGCGGGGTTTTCCGCTCAACAGCCTCGGCCCCCGCATCGCGTTGCCGCGCCTGACCGATCCGAACCTGGCTCCCTCCCCCTACGGCCTGCCCGTCGGCGGCAACGCGCAGCTCTTCTACAACGTCGAGATCGAGATCCCCCTGATCGAGGCGGTTGGCATTCGCGGCGTGCTGTTCACCGACGGCGGCAACGCGTGGAACCTCGAGCGGCAGTTGTGCGCCGCCTCGCGGCCCCTCTTCTCCGACCGGTCCACCGATCCGTGCGCGTTCGATCCGCTCTCGCTGCGCACCTCGTGGGGATTCGGCTTCCGATGGCTCTCGCCGCTCGGGCCGCTGCGCTTCGAGTGGGGCCTTCCGTTCGTGCCGCGCGCGCCCCTGGAGGATCCGATCCTGTTCGAGTTCACGATCGGGAACTTCTTCTGATCGCGCCGATCGGATCGGACCACGGTTCCGAGGGCTGTTGCGGATACGTGCCCGTGCCCGTGCCCCTGCCCGTGCCCGAGTCCGAGACCGAGTCGGAGCCCGAGTCCGAGTCCGAGTCCGAGGCCCAGTCGGAGCCCAACCCCGAGCCGGGGCCAGAAACCGAAACCGAATCCCGCCGCCAGGCGAGACGGATCCGGCCGTCGGTCGTTCGGATCGCCGCCGCGCGTGAAGCATCCGCGCACGTCGAGCGTCCGAACGCTTGACGCGCCGGGGCCCCATCGCTAACCCGCGCCGCCGGAAGGTGCCATGCGCCCGAGCAGCCACGTTCTGACTCTCGCCGTCGCGCTCGTCGCGGCGTCCCTCGCTCCCCGTGTGCTCGCTCAGGTCCGCGTGGCCGTCGTGGATCTGCAGCGGGCGCTCAACGAGACCGAAGACGGCCGGCGCGCCAAGGCTCAGCTCAAGCGGCTGTTCAAGCGGCGGCAGGACGCCCTCGACCAGCGTCAGAACGAGCTCAAGAAGATGGGCGAGGATCTCGAGAAGCAGAAGAACGTCTTGTCGAGGCAGGAGCTCGACCGCCGTCGCGAGGAATACCAGAAGGCCGTCATCGAGCTGCAGACGACGTACATCGAGTATCAGCGCGAGCTCGCCCAGAAAGAAGCGGAGCTGACGCGCCAAATCCTCGAACGGATGCACGAGATCCTGCGCCGCATCGGTCAGGCCGAGGGCTACACGATGATCGTAGAGCGCAACGAAGGCGGGGTCGTGTGGATCCCGACGAACCTCGACCTGACGGACCAGGTCATCCAGCGCTACAACGCCGAGGCCTCGCGCACGACTGAAGCCAGCGAGCCGGCGTCGAGCATGACCGGCGGCGGCGCGACCTCAATGGCCGGCGCGCCGACGACGATGGCGAGTCCCTCGACGATGGGCTCGCCGACGTCGATGTAACGGGACGACGGCCACGCGTCGCGGTCCTCGGGCCCTTCGCGCGGCCCGACGCGATCAGTCCGCGCTCGCGGCCGCCATCTCGCGTCGCGGGACGATGAGCCGACGCCCCTCGGTGAGCAGCTTGCCTGCGGCGCGCAGCGCAGCCAGGGCCCCCGTGACCGTCTCGCGCGTCGCGCCGACGGCCGCGGCGATGTCGGCGTGCGTGATCCGCAGCACGATCCGTACGCCGCGCGGATGCGGCTCGCCGAAGCGGGCAGCCAGCTCTCCGAGCAGGCCCCGAACCCGGTCGGCGACCTCGTCTTCGACCAGGGACGTGAGGCGGCGTTCGAGCCAGGCGCGACGCCGTTCGACGAGCTCGGCGAGGGCCATCGCGACGCGCGGATTCTCCGCGCACAGACGCGACAGGACGGCGAGAGGAATGCGCAGCGCATCGACGTCGCCGAGGGCAAGCGCCGCCCGCCGGTGCCGACCGAGCGCGATCGCCTCCTCGCCGACCAGTTCTCCGGGACCGGCGATCCCGAGCACCGCCGAGCGGCGATCCGCAGTGGCGTGCAGCGCGCAGGCGCCACCCGAGACGAGGAAGGCGGCCGTCGCGCGGCCCGGCTCGAAAAGCCAGCGACGCGCGGCAACGCGCACGGGCTCGCATCGGCTCGCGAGCGGCCCGAGGGCCTCACGTCCCGCCCTGGAGAGAACGGGGCAGCTCGAGATGACGCGCAGCGCCGACGTCCTCTGCTCGTGCGCGGGCGGTGCCATCGGCGTCGGCTCGCGCCCATGGAACCCCCGAACGCCGCACGCTGTCAACCGCGAGCGGGCCGTCGCGTTGACGGCGCGAGACGCCGGTTCTACCGTCTAGCGATGCGCCTGTACGCCGGCAAGGTGACCACGATTGCGGAGGAAATCGTCCGCGAGCTGAGCGCGTCGCAGGCCATCGAGCTGGAAAACGCCGACGAGGCGAGGCTCGACGTCGAGGCCGTGCTTCGCGAGTACTTGCGTCGCGACCGCGAGCTGTTCGAGGAAGCGCGCGCGCGGCTCGAGCAACGCGGCATGGGGCACTCTGGAATCGGGCGGATGCGAGCCCAACTCGCGCGCGAGCGTGGGCTACCGCCTCCCGAGGAGGCCCTTCCGTACCTCGTCGATCAGATCCTCGAGATGCTCTTCCACAGTCGGAATGTCGCGGAAGTGTTCGCCGACGACGTGACGCTGCGCAAGCAGATCACCCCGGTGTTGCGGCGTCACATGGACGTCGACGGCGAGGTCGATCGCGAGGTCCGTGCGCGCATCCGCAACCTCGAAGAAGGAACTGCGGCCTTCGAAATCGAGTACGGCAAGGTGCTGGAGCAGATCCGCCGCAAGCGTGGCCTGAGCTGACGGCGCCGGCGCGGCTGTGCAAAGCGACGACGCACGCGGGACGAGGTCCCCGCTGTGGAGCCGAGCCGACTCGTCGTGCTTGCACCGCGCGCAGGCAGCCACGACAGCGGCCAGGGCTCGGAGCCCGACGAGGTGAGTCGATGGGGCCGCTCGCGCCTCGGACGCGAACCCAGGCTCGGACCGGGACTCGGACTCCGACTCGGGCTCGGACTCGGTCTCGGTCTCGGGCTCCGGCTCGCACTCGGACTCTGGCTCGGATTCGGACTCGGACTCTCGGCTAAGGCTCTGTTTCGCACCCCCCTCGGCAACCTCGGTCGATGCGAGCGCCGCCGTGACACCGACTCGAAGCTGCTGGGGCCACCTTCGTTACGGGAGGCGTGGCAATCGGCGGCCTGCGCCGCACGACGGCGAACGTCGTATGATGGCCCGCGGGCGATGGACGACTTGTTGCTGCTCATCCTCAGCTCCCCGTCCGGGGCGGGCAAGACGACGCTTGCGCGCAGGCTGCTCGCGGCGTTCCCGGATCTAACGTTTTCGGTCTCGCACACGACGCGGCCGCCGCGACCCGGCGAGCAGGACGGGCGGGACTACCATTTCGTGGACGCCGAACGCTTCGACGCGCTCGTGCGCGCGGGCCGCTTTGCGGAATGGGCCCGCGTGCACGGACACCGCTACGGCACGAGCCTCGCGGAGATCGAGCGTGCGCGTGCCGAGCGGCGGGCAGGAATCGTGTTCGACGTCGACTACCAGGGCGCACGGCAGATCAAGGCCCGGCTCCCGCACGCGGTCGGCGTGTTCATCTTGCCGCCATCGATGCAGGAGCTCGAGCGACGCTTGCGCGGGCGCGCGACCGACAGCCCGGAGTCCATCGAGCGCCGGTTCCGCAAGGCGCGCGAGGAGATCGAGCACTACGCGCTGTTCGACTACCTCGTGCTCAACGACGCAATCGACCGCGCCGAGGCCGTCTTGTGCGGGATTGTTCACGCCGAGCGCGCGCGCCGCTCGCGCCTGGCGGGACACGCCGAGGCGCTGCTCGGCGACGTGGGGCTCTGAGCGCGACGTGACGACCGCCGCCGCCTGGTTGCTCGGGGCGCTCTCGCTCGTGGCCGCAGCACGCGGCGATGTGCGGGCTCACGTCGCGATCGGGAGCGCCGGGCCCGCGCCCGTGGGACTCGCCGTCCTGTTCGACGACGACGACGACGACGAAGACGGCGTGCGCGATGCACGGCAGAACCGCGACGTTCCGGGTGACGACCTGCTGTGGGTCGAAGTACGCACGCGAGGCCCCGGATGGGTGCGTGCCCGGGGCGGCGTGCGGCTCGTCGTCGACGGTCGGCCGACTGCAGCCGTCCGCCTCTCGCGCGGGGGCCGCCACCTGCTCGCCGTACAGGGGATCGAACCGTCTCGAACGGCCGATCACGCCCGCTTGGTCGTCGAGGACGGCGCTCGACGCATGCAGGTCGGCTTGACGGTCGTCGCGGTTCGTTGGGAGTCGGGGGCCGGACCGCTCGATCCGAGTCGCGCGGCGGTCCGTGTCTCGCGCGCCATTCCGAGCCTCGCGTCGCTCGCAGCGGGCGCATCGGTCGAGGCGCCGGCGGGCGACGCCGACGACGTCCGGCTCGAGCTGGTCGATCCGAGTACTTCGGAGGCGGGGCGCGCGATCGTGCTGCGGGTGCGGGATCCGGCGAGCGGCCGCGTCCGAGGCGAGCGCACGATTGCGTTGCACCTCGCCGATCCGAACGGAACGTGGCGAAGCCCGTGGCTGAGGCTCGTCACCGACGACGTGGACGCCTCGGCGCCCGGCGTCTCCGACCGCGTGCTGCGCGTCGCCCTGCGCGACGAGGTGCGCGCGGTCGTTCCCGGCGTGCCGGGGGCCGCGTCGATCCGGGTCGGCCGACCGGGGCGCGAGGGGGGACCGGACGCCGCGATGCTCGCGACGCTTCGCGTGCGGGTGCTGCGACGGTGGCCGGGTGGGCCTCCCGTCATCGGAGCCGACGAGGCGGCGGCGCTGCGCCTCGCACGGGAACAGGTTCGGATCGCGAACGAGGTCTGGGCGCAGTGCGCCATCGGGTTCGGCGCACCCGAGCGTGCCGACGTCGCCGTGGTCGATCCGCCGCCGGCCGCGCTCGTGAGCATCGGCGATGGGGACGGGTTGCCCGCGTACGGCGGCGGTGTCGTCCGCATGCGGGTGGGCGGTCGGCCCATCGAGCCGGTGACCACCCGAGCGGGCGCCAGCCCGCTGGAGACGGCCGTGGCCATCGCGCGCGCGCTGCGCCGCGCAGGGGCCGCCGCGACCGTCGTACGCGTGCCGCGCATCGAGCGTGCGGCGGGGCCGTCGGCGGACGTCGTCGTCCGAGATCGAACCGGACGCCCCCTGCCGGTCGAACGCGACGGCGATGCGCCATGGAGCACGGACGCACGGCAGCGGGTCGAAGTGCACGCGGTCGACCTGAGCGACGGATTGCTCGAGTTCGACAACGGGACCGCGGTCGCCGGAAGCCCCGAAGAGCGCGCGCTCGTCGCCTTCGTTGCGGACGACGATCCCCGTACGCTCGACGTGATCGTCGTCGACCGCTTCATGCACGGCACGCGGCAGGGCGAGGCGTTCATCGCCGCGGACGGAGGAAGCATCACGAATGTGGTCATCCTCGACCGCAACGGGATCCACCAGCAGCGCCAGGCCTGGACGCAGAGCCACGAAATCGGCCACGTGCTCATCGACCACCCGTTCCATCCGGACGACGTCGGTCCCGACCGCCCTCACCTGCTCATGGACTCGGACAGTAGCCTTGGACTGGTCACGGGCCCCAAGCGACTGGAGCGTGCCGAGTGCGCGCGCGCACGCCACCGCTCCGCCGCGCTGCTTTTCCGGCGCCCTGACCCCGCGGCGGTGCCGTTCGAGAACGCGCGTGGATCGTGGGGTGTACGAGCGTAGTTTCAGCGAATGTCGAAGTCGGCCTCCGCAGTTGCGCCCGAGCCCGAACCGGCGTCCGAGCCCGAATCTGAGACCGAGTCCGAGTCCGAGCCCGAATCGGATTCGCCCAGCGTCTCACGCCCCCGAGGGCGTCGCGACCCGCTCACCCGCCCAGCCCGTAGGTACGTACGCGCACGCCGGGTCGGGCCCGAGCGGATCGCCGTGAACGGCGTACGCGCGCGCACGCGACCCGCCGCACAGCTTGCGGTACTCGCACGCGCCGCACTTTCCCCGCAGCGCGTCGGGATCGCGCAACCGAACGAGGAGCGGCGCGCGTCGATAGATTCGCTCGATTGGCTCGCGGCGCACGTCGCCACAAGCGATGGGAAGCAGCCCGCTCGGCATGACCTCGCCGCGGTGCGAAACGAAGAGCACGCCGCGCCCGTCGTTGATCCCGGGCGGAGCGCGGCCGAGGCCGGACGCGTGCGTCCGGGGCAGGCCACGCCGAAGGCGCTCGCGTCGCGTGAGAAGCACGCGCCGGTACATGGGCGCGGCGGTGGTCTTCACCTCGAACGGCAGACGCGCGGCCAGCTCGGCCAGACGCTCGAGGAGCGCCTCGACCGCCTGCGGCGAGGGCACGTCCTCGGGTCGCGCCCGCCCCGTCGGGACGATGAGGAACACGCTCCACAGCTCGATCCCGAGCGGGATCAGGGACTCGCCCAGCGCCTCGAGCTCGTGGGCATTGCCGGCGTGGAGGGTCGTGTTGACCTGGAGCCGCAGCCCCAGCCCGCGCGCCGCCTCGAGCAGCGCGCGGGTGCGCACGTACGACCCGTCCACGCCGCGAAGGCCATCGTGCGACGCCGCGTGGACTCCGTCGACGCTCAACGCGAGGCGGTCGAGACCCGCGTCGCGGAGCCTCTCGAGCAGCTCGCGCGTGACGCGCGCGGTGGCACTGGGAGTCAGGGCCATGCGCAGGCCTACGCGCGTGCCGTGCTCGACCAGATCCACGAGATCGGGACGCATGGCGGGATCACCCCCCGTCAACACGCAAAGGGGTGTACCCATCGCGCGAATCTGCTCGAGCAGGCGTCGGCCCTCGGCGCCGTCCAGCTCCAGCGGATCGCGCCAGGGCATGGCGCAGGCGCGACAATGACGGCAGACGAGCTCGCAAGCCCGCGTCATCTCCCAGAAAACGAGAAACGGGGCGTGCTCGAACATCGGGTGGCCCACCGCACCGCCCTGGGCGTCGCTCGCGGGCGTTTCGCTCGTTTCCACGCTCCGGACACGGTGTAGGCCCCGAACCCTTCCCCTGCCACGGAGGAAACGCCCCTCCGGGGACCGCTGGCATCGATCCGGCAGGCATTTCGAGCCCGGGCGTGCACGGGTCGCGACTCGACCGACGAGGCGACGCACGAACGCCAAGGCTGCGTCATACTCCTGCTGCCGCATGGAGCAGTGGCTCGAGGGGCTGTTCCGTTCCTCGCTCGCCGACGGTCAGGTGGCGGCGGCGCTCGCGGCCTGCTTCCTCGCCGGGATCGCGACGTCGCTGACCCCGTGCGTCTATCCGACCGTCGCGATCACCGTGAGCGTCTTCGGCGCACGGCAGGCACCGACGCGCGCGCGTGGCGCCTGGCTCTCGACGCTGTTCGTCGCGGGCATGGTGACCCTGTTCACCCCGCTCGGCGTCCTGGGCGCCCTCTCGGGAAGCCTCTACGGCGGCCAGCTCGGCAGCCCGTGGGTCGTCTTTCCCCTCGCGGCGCTGTTCCTCGCGATGGCCGCGAGCATGTTCGGTGCGTTCGACCTGCAACTGCCTGCTGCCTGGCAGAACCGGCTCGGAAGCGCCGGGGGCCTGGGTCCGCGCGGCGCCTTCGTGCTCGGGCTCGTCAGCGGCCTTCTGGCCGCGCCGTGCACCGGGCCGGTGACGGTCGCGCTGCTCTCGTACGTGTCGACGAGCGGGGACGCGTGGTTCGGAGCGGCGGCGTTTCTCGCGTTCGGGCTCGGCCTCTCGCTGCTGTTCTGGGTGGTGGGCACGTTCGCCGTCAGCCTGCCCAAGAGCGGCCGCTGGCTCGAGTGGAGCAAGTCGGCATTCGGCCTCGTGATGGTGGTGCTCGCGGTCTACTACGTGCGCGAGTTCCTGCCGTTCGAGCCGCCGGCCGTACGCACGACGACGTGGCTGATCGCGGGGCTGGCGGGACTCGGCGCAGGGATCGCGCTCGGCGCGGTGCACCTCTCGTTTCATGGAGGCCTGCGCGAACGCCTGCGCAAGGGCTTTGGAGTGGTCCTCGCCTCGGCAGGCGCCAGCGCGCTCATGTTCTGGACGCTCGCCCTACCCCCCGGCGAGCACATCGCGTGGCGCGAGGACTACGAGGCTGCGCGGCGGCAGGCACTCGCGGAGCGCCGTCCGATGCTTGTCGACTTCGGCGCGAGCTGGTGTGGGGCCTGCGGCGAGCTGGAGCGGTATACCTTCAGCGACCCGCGCGTGGTGGCGCGAACGCGGCGCGACGGGTACGTGCCCGTGCGCATCGACCTGTCCCCCGAGCACGACAGCCCGGAGCGGCGCGCGGTCTTGCGTCGGTATCAGAACACGCTCGCGCTACCGCTCGTCGTGCTGCATGGACGCGACGGGCGCGAAGTGGCGCGTTTGAACCGATTCGCGAGCGCGGACGAATTCCTGCGACTGATGGAAAGGGTTCGATGAGACCGTTGCGCGCTCCGCGGCTCTGCGGGCTCGCGATCGCCTGCTTGCTGCCCGTCTCCGGTTGCGGGGGCGACGGTGCCGCGGACGCTACGTTCGGTGACTCGGTCGCCGAAGGGCCCGGGCAGGAAGAAACCGCCGATGTGCCGGCGGGGACCCCTCGACTGCTCATCGGTACCGGTGGCGTCGGCCGCTGGGAGGATCTTCCCCAGGATGGGGTCGCGCTGCTCGCCCGCGGCTGTCAGGGCAGTCAGCACGTCTGGCTATCGCTCCGGGCGTGGAATCTCGATACGTCTCCCGCCATCGTCGAGGCGCATCTTCGTTTCGACCGTGAGCAGTGCCGGGTCGCCTCGCCGCCCGAGGGATGTCAGCCGAGCACCCCGCTGCGGATCCGGACGCGTTTCGAGCAGCCCGAGGGGGTCGACTACACGCAGATCACGGGTATCGCGGTGGTCGTTCCGGATCCGGCGCCCGTCGAGGGGCAGTGGTGCGTGCTGTGGGCTCGGGTCACCGAGAACGAGGGAGCGCGGCGCAGCGCCGAGGACGCCCGGCGTGTCCGCGTCGAATGGGGCACCGAGGTGTGCGGCTCGAGCGCCGATGGCGGAATGGACGCCGAGTGACGCGCATCCGTCCTACTTGCGCCGAACTCCGGCTCGGTCTCGGGCTCCGAGCGCCCACCTCGGGAGCTGCGACGCGTCGAATCCCGAAGCCGCGCGTCAGTCAATACGCTTTCGCGAACAGCACACGTCGCGGCGAGGGCCCGCCGCAGAACACGCAGCGCCCACGCTCCTCGATCCGTTCGGCGGCGCGCGCCGCCGCAATGCCGTGAACCGGCACGACACGGATGGACGCCTTGAACGCGTGCGCGCGCTGCTCGCACGCGGAACCGCCACACCAGTGGGCGAGCGCGAACCCTCCGTGAATCTCCGGGCGTTGGGCATCCCTGGGTGTGAAGAACGCCTCCAGCTCCCCCGCGTCGTCGAGCGCGACCGTGTACGCGTCGCGGAAGGCGAGCGCCTTCTGCAACAGCTGCGTCTGCATGTCCGAGAGGACCTCCCCGACGCGGGCGGCGACCTCGTGAAGCGGCCAGACAAGGCGCTCCCGATGAGGCCGGTCCCGCCGCGCCACCCCCACCGTCCCCGATTGCAGGTCGCGCGGTCCGACCTCGATGCGAAGCGGCACGCCCTTGCGGATCCATTCCCACTGTTTGTCGGGTCCGCGCACGTCGCGTAGATCGACCTCGACCTCGAGGGTGCGGTCCGCCCAGCGCGTCGCGCGCAAGGCGCGCGCGAGCACTTCGATGGCTTCGAGCACGCGCGCGCGATCGGCGTCGTCGCGCAGCACGGGCCACACGGCGACGTGGGCGGGAGCGAGCCGCGGCGGCAAGACGAGCCCGTCGTCGTCGCCGTGCGTCATCACGAGCGCACCCAGCAGTCGCGTCGAAACGCCCCACGAGGTCGTCCACGCGTATTGCTCGCTGCCGTCGGCGGCCTGGAAGCGGATGCCGCTCGCGCGCGCGAAGTTCTGACCGAGGAAGTGCGAGGTGCCGGCCTGCAGGGCCTTGCGATCCTGCATCATCGCTTCGATGGCGTGCGTCTCGACGGCCCCCGGGAAGCGTTCCGCGTCGGTCTTGGGGCCGGCGACGACCGGCATGGCCATCCACTGCTCGGCGAACGTGCGATACACGTCGAGCATGCGCGCGGTTTCTTCCCGCGCCTCGGCCTCGGTCGCGTGGGCGGTGTGTCCCTCCTGCCACAGAAACTCGGCCGTCCGCAGAAACAGCCGCGTCCGCATCTCCCAGCGCACGACGTTGGCCCATTGATTGATGAGCAGCGGCAGGTCGCGGTAGCTCTGCACCCACTGCGCGAAAGCCGCGCCGATGATGGTCTCGCTCGTCGGTCGAACGACGAGCGGCTCGGCGAGGCGCGCCTCGGGGTCGGGGACGAGGCCGCCCTCAGGTCCCGCCACGAGGCGATGGTGGGTGACGACGGCGCACTCCTTGGCGAAGCCCTCGACGTGCTCGGCTTCTTTCTCGAGGAACGAGAGCGGGATGAACAGCGGGAAATACGCGTTGCGGTGCCCCGTCGCCTTGAACATCCCGTCGAGAGCACGCTGCGTGTTTTCCCACAGCGCGTAGCCCCACGGCTTGATGATCATGCAGCCCCGAACGGGCGCGTGATCGGCCAGGTCGGCCTGGCGCACGACCTGCTGGTACCACTCCGCGTAGTCTTCGGCGCGCGTGGGCTCGATGGCGGTGCGCGGCGGCGGTCCGGACACGGCGCGCGACTATACGGCCCGTCCGTGCGCCCGCAACGACCCGGCTCCCCGGCGGTCGAGACCCACGCTACGATGGGTCGAGAGGTCACCCCCATGGGTCTACCCATCGACTACTGCCGTGCGCTTCGTCGCTCTTCGTCCTCGTGCATGCCGCATGCGGCGGGGATTCCGACCCGCCCGGCAGGTCCGATGGAGGACGGAGGGACGCAGGACGCGACGCCGCCGGACTCGACGCGCCGGCCGCCGACGCACGTGACGACGCCTCGCCCTCCGTCGACGGACACGTGACGGATCCCGACGGCGCTCCCCACGACGACGCGCCGAGCGCCGATGCGGCACCCGGCGACGGCGGTGGCTCGGACGGAGCGAGCTGCACCTCGGTCGAGAACATCTGCGACGACCGGACCGACGAGGACTGCGACGGCACCGCCGACTGCGCCGACGCGGACTGCGCCGCCGCGCCCTCGTGCCTCGCCGGGTGCGAGCCCACCGCGCGAGCCGAGTCCGACTGTGCGAACCGTCGCGACGACGACTGCGACGGTCTCGTCGACTGCGCGGACGAGACGTGCCGCGAGGCCCCGGCATGCCGGGCCTGCACACCCCGTTCGGACCGCGAGATGGCGTGCGCAGACGGCACCGACGACGACTGCGACGGCGCCGTCGACTGCGCGGACGGCGACTGCGCCACGAACCCCGCGTGCAGGCGCTGCGCCGACTCGGAAATCGATTGCGCGAACCGGACCGACGACGACTGCGATGGGGCCCTCGATTGCGGCGACCGTGATTGCGCGGCCGTCCCCGCCTGCGGAGGCATGTGTGCTCCGACGGCGATGTCCGAGGCCGGAAACTGCCGCAACGGGCGCGACGACGACTGCGACGGCCCCGCCGATTGCGACGATCCGGACTGTGCAGCGACGACCGCCTGTGGCGGAGCGTGCACGCCCACCGCCATGCGTGAGAGCGCCGAGACGTGCCGCAACGGGCGCGACGACGATTGCGACGGCGCCGCCGATTGCGGGGACCGAGACTGCGTGGCCTTGCCCATCTGTCGTATGTGCATGCCGACGGGTGTGACCGAAGGCGTCTGCGACAACGGGCGCGACGACGACTGCGACGGGACGACCGACTGCGCGGACCGAGACTGCGCGGCCGTGCCGGCGTGCGGAGGAACGTGCGTGCCGACGGGCACACGGGAAACGGGCGAAGCCTGCCGGAACGGGCGCGACGACGATTGCGATGGACGGACGGACTGCGAGGACGTGGACTGCGTCGCGACGGCGGGCTGTGCGTCCGGATGCGTGCCCACGTCTCGGCGGGAGGCCGACTGCGCCAACATGCGAGACGACGATTGCGACGGTCGCGAGGACTGTGGCGACTCGGATTGCGTTGACGCGCCGACTTGCCGGGGATGCGTACCGAGCGGCACGAGCGAGACGAGCTGCGCCAACCGCATCGACGACGATTGCGACGGGACGACGGACTGCGCCGATGACGACTGCCGGACGAGCTCCGCGTGTGCCGATGGATGCACGCCCGTGTTCCCCAGCGAGATCGACTGCATGGACCGTCGCGACGACGATTGCGATTCCCTCGTCGATTGCGCCGATGCGGATTGCGCGTGGACCCTTGTCTGTGCGGGCATGTGCATGCCGCGGTCTGAGCGAGAAACCCAATGTTCCGACCGCCTCGACGACGATTGCGACAGACTGGTCGACTGCAGGGATCCGGACTGTCGCCGGTCGCCGGATTGTTTGGGTGGCGCCGGGTGACCACGGCGGCCGTCATCGCCCTGGGCTTCGGTCTCACGTCGTGCGGAGGGAATGCCGCAGGCGAGCGTCCCGGGCGTGCGGTGCAGGCGTTCCTTGAGTCAGCTCAGCGCGCCGAACGCGACGAGCGGGCGCTCGCCGAGGTCCATACGATGCTGTGCGCGTCGAGTCGGCGCTGGCTCCAGACGCGCGCCGAACGGGCCTCGGCGCTCGCCGGTCGAACGTTCGAACCGTGGGAAATGCTCGTGCCGGGGCGCATCCGGCTGCGGGTCGAGCCCTCGGCGGCGACCGTGATTCGCGAGCAGGTGCAGGGCTCCTCCGCGACGGTGACGCTCGTCGATCGCTCTGGAACGCGCGCGGAGGTACCTCTCGTGCTCGAGGCCGACGGCTGGAAACTCGCGCTCGAACTCGCCCCAGGGGGCGAGCCCGACTCGTGAGCCCGCGTCGCGGTTCGCCCCCTGCGGTCTAGGCGGGCGGCGCGGCCGATCGCATCGACGGCTGCGCGCCACATGCATCGGCCCCGTGCGACAGGCGTGGGTCTGCGAACCGTCTGGGCGCACGTGGGGGGGCCGGAGCACGACCCGAAAGCCGATTCCGGGTTGGACTCCGATCGCGAGTCCGAGCCTGACGGGAGCGGTCAGCTCGGTTGGAGTTGCCGAGGCGCGTTGCGAGCCAGAGCCGGAGCCGAGGTCCGAGGCCGAGTCGGAGAGCGAGTCGGTGACCAAGACCGAGCCCGAGTCGGAGACTGACAGCGGCGATCACGTCGCTTGACGTGCCCGCGGGGCATTGCGATTCGGAGACGGAGTCCGAGTCCGGGACCGAGTCGGCCCCCGAACCCGAGCCCGAGCAGAAGGCGCGATCAACCAGATTGGCCGGCGCTGAGTGTCCGAGAACGAGTCCGCTCGCGAGGGCGAGCATGCTCAGGTCGCACGCGAGATTTCGACGGCCGTCAGGCCGCGTCGAAGAGCGCCGCGAGCCCCTGCCCGACGCCGATGCACAGAGTCGCCAGCCCCCGGCGCGCACCGCGCGCACGCATCGCATGGAGCAGCGTCGCGACGATGCGCGCGCCGGAGCAGCCGATGGGATGCCCGATCGCGATCGCGCCGCCCCGGACGTTGACCCGCGACGGATCGAGCTCCAGCTCCCTCATGCAGGCGAGCGCTTGCGCGGCAAAAGCTTCGTTGAGCTCGACCACGTCCACGTCGGCGATGCTCCAGCCGGCGCGCTCGAGGGCGCGGCGCGTCGCGGGCACCGGCCCGATGCCCATCAAGTTGGGATCGACCCCGGCGACCCCGCCGGCCACGAGCCTTCCCAATGGCCGCAGCCCATGTCGCGCCACGAAGCGATCGGTCGCGAGCACGACCGCTGCGGCGCCGTCGTTGAGCGGCGAGCTGTTGCCGGCCGTGACGGTGCCCCCCTTACGGAACGCGGGTGGAAGCCGGGCGAGCTTGTCCACCGTCGTGTCGGGGCGCACGCACTCGTCGCGGTCGAAGGTGCGTGGTGCCTCGCCCTTGTCGGCCGGCGGAAGCGGCACGGGGACGATCTCGTCGGCGAAAGCCCCCTGCTGCCAGGCTGCAGCAGCGCGCCGGTGACTCTCGGCCGCGAAAGCGTCCTGGGCCTCGCGGTCGATGCCCCAGCGCTCGGCGACGTTTTCCGCCGTCTCCCCCATCGACAGGAGCGGGAAACGCGCCTCCAGGCGCGGATTGGGAAAGCGCCAACCGAGCGAGGTGTCCCACAGCCGCGGCGGTGTGCGCGAAAACGCCTCGCCGGGTTTCTCCATCGCGTACGGCGCACGCGTCATCGACTCGACGCCGCCGGCAACCGCCACCTCCAGTTCCCCAGCCTGATGGCGCGGGCCGCGCTGGCTACGGCCTCGAGGCCGCTGCCGCACAGCCGATTCACGGTCACCGCGGGCACCTCGTAGGGCAGGCCGGCCAGCAGCGTCGCCATGCGCGCCACGTTGCGGTTGTCCTCGCCGGCCTGATTGGTGCAGCCGAAGACGACCTCGCCCAGCGCCTCGCGGCACGCGGGCTGTCGTTCGAGCAACGCGCCCAGCACGTGCGCGGCCAGGTCGTCGGGCCGCACGTGCGCCAGCGCGCCGCGCACCTTGCCGATGGGCGTGCGGACTGCGTCGACGACCAGTACTTCGTGCACCGCGACCTCCCTCGTTCAGCGCCCCTCGAAAACGGGACGCCGTTTCTGTACGAACGCCGCGAGCCCCTCCGCGGCGTCGCGACTGACGAACAGGCGTTGTTGCAGCTCTCGCTCGAGCGCGAGCCCTTCGAGCAGACCCGCCTCGAGGCCCGATCGGACCGCGCGCTTAAGGAGCCCCACGGCGAGCGAGGCACGTTCCGGCGCACAGAAACGACGCGCGTATTGCCGTACGCGCTCGGCGAAGCCCTCCGCCGGCCAGACGTGATTGACCAGGCCCATCGCGTGCGCCTGCTCGAAACTCCACAGCTGACCCTCGGCCATCAGCTCGATCGCGCGCGACGGGCCGACGAGTCGCGCCAGGCGCTGCGTTCCGCCGGTGCCCGGAAGCACCCCGAGGGTCACCTCCGGCAAGCCGATCTTGCCCGTGCCGGCCGCCGCGACGCGCAGATCCGCCGCAAGCGCGATCTCGAGGCCGCCGCCGACGCAGTGCCCCTCGATGGCCGCGATGACCAGGCGCGCCGTCTGTTCCAGCCGCAACAGCGTCTCGTTGGCGTGCAGACAAAATTCGTACTTCCAGCGCGGATCGGCGCGCTCGAGCATGGCGATGTCGGCGCCTGCGCAGAAGAAGCGCGAGCCATGCCCCCGCAAGACGATCACCTGGACGCGTGGGTCGAAGCGCGCCTCGACGATCGCGTCGTCCAGGTCGCGCATCATTTCGTGGCTGTACGCGTTCGCAGGGGGATTGACCAACTCGACGACCGCGACCCCGTCTTCGCCCACCTCCAGATCCACGAGCCCGTGGCGCATCCGCGACATGTCGGCCGCTGGATAGCACGGGTGGCAGTCGGTGGAAGCCGGCTCGGGCTCGGGCTCGGGCTCGGACTCGAACTCGGGCTCGAGCTCGAACGCCCTCTCTTGCTCCCTTTCGCAAGAGCCCGAGACGCCGTGCGCGCTACGTGACCCGATCCGTCCGACCCATCCGTGCAGCCCGTCCGCTACAGTGGCCGTCGATGAGCGTCTTTCTCGAGGCGTGCCGCCGGCGCCCGACCCCCTACACACCCGTCTGGCTGATGCGTCAGGCCGGACGGTATCAGCCCGAGTACCGCGCGCTGCGCGCCCGCCACCCGTTCGTCGAGCTGTGCCGCCGGTCGGACCTGGCCGCCGAGATCACGCTGCGTCCCGTCGAACAGCTCGGCGTGGACGCCGCGATCCTGTTCGCCGACATCCTGCTCGTGCTCGAGCCGCTCGGAATCGGATTCCGGTTCGACGAGCACGACGGCCCCCGCATCGACGCTCCGATTCGAACGCCGACGGACGTCGAGCGTGTCGCCGCCGAGCCCGACGTCGAAGGAGCGCTCGCATTCGTGATGCAGACCGTCCGGCTCGTCCGCCGGGAGCTTCCGTCCGGGCGCCCCCTTTACCCTCGCCAGCTACGTGCTCGAGGGCCGGGGCGCGCGAGACTGGCACCAGACGCGCCGGTTCATGCTCTCCGAGCCGGCGGCCTTCGACGAGCTTCTGCGGCGGTTGACCGAGGCGGTCACGCGCTACCTGCGCGCCCAGATCGCGGCCGGTTGCGATGCCGTGCAGCTGTTCGATTCATGGGTCGGCGCGCTCGGACCCCACGAATACGAACGGCACGTCCTGCCCCACGTCCGGCGCCTGTTCGCCGCGCTCGGTTCCGAGGTGCCGCGCATCTACTTCGGCACGGGCAACCCGGCGCTCTACCCCCTGCTCGCGCGCTCCGGCGCCGACGTCATCGGCGTCGACTGGCGCGTCGATCTCGGCGAAGCGTGGGATCGCATCGGCGACCTGGCCGTCCAGGGCAATCTGGATCCGGCCTATCTGCTCGCGCCGGTCGACGCGATGCAGCAGGCCGCCCGGCGTGTGCTCGACGCCGCCCGTGGCCGCTCGGGGCACATCTTCAACCTCGGCCACGGCGTGTTGCCGAGCTCGCCCGTCGACTCGGTCCGCCGCCTGGTCGACTTCGTGCACGAGGCCTCGGCGCGGTGAACGGCCCGCGCATCGTGGTCGTGGGCGCGGGGATCGCGGGCCTCGTCGCCGCGCGGCGCCTGCTGCAGCGACGTCCCGACGTCCGGCTCGCCGTGCTCGAAGCGCAGAGTCGGCCCGGCGGGCTCGTCCACACGGAGCGCACGTCGGACGGCTTCCTCGTCGAGCACGGCCCTGACGCGTTCGTCACCGACCGGCCGGCCGCCCTCGACCTCGTCCGTGATCTCGGCATCGCGGAGCGTCTGATCGGCACCCTTCCCGCCCGGCACGGCGCGTTCGTGCTGCATCGGGGTCACCTCGTGCCCATTCCGCAGGGTTTCGCCCTCGTCGCGCCGGTGCGCCTGGGTCCGTGGCTCCGCACCCCTCTGTTGTCGTGGTCGGGGAAGCTGCGCGCGGGGCTCGACCTGATCCTGCCGCGCGGCCCGCAATGCGACGACGAATCGCTCGCCAGCTTCGTCGGTCGCCGGCTCGGCGAGGAGGTGCTCGAACGGCTCGCAGGCCCACTGCTCGGCGGCATTTACGGCGTCGATCCCGAACGGCTCTCGGTCGCCGCGACGGTGCCGCGGCTGCGCGAGGCCGAGCGACGACACCGATCCGTAATCCTCGGGTTACGGCGCACAGCACGCGGCGACCCGAGTCAGCCGCAAACGAGCGGCGTACGCTACGGGCTCTTCGCGAGCTTCGACCGGGGCCTGGGCGTGCTCGTCGACGCGCTCTGCGGCGCGATCGGTGGCGCGCTGCGCCTCGGTTGCCCCGTGCGGGGGCTGCGACGCGGCGACGATGGAGCTGCCTGGTTGGTCTCGACCGACGGCGAGGCGTTGGAAGCGGATGCGGTGCTCCTTGCGGTTCCCGCACCTGCGGCCAGCGGCTTGCTTGCGCCGCACGCGCCGCAGCTGGCGGACGCGCTCGATGCGCTCGAGCACGGTGGCTCGGTGCTCGTCCAGCTCGGCTACCGCCGCGAGCAGGTCGCTCATCCGCTCGATGGATACGGCTACCTCGTGCCGCGCGCGGAGCGACGAGCGGTTTCCGCGGTGACGTGGTCGAGCTCGAAATGGGCGGGACGCGCGCCCCCGGGGCACGTCCTGCTGCGCGTCTTCCCGGCGCCGCACGCCGCGAGCGAGCCGCGCGAGCTCGACGACGACGCCCTTCTCGCCCTCGCGCGCGCCGAGCTCGCCGACACCCTCGGCGTACGCAGCGAGCCCGTGCTCGCGCGGGTCGTGCGGCACAATGCCACGCTCCCGCGTCCGATCGTGGGTCACCTGGGGCGTCTGGAACGCATCGACGCGCTCGTCGCGGAGCTGCCGACCATCGAGCTCGCAGGCGCATGGCGAGTGGGCGTCGGCATTCCCGATGCGGTTCGTTCGGGTTTTCTCGCTGCGGACCGTCTCCTCGACAAGCTACGAGCTAGCGTCCCCGACCCCCACTGAGGACGGGATCTGGGCCGGATCGAACTCAAGCTGGGTCTCGGACTCGGCCTCGGCCTCGGACTCGGTCTCCGACTCGGCCTCGGTCTCGGGCTCAAGCTCGCCCTCGGACTCCGACCCGGCCACGATCGCGAGAAGGCTTCTCCCGCCCGCTCCCCGACCCTTGGCACCGACACCATCAGGCCGGCCCGTCCCCCCGGACGAGCGCGGCGAGCCATGGCGCGAGGGCGGTCCACGCATGAGCGCTCGCGCGACGCCTGGCGCTTCGTCCCATGCGCTTGCGGATCTCGACATCGCCTACGAGCCAGTTGATCGCGCGTGCCAGAGCAACCGGATCGTCGGGCTCGACCAGCAGCCCATCGCGGCCATCGCGCACCAGATCGGGCAAGCCCCCGGTTCGCGACGCGACGACGGGCAATCCGGCGGCCATGGCTTCGAGCACGGCCGTCGGAGACCCTTCGGTCCGGCCGCTCCGCAGAGCGCGGGACGGAGCGACGAACACGTCGGCCGCCGCGAGCCAGTCGGCTTTGGTGTGGCCACCGATCGGGCCCACGAATCGCACCGCGGCACCGCGCGCGCGCGCCCGGCGCTCGAGGGCGGGGCGTTCGGGGCCCTCGCCGGCGATCACGACCTGCGCCGACGAGCCCGCGGCAGCGTCCACAAGCACGTCGAGGCCCTTGATCGGAACGAGTCGGCTCATCGCGAGCGCGACGGGCCCGTGGCCGAGCCCCAGCCGTTCCCTCGCCTCGCGGCGCCGTGGCAGCGCGCGCGGTGGGTCGATGCCCATGGGGCAAACGTGCGTGCGATGGGCCACGCGGGCGAGAACCGACGCCGAGAGCCACCCGAGAAATCGCGCGCGCAGCGCCTCACTCACGAAGATCATCGCGGCGGCGGACGTCGCGACGCGGTCGGCGAGCCAGCGGCGGGCGGGAAGTCGGCCCAGCAGGTGCACGTCGGCCGAATGCACGACCGCGACGTGTCGAAGCGACGGCGCGCAGGCGGCGGCGACCAGGCCACACGGAACGACCCAGTGGCTGACGATCGCATCCCAGCGGCCGGCACTACGTGCGGTCGCCGCGGACAGCATCGCGACGAACGGAACGATTCCGGCCCACGCGAACGGATCGAGGCGCAGATTGTCGAGAACGCCCGCCCCGTAGAACGTGCGGGCGAGGCGCCGTGGGCGTGCGTACGGTACCCATTGCACGCAAATTCCGGGCTCGGGCACCCCAGCCACGGGCTGCGCCGGTTCGGGCGCGAGCACTTGCACCTCGAGCCCCTGCGATCGCAAGGCGCGCGCGAAGTTGAGCACGAAGCTTCCAGCCGGATCGTCCGGCGCCCGCGGAAAGCTCGTCGTCAACAGACCCACGCGCACGCAACGACGGCTCCGATGAGCAAGGGCGCCCTACCCCGGCCGGCCCAGCACGGTCGCGGCCGCACCGTCCCCGTCGGCGCGTCCGCGCGCTTCGTGAGGCGCCGACGACGAGACCGAGCTCGACGAGCAGAGCCCCGTTCGCGTCGCGTTCGGAACCGCAAGGCGCCGGGGCGCACCGCCCCCGAACAGCCGACGCAGTGCGATGCGCGCGATCACCCACGGGATGTCCCACAGCGCGTGGCGCAAGCCGAGGCCGCTGCGCTCGCGGCCGTACACGGGTCGGACGACCACGTCGCGGATGCGCGCGCCGCTGGCTGCCAGGCGCGCGAGCAGATCGTTCGGATAACCGTAACCCGGCCAAATCGCGTTCCAGTCGAGGCGGGCGGCGGCCCGGCGGGCCAGTGCCGTATAGCCGCACTGCGAATCGCGGAGCGCGAGCCCCGTCGCGATTCGGGTCAGTGCGCTGAACAAGTGATTGCCCACCCATCGCAACAGGGGCATGTACCGCCGTGCATGCGGATAGGAGAGCCGGTCGCCCTTGACGTAGTCGGCCTCGTCGCGAACGACGGGCGCGAGGACGGCGGGCAAATCCGCCGGGTCCATCTGCCCGTCTCCCGCCATCACGACGGCCACGTCGGCGCCGGCCTCGAACGCGAGCCGGTACCCGGTGGCGACGGCGGCCCCGGGACCTCGGGCACGCTCGTGACGGTGGATGCGAACCCGTCGGTCGCCGAGCGCGACGACGACCGCCGAGGTTCCATCGCAACTGGCGTCATCGACGACCACGATGTCGTCG
>JANWZI010000050.1 GCA_025054695.1 Myxococcota bacterium | reverse complement strand
GCGAGACCTCCTCAGCGCGCCGCCCCACGCCGCGCCGTCCCCAGCAACGCCCTCGAGCCGAAACCGCTCGGACGGCGGAAGAGCGGACGACCTCGCTGATCGAGCGCTACGAGATCATCCTACAGCAACGCCCGGAGGACGCCTTCGCCTGGCGCCGTCTCACGGAGCTCGTCCGCGAGCGCGACGGTTCGCTCGAGCCGCTCGCCGAACGACTCGAGGGGCGCGCGCGGCAGTCCGACGACTATCCCGCGCATTTCTTGCTCGGGCGGCTGCGCGAAGCGCAGGCGCGGCCCGATC
The DNA here is from genome assembly GCA_025054695.1 of Myxococcota bacterium. GTDB lineage: Bacteria > Myxococcota_A > Polyangia > Polyangiales > JANWZI01 > JANWZI01. Next base: position 30,002 of record JANWZI010000050.1, on the reverse strand, counting down.
GAGCGGCCGAATCCTACAGGCGCGCGGCGACGCTTCGCCCGGACGAACCTGGTCCGTGGCTCGCGCTCGCGCAGCTGCATCGGTCGACTGGCTCGCTCGACGAGGCGCGGGCCGCGCTGCGCCAGGCGCTCGAGCGCACGCGCGATCGGCAGGCCCGTCGGGAGCTGCTGCGACAGCTGGCGGAATGGATGCTCGACGCCGGAGATTTCGAGCAAGCCGAGTCCCTCTTCGAAACGCTCGCGCGCGACGGTGGCTCGTACGATGGCACCGGTCTGGCGCGTGCCCTCGCCGAGCGCGGACAGCACGAGCGCGCCATCGAGGCTTGGCGCCGCGCGATCGGGGCGGCCGCTGGGGATCGGCGGGCGCTCGCGCCGCTGCTTCGCGAACTGGCCGCCTCGCAGCTCGCGGCCGGTCACGCGCAGCAGGCCATCGCCACCCTCGAGCGCGCGCTCTCCATCGGGGGTACGGGCAGCGGCCACGCACGGCAGATTCTCGACACGCTCGTCGACGCGCATCGCGCGGCGGACCGGCTCCCTGAGCTCGTGGAGCGACTGGAACGGGGCGCGTTCGGCCGAGCCGGCCAGGCGTGGCTCGGGCGGCTGTACGAGGAGCTCGGTCGCGACGAGCAGGCCATCGCGGCCTACCGAGCGCTGCTGCGCGCCTCGCCGCGCGATACCGAGACGCGCTTGCGTCTGATCCAGCTGCTCGCCCGCAGCGGACGCGTCGAGCAGCTGCTCGAAGAGCAGCGCGCGCTCGTGCGCGCCGATCCGGGCGATGGACGACGCCTAGTCGAGCTCGCTTCCCTGCTCGCGCAGACCGGACGTCGTGCGGAGGCCCTCGCGCTCGTCGACCGCGTCGCGCGCGCGCCCCAGTCCCGCCCTGCGGTCCTGCGCGCCGTGGCGGAACTGCTCGGCCGCTGGGGCGAGAGCGAGCGTGCCACCGCCGTGCTGCACAGGCTCGCGCGCGTCGATCCCTCCGATCCGTCACATCTGGTGGCGCTCGGTTCCGAGCGGCTCGCCGCCGGTGATCGGGATGGGGCCCTCGCGTTGTGGCGCCAGATCCCGGAGCGGGTGACCGACCGGGCGGAGGGGCACGCGATTCTGGGTCGAACGCTCGCCGACCACGACCTGCTCGCGGAGGCCGCGATCGAGCTGGAACGCGCCGTTCGGATGCGTCCGGACGCGCTCGAGCACGTTCGGGCGTATGCCAACGTGCTGGAGCGGTCGCGCCGAGACGACGAGGCCCTCGTCCAATGGCATCGCGTCCTCGAGCTCGCCGGATCGGACCGCGGCGCGCGACGGGAAGCTCGACAACGCATCGTGTCGCTGTGGGCGCGCACCGGGCGGCTCGCCGCCGAAGTGCAGGCGCGCCGGGGCTCGCTGGACGCCTCGCCACCCGATCTGGAGGCGGCCCGGTTCGTCGCCGAGGCGCTGCGCCGCGAACCGTCGCGTGCCGCCGAGGCCGAAGCGTGGCTCGCGCGCCTGGTGGAGCGCGCCCCCGGCGACGTGGAGAGCCTGCTCGCACTCGAGCGGTTGCGCACGGCACGCGGAGACCTCGCCGGCGCCTTGCAGGTGCTCGAGCGGCTCGTCGAGGCCGACGCCCGCGCCGCGGCCAGCCACCTCGGTCGCATGGCCGATCTGGCCCTGTCGCTGTACCGCGACGAAGACGCCGTTCGCTACGCGAACGCGGCGGTCGAGCGCGCCCCGCAAGACGCCTCGGCCCACCGACGGCTGGGAGACCTGTACCGCGCGCGCAACGACCTCGACCGGGCCGTGGTGAGCTATCGGCGCGCGCTCGACCTGGACGACCGACTCTTCGAGACCCACCTCGTGCTCGCGGAGCTGCTCGTCGGTCGCGGTCAACATGCAGAGGCGCGACGGTTGTTCGCGCACGTCGTCCGTTCGAGCCCGGACGACGAACTGGTCGCCCGAGCCGCGCGCTCCGCTATCCAACTGTCGCTCGCGACCGGCGAATCGGATTCCGTCGAAAGCTTGCTGCTGCCGCTCGCGCTCGGCCACCCCGGCCGACCCCTGTACCGCCGCTTGCTCGTCGAGTGGCTCGACACACGTGCGGCGGCCCTGACAGCCGCGTCCCGCGATGGACACCCCGACGCTGGGGAGGCCGCGCGCACGCTCGCGTCCATGACGCGGCGCTCGGTCAAGCCGCTTCTCGACGCGCTCGCCGACGACGACCCCGCGCAGCGACGTGTGGCCATCGAGTTGCTCCGGTGGGTCGCCGAGCCCGTCGCGACGAACGCGCTGCTCTCCCTGGCCGAAGATACGTCGGCACCGGTCGAGTTACGGATTCGCGCCCTGTCCTCCGCCGCCGAGGCCGCCGCGCCCGAGCATGCCGCACGCCTGGCCGTGCTCTCGACCGCGACCGAGCGACGCCTTCGCGTGCCGGCCGCGCGAGGGCTCGCCCGGCTGGGCGCGCCGCGAGCGGTGCCGTTTCTCGTGCCCCTGCTCACGCGAGGGGATCCGGAAGTGCGCGCCTGGGCGGCTCTCGGTCTGAGCTCCAGCGCCCTCGAGCAAACCGCGGACCTGCTCGTCCACGTGATGCGTGCCGATCGAGCTTCTGTCGTCCAAGCCGCCGCGGCGCTGGCTCTGGGCTGGCGTGGTAGCACCTCGCACCTCGACGATCTCGTCGCGGCGCTTCGCTCGCGATCGGGCCTGCCCGCCGCGGCCGCAGCGACGGCGCTCGGAATGCACGCGGCGTCGAGTGCGACGCCGCATCGACGCGCCGACGTCGTCGAAGCGCTCACGACCGCGAGCTTCGACGCGGATCCCGTCGTGAAACATGCCTCGCGCCGCGCCCTGCACGCGACGCTCGCCGCAACGCCTCTTCGCGTGGGCTCGCCGTTCGCGGCCGATCCGGGCGCCTCGATTCTCGCGACGTTGTCGGAGCTTATCCTCGGAGCCGGCGAGACCGGGCTCCCCGTGCCGGGCGACCTCGAGCCTCACCTCCCCTCTCTGGTCGCCGGCGCGCGAGCGGCCCTGCTCGCGCCGACCGAGGTCCTGCTCGATGGTCTCGAGTCGCTCGCGCGCGGAGAACCGCTCACGAGCTTCGGGGTGTCCGTCGAATGGGTTCGACCCTGGCTCCGGCAGCTCGCTCCGGCACTCCAATCCCTCACGCGCGATCACGGCGACCCGGCGGTCCGTGCCGCCGCCCTCGGTCCGCTCGCTGCGGCCGGCGACGAAGAGGCGCTCGCCAGCGCTCTGGACGACACCGACCCGCGCGTGGTCCGGCACGCCCTGTCGCTGTTGGCGGCAAGCCCGCCGGCGGCGGCCACGGTGCAACGCGTGGCGCGACTGGCGAGCGCGTCCGACTGGTCGATCCGCGAGCGTGCGATCCGCGCGCTCGGCGCCTCCGATGCGCCGGAGGCCACCACCACGCTCGTCCGCACCCTGCTTACGGACCCGTCCGCCCTGGTGCGCCAGGCCGCCGCGGAACGGTTGCGTGGACGGACCGAGGCGCGCTCCGCCCTCGAAACCGCAGCGCAGCACGACCCGGAGCCGGCGGTGCGGCGCGCCGCGTCTGAGGCGCTCGCGGGCTCGTAGCCCAACTCCTGCACACCGCACCGCGCCTCCACGCTTCGATTCCGTGCGGTGGGGCCGGGGACAATCCGGAACGTAGGCGCCGGATAGAGCTCTAACTCAGACTCGGTCTCCGTCTCGGACTCAGACTCGGGCTCGGACTCCGACTCCGACTCCGACTCGGACTCGGGCTCGGATTCGGACTCGGTCTCGGTCTCGGAGTCGGGCTCGGACTCGGACTCGGGCTCGGGCTCGGTCTTGAGCTCGGGCTCGGACGCGGACTCCGACTCGGGCTCGGTTCCGGTCTCGGATTCGGACCCGGACTAGAGGCAGAACGCCAGAGCGCAACACCCGTCGTACGGATTACCTCCGTCAGGGAGCGAGCCGGTGCAGCATGCGCGGGAACGGGATCGTCTCGCGCACGTGGTGCAGTCCGCAGATCCAGGCAACCGTGCGCTCGACGCCGAGACCGAAGCCGGCGTGGGGCACCGAACCGTACCGGCGAAGGTCCAGGTACCACTCGAACGCCGCGCGGGGCAGCCGGTGCGCCTCGATGGCGGCTTCGAGCGCCGCCAAATCATCCTCGCGCTGTCCTCCGCCGATGACCTCGCCGTAGCCCTCCGGAGCGAGCACGTCCATGTTGAGCGCGCGCGATGGATCCGACGGATCGCGCTTGAAGTAGAAGGCCTTGAGCGACATCGGATAATGCGTGACGACGACCGGGCGGTCGAAGCGCTGGCTGAGCACCGTCTCCTCGTCGCCGCCGAGGTCGTCGCCGAATCGGACGGGCTGGCCCGCCTCGCGCAGGATCTCGAGCGCCTGCTCGTAGCGTAGCCGCACGAACGGCGGCCGGATGCGCTCGAGCGGCGCGACGTCGCGTTCGAGGACCCCGAGCTCGGCCCTGCGCCGATCGAGCACGCGCGCGACGAGGTTCGTGAGGAAGTCCTCGGCCAGCGCGATGTCCCCTTCGAGGTCCATGAACGCGACCTCGGGCTCCACCATCCAGAACTCGGCCAGGTGCCGGCGCGTCTTGCTCTTCTCGGCGCGGAAGGTCGGACCGAAGCAATAAGTGCGTCCGAAGGCCATGGCGGCCGCCTCGGCGTAGAGCTGTCCGCTCTGCGTCAGGTAGGCCTTTTGTCCGTGATAATCGGTTTCGAAGAGCGTCGAAGTTCCTTCGCACGCGTTGGGCGTCAGAATCGGCGCGTCGACAAGGACGAAACCACGCGAGTCGAAGTACTCGCGGATGGCCGAGACGATCTCGGCGCGCACGCGCAGGATGGCCTGCTGCCGCCGGCTGCGCAGCCACAGGTGCCGGTGATCCATCAAGAAGTCGACGCCGTGCTCCTTCGGCGAGATGGGGTATTCGCGTACGGGCCGGCTGACGACGTCGAGCTCGTCGAGCCCCAGTTCGAGCTCGTCGCGGCGGGGGTGGCGCCGGACGGTGCCGCGTACGACGAGCGAGGTCTCCAGGGGCAAGCCGCCGGCCTGGTCGAACAGCGCCGGCGGCACGTCGGAAGCCGCCACGACGACCTGCACGACGCCGCTGCCGTCCCGCACGTACAGGAAGTGAACATGCTTGCTCGAACGGGCGTGCTGCAGCCAGCCGGCGATCTCAACGCGCTGACCGACATGACGTTCGAGCGACTCGATGCGCACGCGGGGAACGGTCACGGTCCACCGTCTAACCGAACGCGACCCGACTCTGCAAACGCTCCATGGGAGCCAGCGAGCGTCGCCGGCGCCGACACGGCCGCTTCGTGCTCGGTTTCAGTCTCGGACTCCGACTCGGTCTCGATGTCAGACTCGGACTCGACCTCGGGCCCGGTCTCGGACTCGGTCTCCGGCTGGGTGTCGGACTTGGTCTCGGACTCGGGCTCGGACTCGGGCTCGGACTCCGACTCGGTCTCGGACTCGGTCTCGGTCTCGGACCCCGACTGCGGCTCGTGCGCCCGGCGTGCGCCCCCGTACGCACAGACGGATGAGCCGTCTCGCTCCGATACCAGGCAGGCCGATACGGCTACGGCGCGGCGATTTCGCTAGCCGTCTACCTCCGATTCGTCGGCCCCGCGCGGAGCGGCCGGAGCGGTCGTGCTCGGGCGACCCGCCGTGTCCATCGCGCCCGGTTCGAGCCGCAACCCGAGGTCTGCTGCGGTTCGACGGATGAGATCGGTCGAACGGCGCAGCCCACGCGACGCATCGAGCGCGGTCCGGAGCAACTCGGTGGCTTCTTCGCGCCGTCGTATCTCGACGAGCAGCCGCGCAAGCGACGACGCTGCAGGCGCGTAGCCGGGGTTGGCTGCGAGACTGCGCCGGAAGTGCCGGATGGCCAGTCCCCGATTGCCTTCGCGCAGCCGCTCGAGTCCTGCGTCGCTTTCGCGGGCGGCAAGCGCCCGCCGCGCGCGGGCGCGCAACTCGGAAAACTCCAGGCCCATCGGGAGCTGCCCAAGTCGAAGGGCGCACCGTTCGGCAAGCCAAGCGACGTGCTCGTCGTTGGCAGCGACGGCACGCAACGTGCCGGCGCGCAGCATGGTTTCACAGCCCCCGCCGAGCCAGGCGCGCAGCACGACCGACAGGGCCTGATCCTCGGGCGCCGCGGCCGCCTCGGCGATCCGAAGCGCGTCCTGCACCGCCTCGCGCGAGCCCACCGCGGCCGCGCACGACAGCAGCGCACGCGCCGAATCGGGCACGACGCTCCGGTTGCGCGCCACGTCCAGCGCTTGCCGGCATGCGCGCTCGGCGTGACGAAGTCGGTCGGCCTGTGCGGCCGCGCGCGCGCTGGCCGCGGCGTCCCATGCCGCCAGCGCCGCCCCGACGTCGCCGAGCAGCTCGGCGATGCGTCCGTCGACGAGCGCGCGATCGCCCGGGGCGAGCGGCGAGAGCTCGTCGAGCGATGCGCGCAGACGCAGCAGGGCCCTTCGCCGACCCGCACATCGCGTCGCGCGCTCGAGCAGCGCCTCGACTCGATCGGGCTCCGGTAGCGCCCGCCACCCATCCGAATCGATCCACGGCACGCGCCACACCGCAAGGTCGAGGTCCTTCCGGGTGACCAGGCTCGCCTGGGCCATCCGCGCCAGGTCGAATTCGAGGGCGGGACGGTCGTCGACGATGAGCGGCGCGCCGGCCCCGAAGGCACGCAGGGTGCGCTCGTCCATTTCGCGCACCGCCGCCCAGTCCACCAGCTCGTCGAGCTCGAACGGCTCGAGCAGCGGTCGCATGGCGTCCGTCTCCAGGCGCTCCGCGGCGCGCCCGTCGAGACGGAGCGGGCCGGCGCCGGCGACCAGCACGAAGCTCGAGTCCTCCACGACGAAGGCGTGCGCATGGGGCAGCACGTCGAGCAGCGTGGCGACGACCGCGCGCAGGTGCGGCACGTCCATGCGGAATAGATTCACCCAGAGCGCGAGCACGCCGCCCGGCCGCAGGGCGCGACGCACCTCGAGGAAGAACTCGCGCGTGTACAGGGCGCTCGAGCCGGCGAGCCACGGGTGCGACGGCTGCGAGACCACGGCGTCGTAGCTACCGGCCGGCGCGAGCACGAGCTGAGCCCGCGCATCGTCGACGACAAGCCTTGTGCGCTGGTCGTCGAGCGGGAACGGCTTGCCGCGCGCCTCGTGCAGCACGCGCGCGGCCTCGACGATCCCCTCCTCGAGCTCGACGACGTCGATCCGTCGCCAACCGCCCGCGAGCAGCATGGTCACGGTGTGGCCGGCGCCCAGCCCGATGACCATCGCACGATCGGTGCGATCCGCGAACAACGTCGGCAGTCCCCCGAGCACCGCCAGCTCGGGGCCGAATCCGGGCTCGTCGGGCCCGAAGCCCGATTCGGGGCGCCCGTCGTTGTACAGCCGGAGCAGTCCCTCGCGGCGCAGGATGGTGACCGTGGTGTTGCGCCCCTCGCGGAGAAAGACGACCTCGTCGTTCCAGCGCGATCCGGGTCCCCCGATGATGGCCGGCACCGGATCGTTGCGTCCGCCGAGCAGGTACGGAATTTCGAGCGAGGGGCGGACCACAAAGACGACCGCCGCGGCCAGCGCAGGCACGGCGACGGCGAGCAGGCGCGGCAGCAGACGCCGGCCCACCGAGGCGCGATACGCGATGGCGCCCGTCAACAGGTGGACGCAGGCGACCAGGAGCAGCGAGGCTTCGAGCCCCACGAGCGGCACGAGCAGAAAACCGGCGCCGAGCGCTCCGAGCAGCCCGCCGAGCGTGTTGGCGGCGAGCACGTGCCCGGCGGCCCTAGCCGCCTGGTGCCCCGATCCGCCGGCGATGCGCCAGCACAGCGGAACGGCGGTTCCGAGGGCAAACGAGAGCGGCAGCAGCAGCAACGCCGCGAGGACCAAGATGACTCCGGTCTGATGCGGCTCGAGCATCGCCGCGCCGTGCAGCAAGCCCATCAGCCGCACGAGCTGTGGGCACAGCATCATCGCGCATGCCGTCAGCAGGCCGAGCAGAACCTGCAGCCCTGCGAGCAGCCGCAGCGGCGAGCGCGTGCGCGCCAAACGCTCGGCGAGCAGGCTGCCCCCCGCGATTCCCGCGAGATAACATACCAGCATCGCACCGAACGCCGGCGTCGTGCCGTGCACGATCATGCGCAGTGCCCGCGTCCACAGCACTTCGCCCCCGAGCGCCGCGAGCCCCGATAGCGCGGCGAGCGCCGCAGCGAGCCGCGACCGATACGTCGTCTCGTCGGGCGCCGGTGCCTCACCCTGCTGCTCGCCGGCACCCGCGGTCGTCGCAGCCTCTTGCTGCGACGTCACGACGGCGGACGCCTCGCCCTCGCGCACGCGCAATTCGTCGCCGGGTGCGTGCGCGGCGCCCGGCCGACGCCACGCGCCGTAGACGATGGCGCCGGCCGCCGCGCTGAGCGCCGCGGCCAGACCGACCGTGGCGCGCGTGCCGATCGTGGGAACGAGCCACAGGCTCGCGGCGCCCGCGCCCGCCATCGCGCCAAACGTGTTCGTCGCGTACAGGCGCGTGGCACCCGCCTGCCAGCGATCGGCCGCCCCGGGGCGCCGAGCGACCGCAGCGACGAGCACGGGCAGCGTCGCGCCCATCAGCACGGTCGGCGGCAGCAACACGAGCAGCGCGAGCAGCAGCCGCAGCGCGGTCAGCGCTTCGAACGACAGGCCCGCTCCGAGCGCTGCGTACAGCGAATGGACGCGCGGAATGACGAGCAGCGAGCCGAGCGCCCAAAGCGCGACGAGGCCTTCGAGCATGGCGTAGCCGAGCGCAGGGTTGCCGAGCCGCGCGGCCCACCGTCCGCCGAGCGCGGAGCCAATCCCCAAACCGAGGAAGAAGGCCGCAAGAACGGTGGCGACGGCGAGGTCGCCCACACCGAAGACGCGGTGCAGCATGCGCCCCCACGTCGCCTCGTAAACGAGCGCGGCGCACCCGGACAGCAGGAGCGCGACGTACAGGCTCGCCCAGCGCAGCGGCTCGCTCCGCACGAGGGCGCACATTCGCCGTGGCGCCTCGACGCTGTCAACGTATCGATGCGGCGCGTCCGCGAAGGCGTCGATGGAGGCGCTCGCGTTCGAGTCCCTGAAAGCATCCGAAACCGAGTCCGAGACCGAAGCCGAGGCCGAGCCCGAGTCCGAGTCCGAGGCCGAGTCCGAGCCCGAGCCCGAGCCTGACGGCCGGGCCGGCCCCAGCGTCCCCACTTCACCGCGTCGTCGCGCGCGGGTAGATGGCGCCGCGCACGTCGCGCGATGCTCCCGTGACCGAACGGCCTCCGTATCATCTCCTCGCGCCCAGGCCCCCCGCGGAAGGTGCCGTCGACCTCGACGCGCTGGTTCCCGGTCAGGGGCCGCTCGAGCTGGACCTCGGCTTCGGGCGCGGCGCCTCCCTGTTCGCACGCGCGGCCGTGGCGCCCGACGCGCGAATCCTCGGCATCGAGGTCAAGCCCCGGCTCGTCGTGCACACCGACCGGAGGCTGCGCGCCGCCGGCCTCGACCGCGTGCGCGTGCTGTGCGCGGACGCCCGCGAGCTACTCGCGCGCGCGGGTCCAGCGCGATCGGTCCGTGCCGTCGCCATCCATTTCCCCGACCCATGGTGGAAGCGGCGGCAGCGCAAGCGCGCGCTCGTCTGCGACGCGCTGCTCGACGCGCTCGCGCGACTGCTGCGCCCCGGCGGCATGCTGTTCATCCAGACCGACGTGCTCGAGCGCGGCCAGCAGTACGAGGCGATGATTCGCGCGCATCCGTCCTTCCGGCTCGCTCCGACCCCGGCGGACAACCCGCTCGGGGCGCCGAGCCATCGCGAGCTGCGCATCGTACGGGACGGCCTTCCCGTCGCGCGGATCCTGGCGTATCGAACCGACGACGAGGTCCCACCGTGAAGAACGTGCTCGCCTGGACGTCGGTGCTGCTTCTGGCCTGCGGGCGTTCCGGCTCGACGGGAGCCTCGCCCGAACCCGCCCGCAGCTCCGTGCGAACCGAACCGGCCCGCGCGCCGACCGCCGCCGAGCCACCGTCGGATCCGCCATCCGAACCCGCCGCCTCGCGCAACCCCACACCGGCGACCGCGCAGCCCGGCGGCCCCACGGCGCCGCAGCCCTCCGCGGATCCTTCCGCCGCGACGGGAACGACGCGGCGCGTCATCCCGCCGCCGGAAGCGCTCACCGAGCGCGCGCCCGAGCGCTTCATCGCACGTCTGGAAACGACCGAGGGGCCGATCCGGATCGAGGTGCGGCGCGCGTGGGCCCCCCACGGCGCCGACCGCTTCTACAACCTCGTTCGCGCCGGCTACTACGACGACGTCGCCTTCTTCCGCGTCCTGGAAGGTTTCGTCGCCCAGGCGGGAATCCACGGCGATCCGCGCGTCAATGCCGTCTGGCGCGAGGCGACGATTCCGGACGATCCGGTCGTGCAGAGCAACGTCCGCGGCACGGTGGCGTTCGCGATGGCCGGCCCCGGAACACGGACGACGCAGTTCTTCATATCGTACGGCGACAACCGGCAGCTCGACGCGATGGGTTTCGCTCCCTTCGGCCGCGTGCTCGACATGACCGCGGCCGATCGGTTGCACGCCGGCTATGGCGAGGGCGCTCCACGCGGCCAGGGCCCCGACCAGTCGCGAATCCAGCGCGAAGGCAACGAATATCTGCGGCGAAACTTCCCCGAATTGGACTACATCGTCTCGGCGCGCATCGAATAGCTGCTGCCCGAAGCGTCGAGAAGGGCCACCCGGTCCGACGAGTCGGAGCCGAAGCCCGCCGTGCAGCAGGTCCGGCTCGGTCTACGAGCCCGAGTGAGGGCCGGCGCCCGACTCCGGGCCCGAGACCGAGTCCGGGTTCGAATCCGAGTCCGAGCCTGCGTCCGAGTCCGAGCCTGCGTCCGAGTCCGAGTCCGAGTCCGAGTCCGAGACCGAGCTCAAGCGCGACTCGCAGTCCGACTCCGATCGGTCGCGAGCAGCACGGCTCCGAGCGCGGCGCACGAACCCGCGACGGCAAAGCCGAACGCGGGTCCGTGGTTTTCCCACAGCCAGCCGAGTAGCAGCGAGGCAGGAAGCGCCGTCAGGCCTACCAGCGCGGCATGTGTCCCGAAGGCCGTCGCGCGCAGCGCGGGCGGCGCGACTGCGGCGAGCAACGCGCGCTGGGAAGCGCCCACCAGGCCCTGGTGGAAACCGAAGAGCAGCCACCCGACGACGACGAGAACGGGAGCCGACGCGACCGCGAGCAGCGCGCACGAGCCGGCGTGCAACAGCCAGCCGGCGACGAGCACGTGGCGCGGCCCCATCCGATCGGCGAGCCATCCTGCCGGAAGGCTGCTCGCCGCGTAAACGAGGTTCACCAGCAACACGAATCCGAGCGCCTGCGCGGGCGAGGCACCCCGATCGACCGCGCGCAGGATCAAGAATGCCTCGGCAAACGCGCCGAGCTGATAGAACGCGCACGCGAGCAGCACGCCGTGGACGGAGCGGCCGAGCGCGCGCACGGAGGGTCGAACCGCCGCAGGCGCCGCTCTACGCGGCGGCTCGATGGCCCCCCATGCGAGCCAGCCAACGGCGAGAGCGGCCGGCACGAGCGAGAGCGCCACGAGCGCGTGGAAGGTGGGCGTATCGACGCCGGCGGCGTCCGGCGGCATACGGCCGACGACGAGCAGCGCGACCCCGATGCCGAGCGCCGCTCCGAGCGTGTCGGCGGCCTTGTGCAGACCGAACGCACGCCCGCGCGAGGGCTCGGGCACGCTGTCGGCGATCAGGGCGTCGCGCGGCGCCGTGCGCAGCCCCTTGCCGAGTCGCTCGGTCCAGCGAACGGCGGTCAGCGCCGCGGCGCTCGTCACGACGAGCAGCAACGCCTTGGCGAGGGCCGAAAGCGCATAGCCGGCCACGGCGAGCGGCTTGCGAGCACCGAGCCGGTCCGAGAGCATCCCGGAACCGACGCGGACCAGACTCGCGACGGCGTCGGCCCCGCCCTCGACGATTCCGACGATCGCGGGCCCCAGACCGAGCGTCCCCGTCATCCACAGCGGCAGGACGTTGGTCACCATCTCCGTCGACACGTCCGTCAACAACGAGGCCCCGCTCGCCGCCCACACGTTGCGATGCATACGCCGTCGCGCGCCGCGGGCGGGCCCTCTGGCCTCGGCGTCGCGCTTCCCTATACTCGCGCCGCCCATCGAACCGGGGGTGTGGACGTGACCGCCGACACGATTCCGAGCAGGCTCTTCGAGCAAGCGCGCCGAAGGCCCGAAGCGCCCGCATATTACGTCCGGCGCGACGGCGTGTGGCACGCGACGAGCTGGAAGCAATACGCGAGCGAGGTCCGGCGCGCCGCGCGCGCGATGCTCGCGCTGGGGCTCGAGCCCGGCCAGAGCGTGTGCATTCTGGGCTTCAATCGTCCGGAGTGGACGATTTTCGACGTGGCGGCGATGTGCCTCGGCGGCGCGCCGGCGGGCATCTACACGACCTCGTCGCCCGCCGAGGTGCGGTACATCGCCCACCACTGCGAAGCACCGCTCGTCCTGGTCGAGAACCACGAGCAGCTGCACAAGGTGCTTCGCGAGCGCGACGCGCTGCCGGCGCTGCGCGCGATCGTGCTCATGCAGGGCGTCGGCGTGCCGCAGGAACGGCCCGAGGGGCTTCAGATCCTCACGTGGGAGCAGTTCCTGGCGGCGGGAGATCGCGTCCTGGACGCGAAGGTCTACGAGCGCATCGCGGCGCTCGAGCCCGACGGGCTCGCCACGCTCATCTACACGTCGGGCACGACGGGGCCGCCCAAAGGCGTGATGCTCAGCCATCGCAATCTCGCCTGGACGGCGTCGGTGGCGCGCGAGCTGGTCGACGGGCGCCCCGAGGACACGGTGCTCAGTTACCTGCCGCTCTCGCACATCGCCGAGCAGATGTTCACGATCCACGGCGCCATCACGACCGGCTATTCGGTCCACTACGCCCAGTCGATCGAGAAGGTTCCCGACGACCTGCGCGAGGTGCAGCCGACGGTGTTCTTCGGCGTCCCGCGCATCTGGGAGAAGTTCCACGCCGGGATCACGGCCAAGCTCGCGCAGGCCACGGGGCTCAAGAAGCGGCTGGTGGACTGGGCGATGGACGTCGGCCGGCGCGTGGCGGAGGTCCGTTCGCGTGGCGGGCAACCCCAGGGAGCGCTCGCGCTGCAGTACGCGGTCGCCCGCAAGCTCGTCTACGACAAGGTCAAGCCGGCACTGGGCCTGGGCCGCGCGAGGCTGTGCGTCAGCGGCGCGGCGCCCATCGCGCGCGAGGTCCTCGAATTCCTCGCTGGCCTCGACGTCATCGTGCTCGAAGTCTACGGACAGAGCGAGGACTGCGGCCCGACGAGCTTCAATCGGCCCCAGCGGTTTCGATTCGGTTCGGTCGGACCGGTCATCCCCGGCGTCGAGGTCAAGATCGCGCCCGACGAGGAAATCCTCGTGCGCGGCCCGAACGTGTTCCTCGGCTACTACAAGGAGCCGGAGGCCACGCGCGAGACGCTCGTCGATGGATGGCTGTGCTCGGGGGATCTGGGACGGCTGGACGCCGATGGATTTCTCTGGATCACGGGCCGCAAGAAGGAGATCCTCATCACCGCGGGCGGCAAGAACATCGCGCCCAAGAACATCGAGGCGACGATCAAGAACCACCCGCTCGTCAACGAGGCCGTCGTCATCGGAGACCGCCGCAAGTACCTGACGGCGCTCGTCACGCTCGATCCCGAGGCGTGCAAGGCACGCGGCATCGACATGGCGCGCGCCAACGATGACCCCGCCGTGCGCGCCGAGATCCAGCGGCAAATCGATCGCGCGAACGAAGAGCTCGCGCGCGTCGAGCAGATCAAGAAGTTCACGATCCTGCCGCGCAACTTCGGCATCGACACCGGGGAGCTGACGCCGACGCTCAAGGTCAAGCGCAACAAGGTCGCCGAGATCTGGGCCCGCGAGATCGAGGCGATGTACGCCGAGTGAGCCTGCCGGCGAGCGCGGTCGAGCGACTCGCTTCGCTCCTCGGCGTCGGGCTGCTCGCCCTGCTCGCATGGGCGCTGTCGACCGATCGGCGCCGCGTTCCGTGGCGCATCCTGCTCTGGGGGCTGGGGCTCCAGCTCGGATTCGGCCTGCTCGTGCTCTGGACGCCGATGGGCGTGGCGGTGTTCGGGTGGGTCAACGACGCGGTCGTGCGGGTGCTCGACTTCACGCGGGAGGGCAGCCGGTTCCTCTTCGGCGCCTATCTCGACGAGCGGTTCACGGTGGCGCTCGGCGTCCTGCCCACCATCGTGTTCTTCTCGTCGTTCATGAGCGTGCTCTACCACCTCGGGCTGATGCAGCGCGTGGTGCGCGCGATGGCGTGGCTCATGCAGCGCACAATGGGCACCTCGGGCGCCGAGACGTTGTCGGCGGCGGCCAACGTGTTCGTGGGGCAGACCGAAGCGCCGCTCGTCGTCCGGCCGTTCGTCGCGCGCATGACGCGCAGCGAGCTGCACGCGGTCATGGTGGGTGGCTTCGCCACGGTCGCGGGGGGCGTGCTCGCCGCCTACGTCGGCATGCTTCGCGACCTCGTCCCCGGCATCGCGGGCCACCTGGTCTCGGCGAGCGTGCTGTCCGCTCCCGCGGCGCTCGTCGTCGCCAAGCTCATGGTGCCGGAGACCGAACGCCCCGAAACCGCTGGGGCCCTCGCCGATCTGCCCGCGCGGACCACGGTCAACGTGATCGATGCCGCGGCCCGCGGCGCCGCGGACGGACTGCTGCTGGCGCTCAACGTCGCGGCGATGCTCCTGGCGTTCCTCGCGCTCGTGGCACTGTGCAACGCGCTGCTCGCCTGGCCCGTACAGGCCTACAACGCGTGGGCCGGCGCAAGTGTGCCCGTGCCGACGCTCCAGGGTCTGTTCGGAGTGCTGTTCTGGCCGCTCGCCATCGCGATGGGCGTCCCGCCCGCGGAGGCGGGCACCGTGGGTATGCTGCTCGGCGAGAAGACGGTCCTGAACGAGTTCGTGGCGTATACGCACCTCGCCGAAGGGCTACGGGACGGAACGCTCGTGCTCTCGGAGCGCTCGCGGGTCATCGCGAGCTATGCGCTTTGCGGATTCGCCAACTTCGGCTCCATCGCGATTCAGATCGGAGGCATCGGCTCCATCGCGCCCGAGCGCCGTGCGGACCTCGCGCGACTGGGACTGCGCGCCATGGTCGGCGGGCTGATCGCGGCCTGCATGACGGGCGCGGTCGCCGGCGCACTCGCGTGACTGCGCCGATGGCGTCGAACGAAGGCGGCGAGCAGGGAGGCGCCGGAGTCCGTCCCCGATGCCGGCTCGGAGTCGGAGCCCGAAACCGACTCCGAGCCCGAGCGCGAGTCCGAGCCCGAGTCCGAGTCTGAGGCCTAGCCCGAAACGCAGACCCTGCCCGAGATACGAGGCACCCGACGTGGCTCACCTCCGCGCCCGCCGACACCCCGACCGATGACATGGAGGGCGACCTTGGCGTAGACTCGGGTTCATTGCGGGCGCGGCGCCGAGCCACGCCCGGCACTTGGCGTCGGGAGGATGGCGATGATTGCACTGGCCTCGAAGTTCGACCCGAACGGCATTCTTCGGATCGCGAGCCTGCTCATCGTGCTCGCGGGTGCGTGTGGCGGCGACGACAATCCCCCGGGAATGGGCGGCACCGACGCGGGGCGAGACGCGGCGCTCGACGCGGGGTGGTCCGATGCGGGGCCAGATTCCGGTCCCACGGAGGATGGAGGCGGTACCGACCCGGACGGCGCACCCGCCATCGACGGAGGCGGGGGACGGGACGCAGGGTCGGAGGCCGACGCGAATGTCGGTGTCGACGGCGGTTCGCCGGGCGATGCGGGGCCGGGAGAGCGCGATGGGGGCGGAGGGCGCGATTCGGGTACGGAACCCGATTCGGGCATCACGCTCGACGCCGGCCCCGGCCGCGACTCGGGCATCACGCTCGACGCCGGCCCCGGCCGCGACTCGGGTATCACGCTCGACGCCGGCCCCGGCCGCGACTCGGGCATCACGCTCGACGCCGGCCCCCGCCGCGACTCGGGCATCACGCTCGACGCCGGCCCAGGCCGTGACTCGGGCATCACGCTCGACGCCGGCCCAGGCCGTGACTCGGGCATCACGCTCGACGCCGGCCCAGGCCGCGACGGCGGAACGGGGCGTGATGCAGGAACAGGGACCGACGGCGGTGCGATGTGTGGTGTCGGTTCGGTCACCGTCGCAGCAATGTGTCCGGAGTTCCGCGCGTGTGGCGGATCGCTTCCGGGTAGGTATTGCTACCGCGACGTCTGCCTGACACACGCGGAGATCGTGGGTGGGACGACGCTCGGCACCTGTGGCTTGTCCGACCTCACGTTCCGTGACTTCTCGGGCACGATCCAGGGCGAGGTGATCTTCACCGACAGCCGCGTCTCGCGCATGGCGTCGATGATGTTCTCGGGCACGATCGACGTGCCCGCGCGCTGCATCCCGATCGGCGCGCGCGACTGCACCGCGGTGGAAAGCGTGCTCCGGATGCGATTCCCCGCCACGAGGTGCGCGATGGCCCCCGGATCGCTCGCTGGATGCAGCTGCACGATCGCCTACTCGTGGAGCGACATGACGAGCACGACGTACATGGCGAGGGGCAACGTCATCCGCACCGGCTCCGGACGCGTCTACGAGTATTGCGTCTCCAGCGGGCAGCTTCGGGTGCGCGACGAGACACCTTTGGGCGCGGAGCCCGGGTTGCAGTCGCTCGAGTCGCGCTGACGCTGACGCTCACGCTCCCGTCACCCCCGGCAGCGAGGTCGTGGACGGCACCCGCCTGGGTGCAGCTGCCAGTCGAGCTCCCGTCGTCGTGACGGAGCGATTGCGCGAGCCTCACGTCGGGGGCACGCTGCCCCTTCGCTATGGCGGGGCGACGCGATCGGCGCGGGCGCCGTTCCGGAAAAGGGCGCGACGCGCCTCGTGACACAGGCGGTCCGCGGGGCCCTGCGTCGGCCACGTCGCGGCGCCCCCTGGCACGGTCGTGGTGGGTGGGCCTCGCGGTGCTCGCCGCGCTCGTCGTGGCGGCTGCGGGCGTCTTTGGCCTCGGCGGACGCGCCGACGACGGACGGGACGGCTCGGGACCTGCCATCGCGGTTCCCGAGCCACTCACGGTACGCGTCGTCCGACGCCTACCCCACGCTCGCGACGCGTTCACCCAGGGCCTCGTCCTCCACGACGGCACCCTGTACGAGGGCACGGGGCTCTACGGGGCCTCTACGCTGCGACGCGTGACGCTCGAGACGGGAATGGTCGAGCGGCGGGCCCAACTTCCGCCGGAGCTCTTCGGTGAAGGCATCGCGCTCGTGCGCGATCGCATCGTGCAGCTCACGTGGCGCGAGGGCATCGCCCTCGTGTGGGACGCGGAACGCTTCGAGCGAGTCGGAGAGCACCGCTATCGGGGCGAAGGCTGGGGCCTGTGTTTCGACGGCCGACGGCTCGTGATGAGCGACGGCAGCGATACGCTCGTGTTCCGCGACCCCGACTCGTTCGAGATCACGGGCCGCGTGCGCGTCCGGCGGGCCGGCCGTCCGCTCGCCCATCTCAACGAACTGGAGTGCGTCGACGACTTGGTCTACGCGAACGTCTGGCAGACCGACCACATCGCGCGCATCGATCCGCGTACCGGCGCGGTGACGGGATGGATCGACACGGCGCTCCATCCCCGCGCGCCCGAGGGTCTGAGGCTGCTGCCACCCGAGCTGGCCGACGATGACACCGACGTGCTCAACGGCATCGCGTACGACGCGCGCTCCGGTCGGTTCCTTCTCACGGGCAAGCGCTGGCCCGAGCTGTACGAGGTCCAGTTCGTGCCGCGGAGCCGCGAGCGGTCCGAGCCGCGATCGCGACGCAGCCCAGGGGGCCGACCACGGCGTCTCCCACGCGATTTTGGGCCGCGACGTGCGTCGTGCATCGTGGCCCGAAAGCCGAGCCGGCCCGCGTCTGCGTCGACCCGCATCGAGCCGGTGTGCGGCGGCCCCTGATCGAGGCAGCGCTCGATTGCTTCGCCGAGGCGCTGCGCGCTTCGCTCGGCGACGGCATCGCGGTCCGTGCGGTTCACGCGAGCGCCGAGCCGGCCGCACGCACGGTCGAAGCGGCAATCGACGTGGACGGAGCGACGGGCTGGCTGCGCATCGAGCCGCCGGACCGGCCGGGGCGCATCGTGCATCCGGCCTTCGTTCTCGCGACGTGCGGGGATCGCCCCGCCCCGGAGCCCATCGATCGACGTCTGGTGGCGCTCGCCCGTCGGCTCGAAGCACTCGATGCCCTCGGCGATGCGATCACCAGGCTCCGCGTCGCGCTCTCGCCCGTCACCGCGGCCGTCGAACCGCTCGACGAGCACGTCGCGCGCCGGTCGTGGCCCTCCGATGCGACCTGGCTCACGCGCCTGTCGTCGGCGTTCCGGCGACGGTACGGGCAGCCGCTGTCCGTCGTGCATCTGCCAGGCGGCCCGCCCTCGATCGGATTTCCCGACGTGGTGCCCTGGCAGTGCATCTTTCTCGAGGCGCCCGCGCCGCTGCTCGACGATGCCCGGATGCGCGCGTATCTGGAGGACCTGGGATTCGCGGTCGGCTTCCGACGACGCCTCAGCGTGGTTCCGCTGCCCGCGGCGTTCGAGCAACGCGCGCGCCGAGCGGGGCTCGCCACGGCGTTGCGCGCCGCGTTCGTCCCGACGCTGCCGCCGGTGCTTTCGGCCCGTCGGTGGCTGCGCGAGCTGTCGCGCGGACGATTGCCCATCCACCGCTGGGGCCTGCCGGGACTCCGCCTCGCGACCGTGGCCGGACGCGTGGCCGAGCGCATCTCGCCGCGCCTCGCCGCTTCCTGGCACGACCATCTGCACGCCCTCGGCCACGACACGAGCACCCATCTCTGGACTCTTCACCGGCTCGACAAGAGCCAGCTGGGCTCGATTCGCGCCCTCTGCCATCTCGCCCTGCGGCGGGGCCATTCCTCGATACGCCTCGTCGCCGGCGCCCTCGAAAACGAGCTCGTGCGTCGTTGCTGGACGCTCTGGCATCGCACCCGCGTCCCGGAGCATTTCGACGCGGCCTACGAACGCGACATCGCGCCCTGGATCGAGACGCTGCGCGCCGAGCTCGGTGATCCCTCGACGTAGCGGCGACCGCGCACGCGCGCAGCCGTTGGTTGCGGACACGATCCGCCACTCGCGCGCTCGGAGCGATCCGAAGCACCGGACTCTGGCTCGGCCTCGGATTCGGGCTCGGGCTCGGGCTCGGACTCGGGTTCGGACTCGGGCTCCGACTCGGTCTCGGGCTCCGACTCGGTCTCGGTCTCGGTCTCCGGCTCGGGCTCGGACTCGGGCTCCGACTCGGACTCGGACTCGGACTCGCTCCCGGACTCGGACTCCAGCCCTCGTACGGGCTCCGACTCCGGGTCGGTCTCGAGGTCAACGCGGCGACGGACGGCGGCGGCCGCTCCGCGGGGACCGATGACGGACGTGAGCGACCGGGCGTCGACCCGCGCTCTCCTCCCGCAGCGCCTTCCAGCGCGCGAAGCGGGCGGCGTCGAGCCGCCCCTCGACCATCGCCACGCGGATCGCACAGCCGGGCTCGGAGCCGTGCCCACAGTCGCCGAATCGACAGAAAGCGGCCAGCTCCACGATGTCGTCGAAGGTGTCCTCCAACCCCTCCTCGGCTTCGAGCAATCCGAGCTCGCGCAGCCCCGGCGTGTCCATCAGCACGCCTCCCGTCGGAAGCGCAAAAAGCTCGCGACGCGTGGTGGTATGACGGCCCTTGTCCCCCTCGCGGCGCATGGCGCCGACCTCGGCGACCGGCGCGCCGACCAGCGCATTGACGAGCGAGGACTTGCCGGCACCCGACGCGCCGAGCAACGCGACGGTGCGGCCCGTCACGCGCGCGCGCAGCGTCTCGAGCCCTTCGCCGCTCTCGGCGCTGACGTCCAGCGCTTCGACGTCGGGGTCGACCTCCCGCACGCGACGGCGCCGTTCCTCCCGACCGTGCTCGTCGAGCAGGTCGGCCTTGGTGAGCACGACGAGGGGACGGCAGCCGCCGTCGCGAACGAGGGTCAGCCACCGCTCGAGCCGTGGCGGGTGCACGTCGCGACCCGGTCCGAGCGCGATGAGCACGTCGTCGACGTTGACCCCACAGAGCTGAGGGCGGGCCATGCTGCCTGCGGCGCGTCGGACCAGGACCGTGCGGCGCGGCAGCATCGCACGCACGGTCCATGGTCGCGTGGACGGATCGAGCGCCACGAAGTCCCCCGTCGTCGGGCGTGCGAGCGGATCGCGACGGCCCGCGCGAACGAGCGGCGGAGCCGCGGTGGCCTCCACCTCGCCTTCGGCTACGACGACGTCGTACCGCACCCCGCGATCGGCGGCGATGCGACCAGGAACCGTACCGGTCGGCCCCTCGCTCGCGAACCGCTCGGCCCAGCGCGCGTCCCAGCCGTACTGCTCGAGCACCACGCTCAGGACGCGCGCCGACCCCAACGACGCTTCGACAGCGTCTCGATCCGCGCGAGGAACATCTGCCGTTGCAGCTCGAGCACACGAGGCAGCTGGTGGCCGAACTGCGCGTAGAACTCGCCGAGCGACTCGAGCTCGGCCTTCCACTCGTCGAGGTCGATGCTCGTGGCCTGATCGACGCGCTCCGGATCGATGTCCAGCCCGGACAGGTCGAGGTCGTCGGCCTTCGGCACCCAGCCGAAGGGCGTCTCCTGACCGCCGACGCGCAGCCGGGCGCGATCGACAATCCACTTGAGCACGCGCATGTTCTCGCCGAAGCCGGGCCACAGATATTCGCCGCGCCCGTCCTTGCGGAACCAGTTGACGAGGAAAATCTTCGGCGGGTTCGGGATGTACGCCTGCATCTCGAGCCAGTGACCGAAGTACTCGCCCATGTTGTATCCGCAGAAGGGCAGCATCGCGAACGGATCGCGACGCACCACCCCGACCTTGCCTGCGGCCGCGGCCGTCGTTTCGCTGCCGAGCGCGCTGCCGAAGAAGACGCCATGCGTCCAGTGGAACGCCTGCATCACCAGCGGAATGGTCGTCGCACGACGGCCCCCGAAGATGATGGCACTGATGGGCACCCCCTCTGGATCGTCGACGAATTTGGACAGCGCGGGGTTGTTCTGCATCGGCGCCGTGAAGCGCGCGTTCGGGTGCGCCGCTTTCTCCGGCGAGCCGCGACGCCACGGGCGACCCTGCCAGTCCAGCAGCTCCTCGGGCACCTCGCCGTCCATCCCCTCCCACCAGACGTCCATGTCGGGCGTCAGCGCCACGTTCGTAAAGATCGTGTCCCGCGCGATGGTCCGCATCGCGTTGGGGTTGCTCTGGAAGCTGGTGCCCGGGGCAACCCCGAAGTAGCCGTTCTCCGGGTTGATCGCGCGCAGTCGCCCGTCCTCGCCGACGCGCATCCAGGCGATGTCGTCCCCGACCGTCCAGATCTTCCACCCCTTGAAGCGCTTGGGGGGAATGAGCATCGCGAAGTTCGTCTTGCCGCACGCGCTCGGAAACGCCGCGGCGACGTACGTCATCTCGCCTTCGGGGCTCTCGACGCCGAGCACGAGCATGTGCTCGGCGAGCCATCCCTCGCGGCGCCCCAGATAGCTGGCGATCCGCAACGCAAGGCACTTCTTGCCGAGCAGCACGTTGCCGCCGTAGTTGGAGCCGATGGACCAGATCGCGTTGTCCTGCGGGAAGTGGCAGATGTATCGACGTTCCGGGTTGACGTCGAGCATCGAGTGCAGGCCCCGGTTGAAATCGCTGCGGTCGCCGAGCACCTCCAGCGCGACGCGACCCATGCGCGTCATGATGCGCATGTTGAGCACGACGTAAATCGAGTCCGTCAGCTCGATGCCGACGCGAGACATCGGCGAGCCGACCGGGCCCATCAGATAGGGCACGACGTACATCGTGCGCCCGCGCATCGACCCGTCGAACAGCGCGCGCAGCTTCGCGTACGCTTCGGACGGCTCCATCCAGTTGTTCGTCGGGCCCGCCTCGTCGCGCGTGGGCGTGCAGATGTAGGTGAGGTGCTCGACGCGGGCGACGTCGTTCGGGTTGCTGCGCGCGTAGTAGCAACCCGGGCGACGCTCCGGATTGAGCGGCACGAGCACGCCTTCGGCGACGGCCTGCTCGGTCAGCCGTCGCCGCTCTTCCTCGGAGCCGTCGCACCAGACGATGCGATCGGGCTTGGTCATCGCGGCCATCTCGGTCACCCAGGCGCGCAAGGCGGCGTTGCGGGTCGGCGGATCGGTGGTCATCGGCTCCTCTCGGGCAGGGGCGTCTGCGGCGTCGGCGCTGCCCCCGTTCCGCTTGAAGCCATATGCCGCAACCGCCGTTTCCGGTCCAGCCGCCCCTGCGCGATGCGGCGGCGTGTCGTCGTCGCGCCCCTCGTTCCGCGAGATTGCAGCGGTGACCGCTCGAGCCGGCCGCCCGAGCCGAGACCGCTGCCAGCTCGAGTGCGAGACCGAGTCCGGGTCCGAGACCGAGTCCGAGTCCGAGTCCGAGACAGAGTCCGAGAGCGAGGCTGCGCCGAGCCCGAGGCCGAGGCCAACGCCGGCCCCGATCCCGACCCCCCGTGACGGCGGCGAAGCTACAGGTTGGGATCGTGCGGCGGTCGGCCCGTGCTCGGCGTCTCGTAGGCGCGCTCCGTGCCGTCGCGCAGGCGCAGCCGCCAGACCGTCTTGTGGCGCAGCGCGCGACCCCGTAGCCGCACGCCCCGCAAGCTGATCTCGGGCGGTAGCTGCATCGTAATGGCCTGGGTGGGACACACCTTGACGCAGGCCGCGCAGTCCCAGCAGGCCCGGTTGTCGCGGATGCGTGCGCGACGGTCGGGTCCGAGCACGATGAGATCGCCGGGGCAATCGCGCACGCACATCGCCTCTTCGGCCGTCCCGCATCCGTTGCAGACGTGCACGTCGATGTGGATGCCCATGCCCTAGCCTCCCGACCGGACGAGCGCCGCGCCGTCGACGAGCGAGGGCAGCCGTGCGTCCAGTGCCACGCGCTCGACGGGCCGCTCGACGATCTCGATCGTGCCATCGGCCCGCCGGATCGAGTTGACGAAGCACAGCCAGCGCGCATCGTCGCGCTCCGGGTAGTCGAGCCGTTCGTGGTAGCAGTGCCAGCGCGTCTCGCGCCGGTGCGCCATGTGCTCGACGAGCTGGCGTGCGACGTCGATCCGGTCGATGACCTCGTGCGCGAGCATCAGCTCGTACGGATCGCGCGCCTGCAGCGCGTCCAGCTCGGCCGCCAGACGCTCCAGGTGCAGCCGGGCGATTTCCAGCTCGGCACCCGAGCAGCCGTAATCGCGGCTCGCACCACCCGCGTACTCTTCGAGGATTTTCTGCATACGTTCCTCGAACGCCGCGGGGGGCAACCCGTCCTTGCTCTCGAGCGGTCGCAATGCGCGCTGCCGTTCTCGCTCGGCGTCTTCCTCGTCGATCTCCACCGCACCGCCGGCGCGGGCGGCTTCGATCATGTCGCGCACCGCAATGACCGCCTCTGCCCACGCGCCCGACGCATATTTCTTGGGGCACCCGCCGGCCACGTCGCCCGCGGCCCACAGCCCGGGCAGCGTCGTCCGCCGGCGCTCGTCGATCCAGTAGCCGGCCAGCCCGTGCCCGCCGACCACGTGCGGCTCGCCGCCGACGATCTCGATCGGGGCCATCGTTCCGTCGCGGCGCGCATAGAATGCCTCGTCCGCCATCAGCATCGCCGCATCGGGCGCCATCGACAGGTACGCCGCGATGGTTCCCTCGAGCCGACGCGGCGGCACGCCCCGCAGGTCGAGGTAGCAGGGCCCTCGGCCGGCGCGACGCTCCTGCAGCGTCGCCCACAACCGGTCCTGCGTCGCCATCTTCTCGCCGCCGAGGTGCGCGTAGCGCGTCTCCAGGTACGGCTCGCCGAGCGCGTTGATCTGTCGCGCGCCGAGCCACTGCGCGACCTCGCCCGTCGGCGCGATGACGTCCTTGATCCGCAGGGGCACGAAGCGGAACTCGAAGCTCGTCATCTCGGCGCCCGCGCGGATGCCCATCGCGAGTCCCGCCCCCGTGTTGTACGGGCAGTACCACATGCGGTGCGCGCCGCTGCCCGGGTTGCTCGGGCGGTACAGGCCCGCGGCGCCGCCCGTGCAGACGAGCGTCGCGCGGGCGCGCACGGCGACGAAGGCTCCGGTGCGCGCGTGTAGACCGTAGGCGCCGACCACGCGCCCGCGGCGCAGCGCGAGGCCCGTGGCATAGACGCGATTGAGGATCCGAGCCCCGGAGGCCTCGGCGCGCTTGCCGAGCAGCGGCTTGATGCGCTCGCCGAAGATCTTCACCGAGGCGCGCCCGCGCCGTACCGGCAGACCGCGCTCGTCGCGCGGAATCGGCAGACCCCACGATTCGACGCGGTGGACCTGGGCGTTGAGCTCCCGTGCCATGCCGAGCACCAGATCGTCGCGCACCACGTCGTGCACGTCGCGCCGCACGAAGCGCAGGAACGACTCGGGACTTTCGCCCTCGTGAATGTAGGCGTTGAGCGCGCTGATGCCGGCAGCCAGGCACCCGCTGCGATAGACGTGCGCCTTCTCCATCACCACGACGTCCAGATCGGGGGCGCGTTCGCGTGCCTCGACCGCGGCCATGCAGCCCGCCGCGCCTCCGCCGACGATCAGAAGGTCGGCCGCGATCTCGATCGACTCGCCCGTCACGGTGCTCGCACCCGCACCGGGCGCTCCTCGAACCGGTCGGTGCCCGGCACGTGGACCCAGAGCTTGCGGTCGGCCACTTCCCCGTCGCGGACCGAGACCACGAGGAACGCGCACGGCCACTGCAAGACGCCGCCCACGGCGAACGTGGCGCCGTCTTCGGCCGAAAAGTACGCGCCGGCGTCGACGTGCGAGTGATAGATGAGCTTGACCGGCCGCCCCGTCCGCCGCCCCTGCTCGAAAGCGCGCGCCGCGCGCAGCTCGTCCATCTTGAAATACGTGCGCGAGGTGCGCGGGAAACGCTCCGGATCGAGCGCGTGGTAGCGGTCGGCCAGGTTGCGCTCCTCCATCACGTGGTCCGCCAGCGGCGGGTCGTCGGCGGGGCCCGTCACCAGCCCGCAGCACTCGCTCGGATAGTCGCGACGCGCGTGCGCCTCGATCGCCTCCAGCGCCGCGCGGCTCAGCTCGAGCTCGCCGCGCACCCAGGGAAAATTGTAACTTACATCACCATTCATAGTAGCGCTCCCAGCGCATCGGAGCGAAGTACCGATCGCCGAGCTCGAAGGCTATCTAGACACTCTACCCCACAAAGTGCCCGCGCGCGAGCCGGAGCTAGCAGGCCACGTTCGCGCCGGTCGAGTGACCCACGTGCAGCCCCTCCTCGCGCGCCAGCCTCTCGGCGAGCTCCCACCCTTCCTCGGTGCCGACCGCAAGGATCTCGTCGGGCAGGCTCGGGTCGTAAATCGCGGGCACGATGGACGTCGCCATGTGCTTGAGTCCCTCCAGACCGTGCAGCGGCTCGGCGGGCTCGACGGCCACGCAGTGAATGCGGCGCCGATGCTCGCGCAGCCGACGCGTGGTGCCCATCATCGTGCCACTGGTGCCGAGTCCCGCGACGAAGTGCGTGATGCGATCGCCGATCTGATCGAGAATCTCGCGCCCCGTCCCGAGATAGTGCGCGAGCGGATTGCTGGGGTTGGAGTACTGATCCGGGTAAAACCACCGCTCGGGCTGCTGCGCGACCATTTCGCGCACCTTGCGGATGGCTCCGTCGCTTCCCTCCATCGGGTCGCTGAAGACCAGCTCCGCGCCGTAGGCCCGTGTGATGTTCTTGCGCGCGGCCGACACGTTGGCCGGCATCACGAGCGTCACTCCGTATCCGAGCGCGGCCCCGAGCATCGCGTACGCGACGCCCGTATTGCCGCTCGTCGAATCGATAATGCGGCGCTCGCGGGTCAGCCGTCCGTCGGCGACGGCGTCGAGCAGCATCTGCCGGGCCGCCCGGTCCTTGACCGAGCCGCCGGGATTGAAGAACTCGAGCTTGAGCCAGATCTCGACACCCGGCACCTCGCGACCGACCCGACGCAGACGCACGAGCGGGGTCTGCCCGATGGCGTCGACGACGCCGTCGATGCGCCGATGCCTCACGAATCCTCCGCGCCGAGCAGCTCGGCGAGCGCGTCTCGTTCGGGCGCCCCGAGCGGCCTGCCGAGTGCCGTCCGCACCGCATCGAGCGCCGCGAGCGCCCCCGTTGCCCACGCGGCCGCAGCCCGTAGCGCCTCCGCACCAACGAGCGAGCGGAGCGTCGAGGCGTCGGGAACGTCGAGACGCACCGGGGGGCCTGCGCCGCGTTCGCCGAGCCCCGATCGGCTCGCGTAGAGCAACGCCACGCGGGCCGCGCGCGCATCGGCGTCCGGCGGCACGAGCGGCTCCGCGCGCATCAGCTTCTCGAGTCCCCGCTCGCCGATTTCGGGCAGCAGCAGGGCGCGGGCATGCCGCCGGCGCTCCTCGTCGGTCAGCATGCGCCGCGGCCGCCCGCGATGGCAGGAACGATGCTGAGCGAGTCGCCGTCGCGCAGCTCGGTCTGCAGGTTGTCGAGGAAACGGATGTCTTCTTCGTTCGCGTAGATGTTCACGAAGCGCCGCACGCCGCGCTCGTCGCACAGGCGCGCCTTGATGCCGGGGAAGCGGGCTTCGAGATCGTCGAGGACCTCGGCGACCGTCCGGCCGGAAGCCTGCACCTCGTCCTGGCCTCCGGTCAGCGTTCGCAACGGGGTCGGGATGCGCACGGTGATGGGCATGGTCTGTCTCCTGCGGCGTTCGTTTCGGTCAGCCGGCACAGCCGGCCGCGTAGCGTGTCGAATCGATCCGGGCGATGCGCCCCGCGCACAGCGCGCAGTCCACGCGGCGCCGGGGTCGCCCGACGCGCAACCGTCCCGCCCACGCGTCGAGGGACAGCCGCGTGCCGGCCACCGACGCGTCCCCCGACAACCACCGCAAGGCGAGCGCGCCCATGGCGGCGCCGAGCAGCCCGCAGGCGGGACCGACGACTCCGGCCGCCGCGCACGTCTCGACACGGTCCCGAGGGATGTCTTCGAACAAACACCGCAGGCAGGGACCCGCGCCCGGCGCCCAAGCGAGCGCCCATCCGGTCCATCGGACGATGCCGCCCTGCACGATGGGCACGCGCGCGAGCGCGGCGGCGTCGGCGGCGAGGAACTTGGTCGCGAAGTTGTCCGCCCCCTCGACGACGAGATCGTGGCCGCCGACCCGCGCGATCGCGTCCTCGGGGAGCAGCCGCTGCTCGATCGCCTCGACGCGCGTGTGCCGGTGCCCCGCCTCGCGGGCGAGCGCGAGCAACCGTTCGGCCGCGCGCAAGGCCTTGGGCTGCCCCACGTCGCTCGTCTCGAAGAGCACCTGACGGTGCAGGTTGCTCTCGTCGACCCGATCGTCGTCGAGCAGCCGCAGCTGGCCGACCCCCGCTTGCGCGAGCACGGCCGCGGCCGGAGAGCCGAGCCCTCCGACGCCGACGACCAGGACGCGGGCTTCCCGGAGCGGGCTCATCGGAAATACTCGTCGAGGCTGAAGTAGCGCTCGCCCGTGTCGCACAGCACGGTGAGCACCTGTCGCCCCGGACCCAGCTCGCGGGCGATCTCGACCGCGGCGTGCACGTTGGCGCCCGCGCTCATGCCCACGAGCAGCCCTTCTTCGCGCGCCAGCCGCTCCTTCATCTCGTAGGCCTGCCGGTCGGTCACGTGCCGGATCTCCGTGACGACGCTCCGATCGAAGTTGCGGGGGACGAAGCCCGCGCCGATGCCCTGGATCTTCGTCGGTCCGGGCTCGCCGCCCGCCAGCACCGGGCTCGAGGCGGGCTCGACGGCGACGACGCGAATCTGCGGCCAGCGCTCACGCAGCACGCGTCCGACCCCACTGATCGTTCCGCCGGTGCCCACGGCCGCGACGAAGGCGTCGACGCGCTCGTCGCCGAACGCCTCGAGAATCTCGACCGCGGTGGTCTCGACGTGCACGCGTGGATTGGCGGGGTTGTCGAACTGCTGCGGCATGAACGCCTCTTGCTCGCGCACGATCGCCTCGGCCTCTTCGATGGCGCCCTCCATCACGCGCTCGGCCGCCGTCAGCACGATGCGCGCGCCGTAGGCTTGCAGAAGCGCGCGTCGCTCGAGCGACATGCTCTCGGGCATCGTGAGCGTGAGCGGATGCCCGTGCACCGCGCACACCAGCGCGAGCCCGATGCCCGTATTGCCGCTCGTCGGCTCCACCACGGGCTGCCCCGGCCGCAGCCGCCCGTCGCGCAGCGCGGCCTCGATCATCGCGAGGCAGATGCGATCCTTGACGCTCCCGCCGGGCTGCAGCTGTTCGCACTTGGCCCACACGCTCGCCGCGTCCTCGGGAACCACGCGCCGCAGTCGCACGATGGGCGTGCACCCGATCAGGTCGAGCACCGACTCGGCGACCGGCCCGCCCGCCGTATCAGATCGCATATGCGAGCCTGATGCGGCCGGCCCGGCGAACGCCGGCGGCTTCGGCACGTTCGCACATGGCACCGATGGTCACCGCGTCGAAACAGGCCTCGACACGCTCGCCGATGCCACGAAAGACCTCCTCGAGCAGGGCGCGGCTGGCCGGATCGCCAGCTCCTCGGCGCACCGCAGCGCCGACTGGCTCTTCGACCCACAAGGGACCTTCCAGCGCCCGCAGCACGTCGCCGATTCGGATCTCCGAAGCGGGGCGAGCGAGCCGGTAGCCGCCACGCGGGCCGCGACGGCTCTCGACGATTCCGGCTCGCTTCAAATCCTGGAAGATTTGCTCCAGAAACCTCGGCGGAATCCCCTGCCGCGCCGCGATGTCCTTGATCTGCGTCGGACGCCCCTCGTTGTGGAACGCCACGTCGAAGACGGCCTGAACGCCGTATCGTCCGCGGTTCGAGAGCTTCACGGTGGCGCGAACGGATATTTGACTTAACCAATCGGGATTGTCAACAATTCACGTCGAGCCTCGAAGTCGGCTTGCGAGAAAGAAACCGCGTCCGAGCCCGAGCCCCATCGCGATCTCGAGACCGAGTTCGAGACCGACACCGTGACCGGGTCCGGGTCCGAGGCCGAGTCGACTACCCGAAGCCCGAGGCCTAGTCCGCGTCCGAGCCGGACTTCTTGTCCGGAATCCAAGCCGAGGCGGCGCCCACGACACGGTCGACGCGGGGCCTTGACGGCGGGGTGCCTCCGAACGCATGCCATCAGGGATCCCATGGCGACGTACGCCGAACGGCGTGCGCGATTGCTCGAGCGGCTGGGGTCCGATCTGCTCGTCGTCGCCGCGGCGCCGGTGGCCCTGCGAAACGCGTCGGTCGAGCATCCGTGGCGGCAGGACAGCGACCTGCACTACCTGACGGGGCTCGTCGAGCCCGAATCGGTCTTGCTTCTCGGAGGCAAGCACCCCGAGCACCGCGCGGTCGTCTTCGTCCGTCCGCGTGACGAGGAGCGCGAGCGCTGGGACGGCGAACGGCTCGGTGTCGAGCGGGCCGCGGCCGCGCTCGGCGTCGATGCCGCGTTTCCCATCGGCGAGCTGGCGAAACGACTGCCCGACTACATGGCCGACGTGCGGCGCGTGCACTATCGCCTCGGGCGCGTGCCGGCGATGGACGCGCTGCTGCTCGAGGCCATCGATCGCGTTCGCTCACGCGAGCGGCTCGGCGTGAGCGCGCCGGTCGAGATCGTCGACCCGCGACTCACGGTGCACGAGCTGCGGATGCGCAAGGATCCCGAAGAAGTCGAGGCGATGCGCCGGGCCGTCGCCGTCAGCATCGACGCGCATCTGTCGGCGATGGCCGTGGCTGCGCCCGGCCGCTACGAGTACGAGCTCGAGGCGGAGATCCTGCGCACGTTCCGTGCGGCAGGGGCCGAACGGCCGGCGTATCCGCCCATCGTGGGCTCCGGCCCCAACGCGACGGTGCTGCACCATCGGCGCAACGACCGGCGCATCGAGGCGGGCGAGCTGGTGCTCGTCGACGCGGGCTGCGAGTTCG
>JANWZI010000004.1 GCA_025054695.1 Myxococcota bacterium | reverse complement strand
GAGACGGGCGGCACGTACCGGCCCGCTATGACGCTGCCGAGCGCAGAAGTCGGCGCGGGGGCGTTGGCGCCATCGGTCCCAGCACCGCCGCTGTGTCCGGCCTGACCTTGCTGCGAGCGTTCGAAGCAGATCGGGGCCGCGGCACCCCCTCCGCCTCCTGCGCCGCCGCGTCCACTCACCGATCCATCGGCGCCGTTTGAGCCGTTGCGCCCCGATTCGCCCTCGTAACCGCCCGTGCCGCCGTCCCCGCCGCGCGCGCAGGCCGACGCGCCGCCCACGGTGCACGTTCCCACCGGGCAGGGGAAACCGCTGCAGCCGTTGCATCCGTCGTGTCCGCGCGCTCCATCGCTTCCATTCTCGCCGTCGCGTCCCGACGGCCCGTCGGCGCCGGCGGCGCCCGCGCTGGAACGGACGGTCAGCAGCCGCATCGTGACGAGCGCGGTCGAGTTGACGATGCGGATGCCGTAGCTGCTGTCGCCCGCCTCGGTCGCCGCGTCCGATTGAACGTGCAACAATTGCAATTCGAGGTCGGCGGTCAATCCGTCGCCCAGCACGGCCGTCGTGCCGCCGCGGATCTCGCTCGCCGTCGTTCGATCGCGGCGCCACCGCCGGCTCGCGTCGTATCCTCCGTACAGACTGACGCCGCTTTCGAGGCGCAGCGGCCCTGGGTACGTGCCCGCCGAGACGTAGACCTCGCGCCGCGCGCGCCCTGCCGTTCGCGCGATCTCGATCGCGCGGGCGAGCGTCGCGACGGGGCGATCGCGCGTGCCCGGATGGGCGTCGTTGCCCCCGGCCGCGGCAGGTGCGACGAAGACCCCGATGGCGACGTCGCCGTCGATGCCGTCGCAATTGGAATCGACGAAATCCGGATCCGGCACGTCGTCGGCGCCGCGGATTGCGCACTCGCACCCATTGGACGGGTCGGCGTCGGCGTCACCCCAGCCGGCCTCGCACTCCAAGCCGCATCGCCCTTCGCGACAGACCGCACGCTGGTGGCTGCCGTCGGGAGGCGCGGGGCACACGACGCAATCGTCGGTTCCCGTTCCACAACGCATGGGATTGGAGCGCACGTCCTCCGGCACCGTCTCGACGCAGCCGCCGCGCGCCTCGACGCATTCGGCCACGGCACACGAGTTCTCCGTGGTGCACGGGCGCGTCCCCGGGCTGCGGCACATGCCGTCGACGCACACCTCGTCGCCGTTGCAGACGACGCCGTCCGACGCGCAATCCGAGTCGAACTCACAAGCGGGTGCCACCATGCATCCGGACCCTGCGAAGCAACGTGTCCCGGCGGGACAGGCGGAATCGACCGGCGTGTTCTGGCACGCGTCGGTCGCCGCGAGGCACTCGTCGCGCGTACAGCCGACCCCGTCGTTGCAGCTGGGCGGCTCGGTCGGGACGCAGATGCCCTCGCGGCATGCCGATCCGCCGTTGCAGTACACGCCGTCGTCGGGGCAGTCCTCGTCGCTCCGGCACGGCCGTCCGGCGTCCGAGCCCCCCTCGCCTGCCGCATCCCGGGCTGCGTCGCCCCCGGCCGGAGGAGGGCGATGGTCGCCTCCCTCCGCGCAGCCTGCACCGCACACGAGGGCGGCGAGAAGGACGGGCACGACGGCTGGGCCGTGGACGGCGGTGACGGATCGGAGAGGCGGGCGCGACGACATGGATCCCCTTTAGCGTAGCCTCGCCGCGCTCCGTTTGACACCCCGAGGGGGGCCGTCTACAAGCGGCCCGATCCCCACACCGCGTCCGAGGAGCGCATGGGCCGAGTCGTCTTCACCTCCGAGTCCGTCACCGAAGGACATCCCGACAAGATCTGCGACCAGATCAGCGACGCGGTGCTCGACGCGATCCTCGCGCAGGACCCGAAGGCGCGCGTCGCGTGCGAGACCATGGTCAAGACGGGCTTCGCGGTGGTCGCGGGCGAGATCACGACGGAGGCCTGGGTCGACTTGCCCGAGCTGGTGCGCGCGACGATCCGCGAGATCGGCTACACGGACTCGTCGATGGGCTTCGACGCCAACACGTGCGCGGTGCTCAGCGCGATCGAGAAGCAATCGCCCGACATCGCGATGGGCGTCGACGAGGGTGCCGGGCTCTACAAGGAGCAGGGCGCGGGCGATCAGGGCCTGATGTTCGGATACGCGACCGACGAGACCCGCACGTTCATGCCCGCCCCCATCGATCTGGCGCACCGGCTGGCCCGCCAGCTCGCGCGCGTGCGCAAGTCGGGCGAGCTGCCGTGGCTGCGGCCCGACGGCAAGACGCAGGTCACGCTCGAATACGACGAGGGCGGCCGCGTCGTCCGCGCGGAGGCCATCGTGGTGAGCGCCCAGCACGCGGACGGCATCAAGCATCGCGACATCAAGGAGGCAATCGTCGAGCACGTCATCCGACCCGTCGTGCCCGCCGAGTGGATCGACCGGCAGACGAAGTTCTGGGTCAATCCCACCGGGCGGTTCGTGATCGGTGGGCCGTACGGCGATGCGGGTCTGACGGGGCGCAAGATCATCGTCGACACCTACGGAGGCATGGGCCGGCACGGCGGCGGCGCGTTCAGCGGCAAGGACCCGACGAAAGTGGACCGCAGCGCGTGCTACTTCGCGCGATACGTCGCCAAGAACGTCGTCGCCGCCGGGCTCGCGCGGCGCGCCGAGGTCCAGGTCGCCTACGCGATCGGCGTCGCCCGGCCGATGGGCGTTTACGTGACCACCTTCGGCACGGGCAAGGTGGACGACGCACGCATCGCGGCCGCCGTGTCGGAGATGTTCGACTTTCGCCCGCGCGCCATCATCGAGACGCTCGATCTACAGCGGCCCATCTACAAGGCCACGGCGGCCTACGGCCACTTCGGACGAACCGAGAAGTCTTTCACGTGGGAGAGGACGGACCGAGCCGAGGAGCTCGCCGATCGCCTGCTGCCGCCGCGCGTCAAGGGCAAGCCGGTCAATGGCTCGGGCGCCGAGCAGGGCACTCGCGCGCAGCCCGCGCGCCGTTCGCGGTCCTCGTCGGCCGCGCGCGCCGAGGCCTGACGAAAGGACGGCTCGCGCCGGACGTGACGCGGGCGGGGGCTCGAGCTCGGTCTCGGTTTCGGACTCGGTCACGGGCTCGGACTCGGACTCGGGCTCGGACTCGGACTCGGGCTCGGACTCGGGCTCGGGCTCCGACTCGGACTCGGTCTCGGTCTCGGATTCGGGCTCGGCCTCGGGCTCGGACTCGGGCTCGGGCTCCGGCTCCGGCTCGGTTACCGGTGTCCGCCTCTGGACGATCCGCCGTCGCCCAACCGACGATGCGAGTGGTGGATGCTTGCAGGAGAAGGATTAAACGGTTAGTCTTTCCCATGGAACATGGCGGCCCCGGCCATTTCCGATCCCGCCGACGCGCCCGATCCGGCCGCCGTGCTCGCCAAGGCCACGCGGCGCGCCGCCGAAGCGCTCGGCATGACCCAGCGAGAGCTGGCGGCGGTGCTCGGCGCGAGCGAGGCGACTGTCTCCCGACTGTACGCCGGACGGCGCGGGCTCGACCCGGCGAGCAAGGAGGGCGAGCTGGGCGCGCTGCTCGTGCGCGTGTTCCGCAGCCTCGACGCGCTGGTCGGCGGAGACGCGCAGGCCGCGCGCGCCTGGATGCGCGCGCCCAACGCGCACCTGGGAGGGGAGCCGATCGCGCTGCTTGCGCGCGTCGAAGGGCTGGTTCGTGTCGCCGGATATCTGGACGCGATGCGCGGCACGCTGTGAGCCGCGGCGGCTGCGGCGCGTGGCCCATCGCGTCGTCGAGTCGCAGAGCGTCGTCTCGACCCGCAAGCTCGTCGACACCGACGCCGAGCAGATCGTGCTCGAGCGGCTGCTCGAGGCCGTTAAGCCTCCCATGCCGCGCGGCCCCCGCTTCGACCGGCTGCACTACCTGCTTTCCACCCCGTTCCGGTATCCGCCGCTTGTGCGCGGCTCGCGCTTCGGAGCTCCGACCGAGCGCGGCGCGTGGTACGGCGCGCTCCGGTTGCCGACGGCCTTTGCGGAAGTCGCCTACTACCGACTCGTTTTCCTCGAGGGCACGGCCGCGCGCATCGAACCGCTGTCGGTGGGGCTCACGTCGTTCCGCGCGGCCATCGACGCGCGTCGAGCCGTCGATCTGACCGCACCGCCGTTCGACGCATTCGAGCGCGAGATCAGCTCGCCCGTCCGCTACACCGCCTCGCAGCTTCTGGGACGCCGGTTGCGCGAGGCCGGGATCGAGGCGTGTCTCTATCGAAGTGCGCGAGACCCGGATCGCGGCACGTGCATCGCGCTCTTCGAGCCGGTGTTCGGTCGGCCCGAGCCGTGGGATTTGCAGGAGTGGTGGTGCGTCGCAACCCGCGCGCGCGTGGAGATCTCGCCCCGATCCGTGGCGACGGCCAGAAGCCCCGATGCGCAGCGCCATGCGTTCGACCGCGCGTGCTTCGAGGTCGACGGCCGGCTTCCCACGCCCGCGCTTTCCTGATCGCGCCCGCGCTCCTCGCGCATTGACACGAGGGGCGGCGGTGGAGGCATGCTGGAGTCGATGCGCGCGGTGCGCGTTCCGGCCCCGTGGTCGCCTCTCTGGGCGCTGGTCGTGGGGCTCGTGGCCGCGGCGCCGCTCGCGTCGTCGCGAGCGGGGGCGCAGTTCGGCGTCGCGCGCCACAGGCCCGCCCCCTCGGCGGAGGACGGCATCGAGCTCCCGACGGCGCGGACGCTCGGTCCCGAGCGCTGGTCGCTCCGGCTCGCGCTCGACTACGCGCGGGCCCCGCTCGTCGTCGGAGAGCGCGGTGGGGGGCCGGAGCGCGCACGCATCGTCGACCATCAGCTCCTGGCGCACGTGCTGTTCGCCATCGGTCTGCTCGACCGTTTCGAGGCGCACGTCGCGCTCCCGCTCGCTCTCCATCAATCCGGCGACGCGGGAGCCGAGTGGCCTTCGCCCGCCTCGTTTGCCCTGCAAGACGGATGGATCGGGGGCAAGGCCCGGCTTCTCGGACGCGACGAGCAGGGCCTTCAGCTCGCGGCGACCACCGCCTTCCGGCTTCCATTCGGCTCGCGCGACGAGCTGTCCGGCGACGGTGGGCTGGGCGCCACGGCGGCCGTGATTCCCGCGTTCGTGATGCCGGATGGTTGGGCGTTGCTCGCGCGCGTCGGCGTCACGTATCGCCCCTCGCGGCAGCTCGCCAACGCGCGCGTCGGACCCGAGCTGCTGATGGGTGCCGGCACGCGATTGCCGGTCGGAGCGGGTCTCGAGGTGGTTGCCGAGGTTCTCGGCGAGACGGCCCTCGTGGGCGAGGGGCTCTTCGGTCGCGTCTCCACGCGGCTCGAAGCGCTCGCGGCCGTGCGATGGACGAGTGGTTCGGGGCTCACCGTGAGTGGCGGCGGTGGCCCGGGACTGTCGCAGGGCGTCGGTACGCCCGCGTTCCGCGCGCTCGCTTCGGTCGGCTACGTGCGTCCGCGTCCGGCGCCGCCCGAGCCCATGCCGGACGTGCCGCGCCCGAGCGCCGACACGGACCGCGACGGTCTCGTGGACCCTTCGGATCGGTGCCCGTCCGAGCCCGAGGACGCCGACGGCCACGACGACGAGGACGGGTGCCCCGATCCCGACAACGACGGCGACGGAATCGCGGACGGCGCGGACCGTTGCGTCTCGCGACCGGAGGATCGCGACGGCGTCGACGACGCGGACGGGTGCCCCGATCGGGACAACGACGGCGATGGGTTCGCCGACGGCATCGATGCGTGTCCGAACGAAGCTGAGACGGTCAACCGTTACGAAGACGACGACGGATGCCCCGACGCGGTACGCATCGAGCAGAGCGAGTTGCGGCTTCCGGCGCCCATCCCGTTCGCGGTCGGTCGCGCGGAGCTGCTTCCCGAGAGCGCGCCGACGCTCGAGCAGATTCTGGCCATCCTCCGGGATCACCCCGACATCCGCGTGCTGAGCATTGAGGGCCATACGAGCGACGAGGGCACCGAAGCGTTCAATCTCCGACTGTCGCGACAGCGCGCCCGAGCGGTGTACGAGTGGCTTGTCGAACGGGGCGTCGATCGACGCCGGCTCCGCCATGAGGGATTCGGATTGACGCGGCCGCTCGTGGCCAACGATTCCGAGGAAAATCGGCGGCGCAATCGTCGCGTGGAGTTTCGCATCGTCGAGCGCACGCCGGCGTCGGGAGGAGGTGGACGATGAAGCGGTCGGATCGCCGCGCGCGACCGGGTCGATGGTCGTTTCCCTTCGTGCTCGCCGTCGTCTCGACCCCGCACGTGTCGGCTCAGGTCGAACTGACGGGCACGTACGTCGACTACGTGGCCGTCGGCGTCGAGGGGCACATGATGAACTACGGCGCCGCGCGGAGCATGCGCTGGCGCTCGACGCCGGGCGGCACGACGACGTGCGACACGTTCCACCCCGGGTTTGCGTACCACAGCTTCACGATTCAACTGACCAGCAGCGGCGGTACGTTCCAGGCCACGAACGGCGTCGAAGGCGCAGCGCCGTTGGCCGCCATTCCACGCGTGTCGGGGCCGAGCATCTCGGGACGCGACGTGACGTGGAGCGGCCGGTACGTCAACGGCTCGACGGCCCTCACGGTCGCGCTCCGCTACACGGTCCCGGCCGATCAGCATCACGTCGAAGTCGAGGCGGTGCTGACGAACAGCGGTTCGGTCTCGCTTACCGAGGTCTACTTCCGTATGGCGGGCGACCCCGACCACGGCTCCGGATGTCCCGGTGGGCCCGGACCGACGACCCGCAACGACGTCCGGCGCCAGCCGCCGGTGGGCTCCTGGGCCCTTGCGACGGCCGGGATCACCGCACCGATCTCCGCCGTGCTGGGCATGTGCGCGAACGACGGCCGGGCGCGCGTCCACTTCTATCCCGGCTGCTGCACGACCGGGACGGCGCCCTCGGCCGACTGGTCGGCGCCGTCCGACCCCGGAGACACCGACGGCGATCTCGGCTTCGCCATCATCTTCCGCGAGCCGAGCCTCGCCGTCGGCGCGAGCACCACGTTCCGGTTCCGCTACGTCTGGGGATCCAGCGTGGCCGAAGTCGAAAGCCGCTGCGACGCCGCCTCGTGCGTCGAAGGAGCCGCCTGCAGCGTCGGAGGCGTCCCCGGGACGTGCCGATCGGGATCGTGTTGCACGGGATGCTGGACGGGAACGGCTTGCGTTTCCGGCACCACCCCCTCGGCGTGCGGCTCGGCGGGCGCGGCCTGCCGCAATTGCAACGACGGCAATTTGTGCACCGACGACGATTGCAGCGCCGGGGCGTGTACGTTCCGGCCCGCGACGGGCCGCGCGTGCGACGACGGGCTTTTCTGCACCGTGGCCGACGCATGCGATGGGAGCGGGAGCTGTTCGGGCCGGCCGCGGGACTGCGCCGACGGCATCGCGTGCACGGCGGACATGTGCGACGAGGGCGCCGACCGCTGCGCCTCGACGTTGCTGGGCGGATTCTGTCTGATCGGCGGATCGTGCGTCGCCGCCGGGAGCGGCGACCCCTCGAATGCGTGCCGGATTTGCGACCCGGCGCGGTCGACCTCCGGGTACGTCCCGCGCCCCGCGGGCAGCGCGTGCGACGACGGGCAGTTCTGCACGGTCATGGACGCCTGCGACGGATCCGGCAACTGCACCGGCACTTCGCGCGACTGCAGCGACGGCCTGTCGTGCACCGCCGACGGTTGTGACGAGGCGGGCGACCGCTGTGCGGCGACGGTGATGGCGGGTCACTGCATCATCGGCGGCTTGTGCGTGACGGAGGGCAGCTCCGACCCGGCCAACCCGTGCATGGCGTGCCTGCCGGGCACGAGCGCGACGGCGTACGCGCCGCGCCCCGCCGGTGTGCTCTGCGGCGATCCGAGCTGCAGCATGGGCATGCTGACACCGGCGCCAACGTGCGACGGAAGCGGCTCGTGCGTGCCGGGTAGACCTGTGCCTTGTCCTGACGGTTCGGCGTGCGCCGACCCACGTAGCTGTGCGTCGGGCTGCACCGACGACACGCACTGCGTCGCAGCGAGCTACTGCGACCCCGAGGGTCGATGCGTGGCCGACCTGCCCGAAGGGGCGGCCTGCGAACGCGCCGGGATGTGCCAGAGCGGATTCTGCGTCGATGGCGTCTGCTGCGACCGCGCCTGTGAGGGCCGCTGCGAGCGCTGCGCCGCGGACGGCGCGGCGGGCCGATGCACACCGCACGCGGACGGCACCGATCCCGAAGCGGAATGTCCGGGCGATGCCGTGTGCGACGGATCCGGGGGTTGCCACGAACCGGTACGCGACGCGGGCGTCGAGGACGCGGCGGTCACCGATGCGGGGCTCGACGCGGCCACCGCCGATGCCGCAGGCGACGGCGGCCATGCGGATGCGCGGCGTCCGCTCGAGGTGCGTGGCGGAGGCTGCGCCCTCGCGAGGGCGGCCGCCACACCCGATGGATCCGCGCGGTCGATCGGCGTGCTCTTGCTTGCCGCAGTCGGAGCGATGATGCGGCGCCGTGTCGCGACGCGCCGCCGCAAGCGTCGACTCGACGGTCACGCGCCCACGGAGGAAGGCGGCTTCGCACGGTCTTGACGACATGCAGCGTGGCCACGATTCTCCCTCGCCATGTCCGAGCGCGAGGCGCTCGAAGCGCTGTTCCGTGCGGACCGCGAGTTGCGCGCCCTCGAGGCGCGTCTGCTTTCGACGCCCGAGGCCCGTCTGGTCGCGCTGCTCACGGACGCGGTGCGCGAGGCGCGAGCGCTCGACGACCGCCGCGAGGCCGCGATGCGTCTCGAACGGCTCGCGGACCTGTGCGCGCAGGTTCCGGGCCCCGAAATGGCCGACGCGCTCGTCGAGATTCTCGACGACGAGGACCCGTCGGTACGCGGCGCCGCCGCCGACGCGTTGCTCGACGTGGCGAGCGAACGCTGGGCCGAGGTCGCCCGCGCCATCGAGCGTCGGCTCGAGGCCGATCGACCCGGTCCAGCACTCGAGGAGCTGCCCTATCTGATCGCCGAGATCGCGCCCGACGGAGCAACCCGCCTGCTGCGACGCTTCCTCGCGCATCCCGACGGCGAGGTCGTCGCTTCGGCGCTCGAGGCATGCGGCGAGCTGGGCGACCCGGGGCTGCTCGACGCCGTCGAGCGCTTGCGCGGGGACGCGCGCACGGTGCGGCTGCTCGAGGGCATAGACGCCGATGCCCATGACGGGACGCCGGCCACGGTCGGTGAGCTCGCCGCGGAGGTCATCGACGCGTTGCGCCCACGGGCCGGCGTCGGCCGGCACAACCCGACGCGATGACGCGGCCCTCGCGGCCGCCCGTCCGCGATCCGGAGAACGAGGCGGCCCTGTACGACGGCGTGTTCGTGCCCCGAGTGGGCAAGCGCTTGGCCACGTGGCTCGCCTCGCGCGTCGCGGAGGGCAGCCGGCTGCGCGCGCTCGATCCGTGCTGCCGGACGGGTGCCGTCTGCCAGGCGCTTCTCGAACGCCTCGATCCGGCCAGTCGCCTCGTCGCGGTGGATGCGGACGCGGCGTTTCTCGAGCTGGCGCGGCGTCGCGCTCTGGTGCACGAAGGCCGCCGGATCTTCTTCAAGGTCGAGCAGCCCGACGCGCTCGGATTCGACGACGCGGTGTTCGATCTGGTGGCCGTGCACTGGCCGCCGGCGCCGACGTCCGCCACGACACGGCTGCTCTCCGAGGCCCACCGCGTGCTCGTTTCCGGCGGCCGCTTGCTGCTCGTCTGCGCGCTCGCGGGGAGCTTCGAAGAGCCGCTCGATGCGCTCCGCGAGGTCGCGCTTCGGTTCGATCGACCGGAGCTCGCGGCGCGGGCCGACGCGCTGGCCGCGAGGTACCCCGGTGCGGCCGGGTTGACCGGCGCCGTACGCGCGGCGGGATTCGAGGACGTCTCGCTCGAGATCGACGACATCGTGTTGCCGTTCCGCCATGCGCGCGCGCTCGTCTCCGATCCGCTCGCTCGCTGGCTCGGCGTGCGTGATTGTGAGCAGGCCTGTGGAGCCGGACCGGAGGGCGAGCGGCTGTTCGGGGACGTCGAGCGCACGCTCGACGTCTATCACGGCGGCGGGCCCCTCTCGTTGCGCATGCATGCCGGGCTCGTTTCGGCCCGCCGGGCCGAGGACTGAGCCCGCCCTCAGGCCGCCGCGGCGAGCACGGCCGCGGCGTAATCGACGCGCACGCGGCGAGCGGGCAGCGGCGGGGGTAGCCCACGCAGGCTCGCGGCCAGCAACGCGCGGTCGACCGGCTCGATCGACGTGAAGCGGATGCCGAGCGCGGGGCCGGGCTCGCCCGTCCGCCGGCCGCGGGCCACGCGCACCACCTCGCCGATCGCGTCGATCCATAAACTGGTTCGCGGCAGCCGCAGGCTCACGTAGACCACCTCTCCGCGCGCGGTGTGCCCGAGGCTGGCCACGCGGATGCCCTCGGTGGACACGTCCAGCGTCCACCGGCCGAGCAGCCGGAATCCGGTGTCGGCGACGACCTGGCAGTCGGTCGTGACCGCCCGTCGCATGCTCCTGCGTTGCCGCGCAGGCTCGATGTCCCAGCCCATCGCGAACCTCCGTCGTTCCGAACGAATGGTACGGGGCCTCACCGAGGGCCGTCGAAAAAGCGACCGCGTCCTCTCGCCGACCCTTGCGCCCTCGCGCCCGTGCATAGCACGCTGCGGTCGATGCGTAACGCGACGTGGTCGAGTCGGCTCGCGCTCGGTTTCGCGCTGCTCGTCGCGGTCCCACCCGTGCGCGCGCAGGCTCCCGAGCAGGACCAGGCACGGCGTCTGTTCCTGTCGGGCCGCGCCGCGTTCGACCGAGGCGACTACGCGGAGGCGGCGGAGTACTTTCGTGCGGCCCACGAGCTGTCGGGGCATCCGGCGCTGCTGTTCAACATCGGCCTCGCTTGCGCGCGCGCCGACCTGCGCGAGCAGGCCATCGAGGCGTTCGAGCGGTACCTGCGCGAGATGCCCGATGCCGCCAATCGCGCCGAGGTCGAGGGTCACCTGCGCGCGCTTCGCGCGCGTGGCCGCGACGCGACGGCGCGATCCGACACGGACGAGTCGCGCGACGGCCCGGGCGGGCGCGCATCAGCCTCCCGCAGTCGCGGGCCGTTTCCGTGGATCGTCGCCATCGGGGGCGGAGCGCTCGCCATCGGGGGCGGCGTGACGTTCGCCCTCGGTCGCGCCGACGTCGCGCACGTCGAGCAGGCGACCGTCGGAACGCCGTGGAGCGAGCTCGAAGGCGCGTACGAACGCGCGCCGCTGCTCACGGGCGTGGGCCTGTCGCTGATGGGCGCCGGTTTGGCCGCTGCGGCGGTCGGGGTCGTGTTGCTGGTCGGAGCGCCTGCGGAGGACGAGCCCACGAGCCGCGCGCGCATCACGCTCGGACCTGCTGGCACCTCGCTCGACCTGCGGTTCTGAGTGCGACCTTCGGGCCGAACGACTCGGCCGCGGTCTCGGAGTCAGTCTCGGACTCGAGTTCGGGCTCGGGATCGGACTCGGTCTCGGATTCGGTCTCGGAATCGGCCT
Organism: Myxococcota bacterium; assembly: GCA_025054695.1. Taxonomy (GTDB): domain Bacteria; phylum Myxococcota_A; class Polyangia; order Polyangiales; family JANWZI01; genus JANWZI01. Next base: position 89,817 of record JANWZI010000004.1, on the reverse strand, counting down.
CGGCCTGGGAGTGGGGCTCGGGTATCGACTCGAGCTCGGCCTCGATCACGAGCTCGCTCGCGATGGCTTCGTCGCGCCCGAGTAGCCGGTCCCGCGCCGTCAACCCGCCTCGGCGACCCAGCGCTCGCTGCGTTCCCACAGCTCGCGTGCGAGCGCCTCGTCGCGTGCGGCGCGCGAGGGCCGGCGGGGCCGGCCATTCTGGTCGTAGTACAGGCCATTGTCGCTCGCGACCTCGGCGGCGCTGGCGCAATGGACCGACGAGAACGCTCCGCGTTCGTTGGAGAGCATGAACGCGCGCATCAACGGCCGGATGGGCCAGGGCACGCGCCGCCAGATGTCGCTGGCGACGACGCCGGGATGCACCGCGTACGCGTGGACCCCGGCTCCTGCGCGGCCGCGCGCCAGCTCGGCGACGAAGAGCACGTTGGCGAGCTTGCTCACCGCATACTCGCGGATGCCCAGCGCGGTGCGGGTCGGTCCGCGGACCGCCTCCCAGTCGATGCCGCGCGCCTGATAGTGCGAATGCGAAGCCACCACGACGACGCGCGCCGGGGCATGCGCGCGCAATCGCGGCAACAGGGACGTGACGAGCAGGAAGTGGCCGAGGTGATTGACGCCGAAATGCAGCTCGAAGCCGTCCTCCGTCACGCCGCGCTGCCCCCCGACGCCCGCGTTGGCGACGACGACGTCGAGCCGGCTCTCGCGATCGAGCAGCTCCCGCACGGCTTGCCGGACGGATCGCAGGCTGGCCAGATTGCAGCCGAGAGCCTCCGCGGCGTCCGCGCGTCCCGTTTCGGCGCGGATCTGCGCGACCACGGGCTGCGCCTTGTCGAGGCTCCGGCAGGCGAGCCAGACGCGCGCGCCTTTCCGGGCGAGCTGCCGCGCCGTCTCACGGCCGATCCCCGTGTTCGCGCCCGTCACGAGCACGGTCTTGCCCTCGAGCGGCAGAGCGTGTCGCGAGGCCGATTGCTCGTCCGTCATCGGTTCGTCTCGTGCGTCGCACGTCGGACGGCGGGCCGCAAGGTCCGCAGGAGGTGTGCGAGCGCCGTGATCGGGGCCGAGAAGAGACAGGCGGAGCCCCAGCGCGAGTCGGAGCCATGGACCGGGTCCGAGTGCGTGCCCGAGTCCACGGCCGCTTCGCACGCCCCTTCGCCCGTCGCGGTAACGGCTCCGTCCGCGTTACGGTTGCGCCGTGACGCTGCTCGCGCTGGCCGCGGTCGCGGTGCTCGTCGTCGGCTATCTCGGCTGGGGCCGGATCGTCGCATCGCGCCTAGGTCTCGACGACACGCGCCCGACGCCGGCCGTCGCGCGCGCCGACGGCGTCGACTTCGTGCCGACCCCTCGCTTCTATCTGCTCTCGCAGCACTTCAGCGCCATCGCGGCCGCGGGCCCCATCGCGGGCCCCATTCTGGCGGCACAACTGTACGGATGGGGTCCGGCGCTGCTGTGGATCGCGCTGGGCGTCGTGCTCATCGGCGCCGTGCACGACCTGTCGGCCCTGCTCGCCAGCGTGCGCCATCGCGCGGCGACCATCGCGGAGCTGATGCGCGAGCACGTCGGTCGAGGCGCCTGGATGGCCATGATGGGCTTCATCTGGGTCGCGCTCGGCTACGTGCTCGTGGCGTTCACCGACATCACGGCGGCCACGTTCGTCGGCGCCGCGCGCGAGCTGCCAGACGGCACCTCGTTCCATCCGGGGGGCGCCGTCGCCTTCGCCTCCGTCGCGTACTTGTCGCTCGCGCTCGCCATGGGCCTGCTGCGTCGCCGCTGGCCCCAGGCGCCGCTGTGGCTGTGGACGGCCCTGTTCGTGCCCGCGACGGGCCTCGTCGTCTGGCTCGGAACGCTCTGCTCCGACTGGCTCGTCGCGGACGCACGGACGTGGGGGTTTTGTATCCTGGCTTACTGTTTCGTCGCGTCCCTGCTCCCCGTCTGGCTCTTGCTGCAGCCCCGCGGCTACCTCGGCGGATTCGTCCTGTACGCCGCGCTCGGCGCGGGTCTGGTCGGGATGTTCCTGCTCGACTTGCCCATCGAGCAGCCCGCGTTCCGCACCTGGCAGGCGCCCGGTCCCACGGGCGCGCTCTTCCCCTTCCTGTTCGTCACCATCGCGTGCGGCGCCTGCTCCGGCTTTCACGGGCTCGTTTGCTCGGGCACCACGAGCAAGCAAATCGCGCGCGAAAGCGACTGCAAACCCGTCGGCTACGGAGGCATGCTGCTCGAGGGGCTGGTCGCCGTCATCGCCCTGTCCACCGTGGTGACGGCGCTCGACGGGGAGCTGACCGGCAAGTCGCCCGGCCGCATCTACGGCGATGGGCTCGGTCGATTCGTGGCGGCCATCGTCGGCCCGGAGCACCTGCTCGTCGCGAGCACGTTCGGCGCGATGGCCTTCTCGACGTTCGTCTTCGACACGATCGACGTGGCCGCGCGCCTCGGACGCTACGTGTTGCAGGAGCTGTTCGGCTGGCGCAGTCGCGCGAGTGCGGTGCTCGCCACGGCCCTGACCCTCGCCCCGCCCGCGCTCGCCCTCGCGCTCACGGAGACGGCGCCCGGCAAGCCGCCCGCCTACACCAAGTTCTGGACACTGTTCGGCACGAGCAATCAGCTCCTCGCGGCCCTCACGCTGCTCGGCGTGCTCGTCTGGCTGCGCGCGGAGCGGCGGCCGAGCTGGTTCGTGGCGCTGCCGTGCGCGTTCGTCCTGGCGATGACGCTGTGGGCGCTGCTCGTGCAGCTCTTCGGAGTGGCCGATCCGGTGTTGCGGCTCACCGCGGCCGCCCTGCTCGCGCTCGCGCTGTACGTGTGCGGCGCGGCGGCTCGCGCGCTGTGGCGATCGGCGATCCGCCCACGGGGCACCGTTTCGCAAACGGCGGGCTGACGGTGGAGGTCACGTTGCTTGATGGCGATTCGGGCTCAGGCTCGGGCTCGGTGTCCGTTTCGGACTCCGACTCGGACTCGGCCTCGGTCCCCGGCTCGGGCTCGGACTCAGAGTCGGACACACCGCGACCGGGACGTCGGGTCCGAGGCCGAATCCGAGTCCGAACGCGAATCCACCGACCGCCGCCGCAGCCGACGCCTCGGGAGGATCCTCGTCGTGTGCCATCGGCGCCACGCGCGTCACGTCAACACCGCCGAGGGGCACGCGCGCCGAACGTTGCGCGCGCACGTTCCACCGCCGCATCCATCGCGGCGAGGTAGGCCTCCGCGCTCATCACGCGCGCCACCCAGCGACGGGCGCGCTCGGCGAACGCATGCCGCTCGGGTGCTCCGAGCAGGACGGCCGTGGCGGCCGCGAGCGCCGCCCCCTCGCCGTCGGTGACGAGGGCCGTCTGCGGATCGATCGCGTATCCCCCCGTCGCGAGCTCCGCGGCCACGACGGGAACCCCTCGCGCCATCGCGTCGATCCACTTGACGCTGACGCCACCTTCGACCCGCCTGGGCACGACCGCAACGTCGGCCGCCGCATGCGCGTCGCGACGGTCCGCTTCGTCGCGCAAGGGCACGACGTGCAAACGGTCGGCGACGCCCGCGCGTCGCGCCTCGGCGAACAGCGGCTCCGAAGGGGACGCCGTCGCGACGAGCAGGCGCAGCCGCGGGCGACGGCGCACGAGCCGCGCGAGCACCTCGACGAGGTCCTCCCAGCCCTGATACGGGTCCAGATTGCCCGCGTAGAGGATGACTTCCGCATCGAGCGGCACCCCGATCGCCGTGCGGGCCGCGAGCCAGGCCTCGGGATGCGTCGGGGGCGGAAGCGGCCACGGCAGCGGGACGACACCTACCGCTCGTCCCGACGTCTCTTGCAGACGCGCCGCCAGACGCGGCGCGACGGCCACCGCCGCATCCGCCCATCGTACGGCACGCACGTCGAGCGTACGGCCGACCGTGGCGGCTGGTGCGAGCACGCCCGCCGCGAAATACACGGGCAGCTCGGCTTGCAGGCTCGTGTGCGCGACGTACACGACGGGACCGCGACGGCGCACCGGCAGCGCCGCGAGCAGCGCCTCGACGTGGTGGGCGACGAAGAAGGCCGCGTGCGCCCTGCACGCCACCCGGCGCAGCGCGGCCGCGAGCAGGGCATCGGCGGCGAGCTTGCGCACCGACGGCCCCGAGCGCAGCGACGCCGAGCCCGGCACCCGCCACGCACGTTGGACGGGGATGCCCTCGGGCGGCGGCCCGACGCCCTCGCCGTACGTCAACAGCCGTGCGCTGCGCCCCGCCCGCACCTCGGCCGTGACCATGGCTGCGACGGCGGCTTGCGTGCCCTGTGGCGAAGGGAACGGCATCGCCGCGACGTGCCAGACGAAGGACGATGGCTCCGCGCCCATCGATTCAGTGCGTCCCTTCCGGCCGCCCGCGCAGGCGCAGCCGTTCCAACCAGGCACGCAGGCGCGCCTCCGCCCCCATGTTCTTCGGGTCGTAATAGCGACGACCGGCGAGCGCGTCGGGCAAGTACACGACGCCCGGCGCGTGACCGCCCTCGTCGTGCGGGTTGCGGTAGCCCGCGCCGCGTCCCTCGGCGCGCATCGCCGCGGTGGGCGCATTGCGCAGGTGCATCGGCACCGCGAGGGCCCCGTGCTCGCGAACGTCGCCGCGGGCGGCCAGCCACGCGCGCGAGCTCGCGTCCGACTTGGGCGCGCAGGCGAGGTAACAGCACGCCTGAGCCATCGCGAAGATTCCCTCGGGCATGCCCAGGCGCCGGAAGGCCGCGTCGGCGGCGACGGCGAGCGGCAACGCATGCGGGTCCGCGTTGCCCACGTCCTCGCTCGCGAAGACGATCATGCGCCGCAGCACGAAGAGGGGGTCGTCGCCCGCATCGAGCAGGCGCATCATCCAGTAGACGGCGGCATCCGGGTCGCTACCGCGCATCGACTTGATGAACGCGGAGGCGAGGTCGTGGTGCGCATCGCCTCCGCGGTCGTGGGGCAGCGCCGGTTCGGCGAGCGCGGCCTGGACGCTCTCGATGCCGAGCACGCCGCTGCCGTGCGGCGGCGCGGCGTGCACCGCCGCCAGCTCCAATACGTCGAGCGCCCGCCGCGCATCGCCGCCGACCGCCGAGGCGAGACGAGCCAGGGCCTCCGGCTCGGCCCGCAGCTCGAGCGCGCCGAGGCCCCGTTCGTGATCTGCGAGGGCGCGCTCGAGCAGCGCGACGAGGTCCTCGCTCGACAATGGCTCGAGTCGAAAGACCCGCAGCCGCGACAGCAGCGCGGCGGTCAGGGCGAAGGACGGGTTTTCCGTCGTCGCGCCGACCAACACGACGGTTCCGCGCTCGACGTGCGGTAGCAGCACGTCCTGCTGACCCCGCGTGACGCGGTGGATCTCGTCGACGAAGAGGACCGTCCGCCGCCCCTCGAGCCGGCGGTGGTCGGCGCGTTCGATGGCGTCCCGAAGCTCCGCGAGGCCCCCGGTCACTGCGCTCCACGTCTCGAAATGGGCCTCCGTTTCGGCGGCCAGCAGCCGGGCGAGCGTCGTCTTGCCACTTCCCGGCGGGCCCACGAGCACCATCGAGGGCAGTCGCCGGTGAGCCACCGCGCGCGGCAGCAGCGCGTTCTCACCGAGCAGATGTCTCTGACCGACCATCTCCCCAAGCCGGCGCGGCCGCATGCGGTCTGAAAGAGGCCTTCCGGTGGGGTCTCGGTCGGAGGCGTGACGAAAAAGGTCCACCGTGAACCCTCGGAGTCGCTCGAACGTCTATCGCAACGTGCCGGTCACGACGAGCCGGACAGGTCGATTCGCGAGCTCTTCCGCCCGATCAGCGCGAGTGACACGCCATGACAGACGTGTCCGAATCGGACACGACGGCCCGCGCGCGTCGCGGGACTTCGCATGCAATCTCGGGCCAACGGCCACGTGGCACATCAGTTGCTGCTCGCGTCGGTCCAGAGCGGTGATCGTAACGCCCGTGAGACGAGGGAGAAACCGATGAGCCTGCTCGACATCGTGTACGAATACCAGATGCTGCGCGCCCGCGGCGATCTCTCGGGGCCACCGCTCGACGAGTCGGAGCGAGCGCGCCTGCGTGGCCTGACCTCGCTGCTGCGCGGCGAGTCGCTCGACGGCGCGGCGCCCCCTTCGGCCGAGGGTCCGCTGCCGGTCCAATTCACCGTTCCAGGAGGGTTCGGCTCCGGGCAGGTGCGTGCGCTCGGCGCCGACGGGCTCATCGTCGAGTCGGCGCGGACGCTCTCGCCGGGCACCCGCACGGTGCTTCGCGCCACCGACGTGCGCTTGGGTCAGGAGTACGTCTTTCCCTGCCGTGTCGTCTGGACGAACGGGCCCGCGATGGGAATGGCGTTCGACGGCCTACCGGCGCGCGCCCCTCATCGCGGGGGCGGCCCGACCAGCTGGCGCCCGGTTCCCCGCTTCGGCGCACGCCGGACCGTTCCGCAGTACGCCTGAGCGCACCTCGGGAACGCGGCCATCAGAAAAAGCAATCGTCCGGAGCTCGCGATTCGCCGAGGATGGCGTTGCGCGCCTCGACGAGCTCGCGGTCCCAGTAGCACAGCTCGTGGGCCATCCGCAGATAACCGTACGGATAGAGCGTGGCGTTGCGGCGGCGTGCGAGCAGGCGCATCCCGTCGCGGGCGTGCAACGCGGCGTGGCGGCGTTGCACGACGGCGTGGGCCCGATCGCGCAGCGAGACGGCCTCGGCGAGGGCCGATTCGGCGCGTGCACGGTCCCGCTCGGCGGCGGCCGACCAGAGACGGTGCGCGAAGCGCGCGCGCAGCGCGGTCACCTCGAAGCCATCGCGCATCTCCTCGAGCCAAGGCGTGACGGAGTCGTCCTCGGCCTGCAGCGAAGCGACTTCCGAAGCGAGCGCCTCGCATCGTGCCGCGAATCCATCGAGGGGCTCGAGGACGCGGGCCCGGAAATCGGCCAGCCGCGCGGCGTCCGCCGTGGCGATGGTCTGCAGACTGGGCCGCAGCGGTTGCGCCACGATGCCCATCGTCTCGCCGACGTCGATGGCCACGTCACGCCCGGCCAGATAGGCCGCGAGCCGCTGGCCGATGAGCGCGTCGCGCTGCGCTTCACCCAGGCTCACGATGGCCTGCGCGAGGCGCGCGCCGACCTCGCCCATCGGCGCGTACATCCACGCCGGCAGCTGTTCCCACTGCGGCACCCGCTGCCAGCCGAGGCGCAGGGCCGCGACGTCGTTCTGCCAGTAGCCCCATTCCCACCCGGAGCTGAAGATGGCGTGCTCGTCGAGGGCAGGGTGCCCGTCCGCCTCGGCACGCCGTGCGATCTCGTGCACGTCGAGCCAGCGCGAGCGCAAGTAGACGGGCAGATAGGTCGGCACCGAGATGTCGAACGCGACCCAGTAGGCCGATTCCGGGTAGTAAGCGACCCGGCGACCCTCGCGGAGCAGGCGGAAGAGCAACTCGCGGTGCTCGGAGAAGTCGTCGTGCAAGTAGGCGCCGCCCGCGTCCTCGAAGAGGTTGTAGTACATTACGGTGTGAATCCACGGCACGATGGGCCGGCCCGTTTCGGCTGCGAGGAAGTAGTAGAAGATGCGCTCGCCCATCCATTCGACGCGGGTCTCGTCGTAGTTGCCCACGTGTAGCTTCGCGTTGACCTCGATGTCGGGATCGAGGGCGACCAGCGTGTCGTAGACGGCGCGGATGGCGGCGACGAAGGTCTCCGGCTCTGCGGCGAAGAACTCGCCGAAGTCGAGACTGATGACGTCGAGCTGCAGCCCGGGCACGATCGTCTCGAGCCGCGGCCGGACGAGCGCGGGCAGTGCGTCCGGCGGTGGGGGCTCGCCGTCGACCAGATCCCAGGCGCGCTGCAGGTTGCTGTGGCCGAAGATCTGGATGACGAGCCCCACGCGCAGGCCGCGTCGGTGGGCGTACTCGACGATACGCCGCGTGTGCTCGGCCCACGGCTCGTACCGCTCGGGGGAGCGTTGCACGACGTCGAGCGCCACCCACTGCACGAAGTTGCCCCGGTTGGCGAGGACCCAGTCGAGGGTCGCCTTCGCGCGCGCGAGATTCTCCTCGCCCGGTTCGAGGAAGTCGAAATAGGCGTCGATCGGATGCAGCGTGTGAAGCTGCATGCCGCGGAAGCTCATCCATGGCTCGACGAGGCGTCCTTGCTCCTCCGGTGCGAGCGCCGGCCGGCTCCAGCGCGCCGGCACGTAGGCGCGCTCCGGGTGCGCGAACCGCACGCCAAGGCGTTCGAGCGCGTCGGCGAGGCCGTACTGGATGCCGAGCGGCGTGCCGCCGCGGACGAGCAAGCCGCCCGCCGTCTGTTCGAGCCGGTAGCACTCGCCGCACACCGTAGCGTCGGCCAGCAGGCCGATGCGCACGGTCGACCCGTTCCCGTCGGAGGCGGCCGCCGCGGGATCCTCGCTCGCCCGCACCCCGACCGCGCCGCCGAGCACGGCGACCGTCCGCTCCGCGAGCAGAGCGTGCTCGGACGCTGTGTACACCACGACGGCCGGATGGCTCGGATCGTCGGCGCCTTCGCTACAGCTACCCAGCAGCTGCAGCAGCGCTGCGACGAGGGGCGCGCGAAGGGCGGGCCCGCCTTCGCCGCCTGGACGTGCACATCGGGCGTTTCGGTGCACTCGCATCGGCGCCCTCACCTCCGTCGCGCGGTACCCGCCCGGATCGCGGCCGCGTAGGCCATCCGCCAGCGCTCGACGCCCATCAGCGACCGCGCTTCGTCGAGGGCGCGAGCCACGAAGCGGACGTGCTCTTCAACATCGCCCTGAGCCGCGAGCACGTGTCGGGCTTCGTCGAGCAGCTCGACGCGACGCGCGTGGGCGAGCTCGATCTCACGTGCCGACGCGTCGCAGCCCACGCCGAGCATGGCGAAGTAATCGCCTTCTTCGGCCAGCGCGACCAGGTGCTCGAGCACGCGTCGCGCCGAGGCGACCGGGTCGGCGCGCGCAGGCAGTTCGATGCCGGCATCCCCGACGAGCGTCAGGGGACGCAAGGCGCCGGCCGCCACGAGCACGGCGAGCAGACCCGGCATTCCGGAGGCGGGTTCGGCCACGGCCAGGAGCGCGTCGATGGCGACACCCTCGGCGGCCCCGAGCACGCCCACGATCTCGGGCTCCACCCCCAGTTCCCGCATCCGCTGCAGACCCCCTGCCGTGACCGCGACGCCCGTGACCGCCGGCCCGAGCCAGCGGCGCAGCCGGTCGACGTCGATCCGCCGGCGCGCGGCCTCGACGAGCAGCGCGCCCACGTCGCGACCGTAACGGGCAGCCCTCGTCGCGCTCTCGGGCTCGGGCTCGATGTGGACGTGGACGGTGGGAGCGCCGATCGCGTCCGCGACGAGATCCTCGACGGCCTGCCAGCGCCGACGCTCGATCTCGAGTCGGCCCACGCGGCCCTCGCGCACGGCACGCGCGAGCCAGGTTTCGGCCGCCAGGTCCTCGTCCGGGGAGGCATCGGCGCGGCCCTCGTCTCGCAGCCCCCGAAGGACGCGGAGCCCGATGGGACCTTCGACGTGCTCGAGCCAGCTTCCATCGAGGCAGAGCACGAGCGGATCGCGTGCGGGATCCGGCTCGCTCGCTTCCGACTGCACCGGTACGAGGCGCACCCGCGCCCGTGCTCGACTCTCGATCAGGCGGAAGAGCTCCGCGAGAAGCTCGACGCCTCCCACCTCCAGCTGGCGCGGAACGACCACGGCTGGCTCCAGACGCGCGGAGGCGTCCGGTCGACTCGTCGACCACCCGCCGTGGCGATCCGCGATTGAGCGACGCCCCGCGGCCGTGCCTCCGACCGTCCGTTCGCCACCGGCACGGATCGCCACCGAGCCCATGCCGCCCGAGGGGAGCACGTCCCGCGCGGGCGCCGAGGTCGCCACGGCGGCTTCACGTGCCGACGCGCTCGAGGACGGTCGATCGCGCTCGACGTGCACGACGTCCGATGCCTCCTGGACGCCGTCTCCATCCGGCGTTTTCGGTCCGGCAGTGGACAAGCCATCGACGGGCTCCGCAACGTCCGCGGCGGGCCCGACGAAGGTGAGCCCGTCCGGTCCCTCCTCGTCGCCGACGTCGATCACGGGCACCGGCTGCTCGAGCGCATCGTCGGGAACGAGCACCTCGGCCGGCTCGTCGGCGACCGCGAGCCGAATGACGATGGGCGGCTCGCCTGGAAACATCGCGCGATCGGCCTCGCGAAACAGCCGCTCGAGGAACGGTGAAGCGCCGAATGGCATCCGTCCGTCGGCGGTGACCGACGGGTCGATACCGGGCAGCGATGCGTCGGGGGCGGCCTCTCCGTCGAGGCGCAGCGTGCGTTCCGGCGGGCGCCACACGTCGTTGGTGAGCGCCTGTACGGCGGGTGGCGACCCGTCACGGACGTCGTGCCGTTCCGATCCGGACCGCAACGTCGTCTCGAGCCACGCGACGAGGGCGTCGATGGTGACCGGACGCGGCAGATACGCGTCGGCTCCGAGCGCACGCACCGCGACCTGGGAGCCTGCTCCAAGCGGGTCCCCCACGAAACAGATGCGCACCGCGTTCGAGTCGGTCCGCCAACGCCGGGCCACGTCGAGCGCGCCGTCGACGTCGGCCGAAACGAAGAGCACCGCGACGTCGAGCGGCGGCTCCTGGGCGTCGCGCCGTTCGACGCGGTAACCGCGGGCGCGCAAGGACTCGATCAAACCGGCGTCGGGCTCGCCCGCGGCGACGAAGGCGACGGCGGGGACCGTCATCGGTGCGCGAGCATAGGCCGACGCCCGCACCGCGTCAGCACGCCGAGCGGAAAGCCGCGGCCGAGGTCCGCGGTCCGTCGCCTGCGCGGTCGCTCCGTCTGCTAGATTTCGCCCCATGAACGTGCGGCCCGTGGTGTGCCTTGCGGCCATCCTCGGTGGCTGCGCCGACCTCGCGGATCATCGAGGCGTCTTCAGCGGCGTCGTCGTCGGCACCGACGACCTCGGATGCGATCCGTCGGCCGGGCCGTGCAGCGCGTTCCGGCGTGGGTTCGCCCAGAACACCGTGCTCACCTACGACAGGCGCACGGAGCCCGGCTCTCTGACGACGTGTGAGCCAGGCACGCGACCGTGCGACCCGGGCTCGATCCCGGGTCGCGTCTTTGACGCGAGCCCGTTGCTGCGCGTCGGCGCGCTCGAGCACGACCTGCTCTCCCGCTTCGACTTTCCGGGAGGTACGCGCCTACGCAACGAGATCTACGTCGTCGGCGGGGCGCCCGGAGGCCCCCTCGAGGGGCGCGAGGCCGTGGTCTTCGTCTCGCTCATGGACTCCGGTCGCATCGAAGTGCGCGTGCTCGCGGGGAGCGGCGAGCGGCCCGGCGACCACTACGGACTGTTCGTGCTGGAGCGGCGATGAGAGTGCTGGGCATCGAGACGTCGTGCGACGAGACGGCGGCGGCCGTCGTCGACGAGACGGGCCTGGTGCACGCCGACGTGGTCTCGAGTCAGGTGGCGCGCCACGCGCCGCATGGCGGCATCGTGCCCGAGCTCGCGGCGCGCATGCACCTGACGGCCATCGTGCCCGTCGTCGAGCGCGCGCTCGAGCAAGCGGGTGGCTGGGCGCGCATCGACGCCCTCGCCGTCACGCAAGGGCCCGGACTCGTCGGCGCGCTGCTCGTGGGGCTGGGGGCTGCGCGCGCGATGGCGCTCGCGCGCGATCTGCCGCTCGTCGGCGTCAACCACCTCGAAGGTCACTTGCTCGCCCCGCGCCTGCGCTGGACGGAATCGGATCCTCCGGGGCCCGCGTTTCCGTACGTCGCGCTGCTCGTCAGCGGCGGGCACAGCGCGTTGTACGAGGTGCGTGACGCGCACGACGTCGAGATCCTCGGGCAGACGCGCGACGACGCCGCGGGCGAAGTGTTCGACAAGGTCGCGCGGCTGCTCGGCCTCGGCTATCCGGGCGGGCCGCGCATCGACGCGCTCGCCTCGCGTGGCCGCGCCGATGCGATTCGGTGGCCACGTCCGATGGCCGACCGAGGCGACAGCCTCGACATGTCGTTCTCCGGCCTCAAGACCGCCGTGGCCCTCCACGTACGCCGCAACGGCGTGCCCGATGACGAGCAGGGACTGGCCGATCTTTGCGCTTCCTTCCAGCGCGTGATGGTCGACGCGCTCGTAGAGCGTGCCATCGATGCGTGCCTGCGGCGCGGCGCAAGCCGCCTCGTGCTGACCGGAGGGGTGGCCGCCAATCGTGGGTTACGCGCGGCGGCCGCGCAGGCCAGCGCCGCGCACGGGATCGAGCTGTTCGTGCCCCCCGTGCGGGCCTGCACGGACAACGCGGCGATGATCGCGCTGGCGGCAACCCATCGGCTTGCGCGCGGCGAGCGAGCGGACCAATCGCTCGCTCCTTACGCCCGAGACCCGGTCGCGCATGTCCGCGGCAAGATGCCGAAACTTCGGCGCAACTGACGCCGCGGGCACCGCGACGGAAAAAAATTGGCGGCCTCCGGTTCGTGGGGGGTGGGGCTTCCGGAGGCCGCCAGGAGGGCCGAAGTGGGCAGCCGGGTGAAACGGGGGGCGGACCCCGGCTCTGCTCCACTTCGTCGGGTATTCACATTTATAGCGATGGACGTGCCAGGTGCGCAAGTCCGAAACGACGAGTGATTTCTCGGTGCGTCTTGCACGGTCGAAAGTCTCCGGTTTCACAGGTGAAAAGTGAATGGGTGTAAATCGAATGATACCTGCGGTGCGCTCATGGAATCCGCACGGTGCTCGAGCTCCGCGATGCAGTTCGGCGACGTGTGGTTTCAAGCAACCCAACGACGACGGAAGGGTGGGTCCGCTACATGACGTCGAGCTCGAAGCCGAGTCCAGGTCCGAGCCGGCGTCCCTGTCGGAAGACGAACCGCGATCAACCAACCTCGCCAGCGCTGTAAGTCCGAGCCCGACCCCGAGACAGACCGAGACCGAACTTGGGTCCGAGACAGAGCCCGAGTCCGCATTCTAGTCCGAGCCCGAGTCTGAGTCCGAGACCGAGACCGAGACCGAGTCGGAGACCGAGTCCGAGTCCGTATTTGAGTCCGAGCCCGTGGACCGAGCCTGGTCCCGAACCCGAGCCAGAGGCTGGGTCCGCGCGCCCGCGCCCGCGCCCGAGGCGAGGCCCGAAGCTTCGGGGTGCGGCGCGTTGTAGGCTTTCGCGACGTCATGCGTCTTTCGCTTCGCCCTCATCCCGATTTCGGCGGCGTGCCAGGCCCGGTGCTCGTCGTCGTGATGGACGGTATCGGCATCGGTCCACACGACGAGGGCGACGCCGTCTGGCTCGCGCGCACGCCGAATCTCGACCGGCTCGCATCCAGCTGCCCCTCCACGAAGCTTCGCGCGCACGGCACGGCCGTCGGACTTCCCTCGGACGACGACATGGGCAATAGCGAGGTGGGGCACAATGCACTCGGGGCCGGGCGCGTCTTCGACCAGGGCGCCAAGCGCGTCAACGACGCCATCCGGACGGGGGAGATCTGGCGCGGCAGGGCCTGGCGCGACGTCGTCGACCGCGTGCGGCACAGCGGCGAACCGGTGCACTTCGTGGGACTGCTGTCGGACGGGAACGTGCACAGCCACATCGATCATCTCTTCGCGCTGATCGACCGGTGCGCCGAGGAAGGCATCGCGCGCGTGCGCGTGCACGCACTGCTCGATGGCCGTGACGTGCCGGAGCGAAGCGCGCTCGAGTACGTCGAACGGCTCGAGGCGCGCCTGCGTGCCCATCGCGAAGCGGGGCGCGACTACCGCGCCGCGTCCGGCGGCGGACGCATGGTCGTCACGATGGATCGCTACGAGGCCGACTGGGGCATGGTCGCGCGCGGCTGGCAGATCCATGTCTTGGGGAAAGGGCGGCCCTTTCGCTCGCTCGAGGAAGCGATCCGCACGCTGCGCGAGGAGCAGCCCGGCATCATCGACCAGTACCTGCCTGGCTTCGTGATCGTCGACGAGCGCGGGGAGCCCGTGGGACCGATTCGCGACGGCGCGGCGGTGGTCCTCTTCAACTTCCGCGGTGATCGCGCGATCGAGCTGACGCGCGCGTTCGACGAGGAGCCGTTCACGGCGTTCGACCGCGGCCCGCGTCCCGACGTCGTCTTCGCGGGCATGATGCAATACGACGGGGACCGCATGCTGCCCCGCCGCTTCCTGGTGCCCCCGCCGGCCATCGATCGGACGGTGGCCGAGTACCTGGTCGCCGCGGGCGTCTCGCAGCTCGCGTGCAGCGAGACGCAGAAATTCGGTCACGTCACGTACTTCTGGAACGGCAACCGCTCGGGACGGATCGACGAGCGCCTCGAGCGCTGGATCGAGATCCCCTCCTCGCAACGTCCGTTCGACGAGCGGCCCTGGATGGAGGCCGCGGCGATCGCGGACGCGACGATCGATGCGTTGGTCGGCGGGGAGGTGCGCCACGCCCGCATCAACTTCGCCAACGGAGACATGGTCGGGCACACGGGCGTGCTCGAGCCCACCGTGATCGCCGTCGAGGCCGTCGATCTGCAGATTGGGCGGCTCGCGCGCACCATCGAGCGGCTCGGCGGAGCGATGATCGTGACGGCCGATCACGGCAATGCGGACGAGATGTTCGAGCGAGACCGCCGCACCGGTCGTATCCTGCGCGACGAGCGGGGAGGGGGACGGCCCAAGACGAGTCACACCCTCAATCCCGTGCCCCTGCACGTGCTCGCGCCGGGCGCCCCTCTCGAGATCGACCCGACGGTCGAGCGCCCGGGTCTGGCCAACGTGGCGGCCACGCTGCTCCTGCTCCTGGGATTCGAGCGGCCCGAGGATTACGCGCCGTCCGTCCTGCGCGTTCGCCGCTCGTAGCGGGGGTTCGCGGGGCGCGTGCGACGCGACGCGGCGCGCGGCGCAGGCACGGCGACGGAAATCGAGAGGACGACGGCCGTCTGGTAAACTGTCGCGCAAGCGCGACGCCATGCACGTCCTGGTGGTCGACGACTCGCGCGCGATGCGCGCGTGGGTGCGCCTCGCGCTGGAGGAGGAGGGCGCGACGGTCGAGGAGGCCGAGAGCGGGCTCGAGGCGCTGCGCGTGCTGCCCCGGTCGCGCTGGGATCTGCTCATCGTGGACGTCCACATGCCCGACTTGCACGGGCTCGAACTGGTCTCGTTCGTCCGGGGGCATCCGACGCTGTCGCGCACGCCACTCCTGCTCATCTCCACGGAGGCGGCCGAGCGCGACCGGCAGCGTGGCATGCAGCTCGGGGCCGACGGCTACCTCGCCAAGCCCTTCGCGCCGGACGAGCTACGCGCGACCGTCCGCCGTCTGCTGGCCGCGCGGGACGAGGGGGGTGCGTGAGCGAGCACGACGAGGCGCTGCGCGAGGAGTTCCTCGCCGAGGCCGGCGAGATCGTCGAGGCGCTGTCGCGCGACCTGCTCGCGCTTGATCAAGCCCAGCGCGAGGGCCGCGACGAGCCCGGGCTCGTGCACGAGATCTTCCGCGGCGTGCACACGCTCAAGGGGCTCGCCCACGTCTTCGGTCACCACAAGATGGGCGCGCTCGCGCACGCGCTCGAAGATCTGCTCGACGACTTGCGTCTGGGGCGCATCGCGCTCGGTCAGTCGGTCCTCGACGTGCTCTTCGAGGGCGTCGAGCACTTCCAACGCCTGCTGGGCAACGCGGAGCGACCGGTCGAGGCGGCGAGCGAGGGCGATCTGGCGCGCTACGCCGAACGACTCGAACGATTCGCGCCGGCGGTGCCGCCCGCCGCGCGCGCGCCGGCGGAGGTCTACGAGCTCGACGAGCAGACGCTCGGGGTGCTCACCGAGTACGAAGAGCACCGCCTGCGCACGAACGTCGAGCAGGGCGTGCCGCTGTACCGACTCGACGGCAGCTTCGCGCTCGCCTCGATCGACACTTCGCTCGAGGAGCTCAAGCAGCGCCTCAAGTCCCTGGGCGAGGTCATCACGATCCTGCCGCGTTCGGGAGGTGGGCCGCCGGACGTCATCGAGCTGACGTTGCTGTTCGCTTCGCGCGCGCCCGTCGAGCGGATCGCCGAGGCGGCCGGAGCGCAGGTGCTCGTCGCACCGGTGCCGCGTCGCGAGGAACGACCGACGCGACCTCCGACGAGAGCCGAGTCGCCGGGAGGCGGCACCGCGGCCGAGGTCGCGGGACGCCGCCCGACGATCGTTCCCGCGCCCGACCCCGAGGCGCGGCCCGCGACGCACGAGCGGCCGGCGGGCCCTGCGGAACGAAGTCCCAGCGACGCGCCAGCCGCGCCGCTCGACCGCGAGGGGGTGGAAACGGGTCGCGGCGCAGCCCACACCGTCCGCGTCGACATCCGCAAGCTCGACCATTTGTTGAACGTCGTGGGCGAGCTCTCGCTCGTGCGTGCCGCGCTCGGCCGCATCGAGGAACGACTGCGCGGCGAGCCCTCCTTGCGCGCGCTCGCCCTCGAGTTGCAGCGCGCACGTCGGGGGCTCGACCGCAACTTGGACGAGATGCAGGACGGAATCCTTTCGGTTCGCATGGTGCCGCTGCGGCAGGTCTTCGACCGGCTCGCGCGCGTCGTGCGGCAGGTCGCGCGCGAGCACGAGAAGCAGGTGCGCCTCGTGGTGACGGGGGCCGAGACCGAGGTGGACAAGCTCATCGTCGAGGAGCTGACCGACCCCCTGATGCACATCGTCCGCAACGCGATCGACCACGGGATCGAACGTCCGACGTTGCGCGAGCTGGCCGGCAAGCCGACCGTCGGCACGGTCGCGATCAACGCCTACCAGAAGGGAAGTCACGTCGTCATCGAGATCGAGGACGACGGCGCGGGCATGAACGCCGACAAAATCTTCGAAACCGCGGTGCGTCGGGGGCTCGTGGACCGTTCGAGTCGCGACGAGCTGAGCCCGCACGAGATCCTTCAGCTCGTTTTCCTGCCCGGTTTCACCACGCGCTCCGCCATCACGGACACGAGCGGACGCGGGGTGGGTTTGGACGTCGTCAAGACGAACATCGCCCGGTTGGGTGGCGTCGTCGACGTTTCGAGCGAGCCGGGCGTTGGGACCAAGCTCACGCTGACGCTGCCGGTCACGCTGGCCATCGTGCGCGCCCTGCTCGTCCGCGTGGGCGCGCAAAGCTTCTGTCTGCCGCTGTCCGCCGTCGAAGAAGCCCTTGCCTTCGATCCGGCCGCGGTCCGCCGGATCGACGGCCACGAAGTCGTCAGCGTCCGCGGCAGCACACTGCCCATCTGTCGCCTCGGCCGCCTGTTCGGAATCGCCGCCACCTTGCCACCCGATCCGCGGTCGCGCCGACGTGGATTCGTCGTCATCGTCGCGCTCGGGCAGCGGCGGCTCGGCCTCGTCGTCGACGATCTGGGCGGTCAACGCGACGTCGTCATCAAGCCCCTCGGCCCGAGCCTGCGCGCCGTGCGCGGATTCGCAGGCGCGACGGATCTGGGCGAGCAGCGCGTGGCCCTGGTGCTCGACGCACCCGGTTTGCTCGAGGAGGTGCTGGGCGGCGTCGATCGGCCCGTATCCCTCGCGCGGGCACCGTCATGACCGGACGTGGCTCCCAGCTCGCGCCCACCTCGTCCGCAGCGCACGTGCTCGCGCCGCGCGACGGGATCGTCGAGCTGCTCGCTTTCCAATTGGGTACGGACAGCTACGCACTGCCGCTCGCGTGCGTGCGAGAGATCGTGCGGATCCCTCCCGTCACGCCGGTGCCGCGGGCCGCCGAGCGCGTGCTCGGCGTCGTCTCGGTGCGCGGCCGGATCACGACCCTGGTCGACCTGCGTCGACGCGTCCGCGTTGAAGCATCGCCCCCTGGGCGCACGGCGCGGGTGCTCGTCGTCGAGACGGGCGCCGAGCTGGTCGGCCTGCTCGTCGACGAGGTCCGGCAGGTCCATCGGTTGCACGAAAGCGAGATCGAGCTCGTGACGAGCCTGGGTGGCGTCACGCCCGATCACGTGCTCGGAATCGGCCGGCCTGGCACCGCGCGTCCCGCGCGGGGCGAGCGCCGCTCCGGTCAGGACGACGCACGGTCGGACGAGCTGCTCGTGCTCCTCGACCCGGCCGTCCTGGCGAGGTGACCGTGACGTCGTCTCCCCGCGCCCGCTCGAGTCGCGCGAAGAACTTCGTGGGCTTCGTCGTCGGCGAGGTCGTCTACGCCCTCGACATCCATCGCGTACGGGAGATCCTGCAGCCGCTGCCCGTCGTGCCGCTCCCGCACGCACCCCCCGTGCTGCTCGGGGTGGCCGACCACCGAGGGGAGGTCGTCCCGGTGCTGGATCTGCGCCGTCGATTCGGGTTGCCGCCCGCTGCCGACGGCGACCGGCGCAGAAAGTGGATCGTCGTGCGCGCCGGGACACGCGGTGTCGCACTCGTCGTCGATGCGGTCACCGACGTTTTCGGCGGCGAGCCCGTGGGGTCCGGTGCGCTGCCCGCGCTGGGTGCGGGTGATCGCGAGCGAGGCATCGTCGGCGTGCAACGGCACGCGGGCCGTATGGTGTTCGTGCTCGACGTCGACCAGCTCGCCGCGTCGGCGCTGGCGGCGGCCGAGCCCTCTGCGGGCGTGGCGCCATGAGCACCTCGCCGAAGTGCACGACGGTCCGTGGGGCCGACGCGGAGCATCGTCGACGTGCCCTTCTCGCGCTCGAGCGCCGCGCGCCGGGCGACGCCGTGCGTGCGGCGCTCGACGCGTTCGCGGACATCGATTGGCGCGTCCGCAAGGAAGCCGCGGCCCTCGTGGGGCGCTGCGCCGACGACGCCGCGATTGGCCTTCTCGTCGACCGGCTCGCACGCTCCGAGGAGCCCTCGATCCGCGGCGCGTGCCTCGAGGCCATCGCGTTGCTGGGAGAGCGCGCCTCGTCGGCCCTGTTCGAGACGCTCGCGCGGACGCCTCCCGGTCGCCGGCGCTTCCTGATCGAGGCGCTCGGCGAGACGCGCGCCGAGGCGGCCGTGCGCGTGCTGTCCCAAATCGCGCGCGAAAGCAACCCCCACGAAGCCGTCGCCGCCATCGACGCGCTCGGACGTATCGGAGGGCCGCGCGCGACCGAAGCCTTGTTGCCCCTGCTTCAAACGCCGGATCGGTTCCTGCGCCTGGCCGTGCTCGATGCGCTCGAGCGCTGTCGCGCGCGAATCCCCTGGCGCCTGCTGGGCGATCATCTCGCGGAGCCGGCAGCCCGTCGCGCGGTGGTCGGTCTGCTCGGGCGCTGCGGCGACCCGCGCGCGGTCGAACCGCTGCTCGCTCGCCTCAGGGAAGCCGACGATGCCCTCTTCGTGCAGACGACGCGCGGCCTGGCGACGCTCGTGGCCGAATGCCCACCCGCGTTCGACGTGCTGCTCGAACGCGCTCCGTCCCTGGATGCACGCGCGCGGGCGAAGCTGCGTCGGCTCGTAGGCGACGGGCCACCGCAGACGCGCGCCGCCGCGGCGCTGTTGCTCGTCGCATCCCGTGAGGTCGAGGCCTTGCCGCAAATCGCGTCGTTGGCTGCAACCGAAGGGCTGTCCCCGCAAGCCCGCAGCGCCCTGCGTCGGTGGGGCGAGCCACGTGCGATTGCGCTGCTCGAGGAGCCAGAATCCGACGCTGCGCCGGGGTGGGAGCGGGCGAGCCGCTTCGCGACGGACGGCAGGCGAGCCAGGCTTCGCGGCCACGTCGCGCCATCGGCCGTCGAGATCGAGCCCGATCGCGCGCGCATCGGCGCGTCGGCGCAGTCCGCGAGCCCCCGCACCGGTTCCGCGGGGGAGGGCTCTCCGTCCCTCTCCGTCGATGCGCTTCGCGCGCTGGGCGATCTGCTCGCGGAGCGCTACGGCTTCGCGCTTTCCGACGAGGCCGCCTTCTCGGTCGAACGCCGCCTCCGCGAACGACTGCGGGCGCTGGGTATTGACTCGTTCGCGGACTATTGCCGCCACCTTCGTCAGCACCCCGACGGTCCCGCGGAGCTGGAGCGCGCGGCGGAGCTGCTGACGACCCATGAGACCTATTTTTTTCGAGAACCCGAGCAACTGCGCGCCTTTCGCGACGTCCTGCTGCCGCGGCTGCGCGAGCGGGGCGAGGCCCGCGGCCTGCGACGTCTCGCCGTCTGGAGCGCGGGCTGCTCGACCGGCGAGGAGGTCTACACAATCGCGATGCTCGTCGAGGAGAGCGGGCTGTTCGAAGGCTGGGACGTGCGCATCTTCGGCAGCGACCTGTCGCGACGCGCGCTGGCGGCGGCCCGACGGGCCGTGTACGGGGCATCCAGTTTCCGCGCGATGCCGTCGGGTTACGAGCGCTGCTTTCGGGAAGTGGAGGACGGGCTCGAGGTGCAGCCGCGCCTGCGGGCGATGTGTCACTTCAGCCGGTTGAATCTGCTCGACGGCGTGCGCGCGGCAGCCGCCGGCCGCGTCGACGTGGTCTTCTGCCGAAACGTGCTCATCTACCTGCTTCCCGAGGCGCGCCGTCGCGTGCTCGACGTGCTGCACGCCCGCTTGCTGCCGGGCGGCTACCTGCTGCTCGGCCACAGCGAATCGCTGCTTCACGTGACGACGGCCTTCGAGGTCGTCCACGCGGGCGACGAGCTCGTCTATCGCAAACCCGCGCTCGGGGGATCGGTCGGATGAACGGGAGGTACGCGCGGTGACCGCTGCTCCGTTGCGCGTCGTGGTCGTCGACGACTCGGCGGCGCACCGGCGCGCGCTGACCGAGCTGCTTGAGGACATCGACGGGGTGCACGTCGTCGCGCGCGCCGCCGACGGCGACGAGGCCCTGCAGCGCTGCTTCGAGCTGCGACCCGACCTCGTCACGCTCGATCTCGAGATGCCGCGCATGGACGGATTCACGTTCCTGCGTTTGCTCATGGCGAGGCAGCCGACACCCGTGCTCGTCGTCTCCGGCCGCTCGGGTCGCCAGGACGTCTTCCGTGCGCTCGAGTTGGGCGCCCTCGATTTCGTCGCACGGCCCGCCGGCGCGGGCGTCGCGGAACTGGACGCGATGCGCGCCGATCTGCGCGCCAAAGTCGAGCTCGTCCGGCAGCTGTCTCCGGCTGCCGGGCTGCGCGGCGCGAGTCACACCGTCACCGGGCGTTTCGCGGTCGTGGGCGCCTCGGCGCGCGCGGTGCCCCAACCGGGCGTCGCGATCGAGCCCTCGCGGCTCGTCGTCGTGGGCGCGTCGACCGGTGGCCCCAGTGCCCTCGTCGAGCTTTTCGCTGCGCTGCCGTCTTCGAGTCGGCTGTGCATCGTCGTCGCGCAACACATGCCCGAACGGTTCACCCGGAGTTTCGCGGAGCGGCTCGACCGACTCGGCGGCGTGCGTGTGCGCGAGGCCCGGGACGGCGAGCCGATCGTCGCAGGCACGGGGCTCGTCTGCCCCGGCGGGCGCGTCGCCTCCGTCGAACGAGGGCCTGCGGGCTCGCTCCGGCTACGGACAGCGGAGCCCGATTCTTCGGACCGCTACGTGCCCTCCGTCGACCGGCTGTTCCGCAGCGCCGCGGCGTGCGTGGGCCCACGCCTGGTCGCGGTGGTGCTCACGGGCATGGGCGACGATGGCGCTCGCGGCGTGCATGCCGTGGCGGATGCCGGCGGTCTGGTGATCGCTGAATCGGAGCGCAGCGCGGTCGTGCACGGCATGCCGGGGGCGGCGTTACGGACGGGTCGCGTGCATCGGTGCTTGACGCTGCACGAGATCATCGCCGAGATCGCGGCGCTGGACGGATGACGTGACATGCACGGTTCCACCTGGAGTCCGCGTCGCAACCCTTGACCGAGGCCGAGCCCGAGTCCGAGACCGAGTCGGAGACCGAGCCCGAGTCCGAGCTCGCGACCGAGTCGGAGACCGAGTCCGAGCCCGAGCCCGAGTCCGAGCCCGTGCGTGAGCCTGCATCCCGACGCCCCGTACTCTCCGCGTGGCGCTCTGGTAGCGTTGGGCCGTGACGGAGGAACGCGGCCGCCGGCCGAGCGACCTGCCGGGCGACCTCGTGCGCGAGCGCGAGGCCTTCTTGCGCTCGTTCCTCAAGAAGGGCTTCGAGCTCGCCGAGGAGCTGCTCGCCGAGAACGCGGAGCTACGCAGCGAGATCGAGCACTTGCGGGAACGGAGCGCGCAGCTGCGCGCGGCGCTCCAAGCGGACGGCGGTGTCCGCGAGCTGCTCGACCGCATCGAATCGCTCGAACGCGAGCGTCGCGCGTTCGCCGAGGAATCGACGGAACGCGCCATGCGGCTGCGCACCGTGGACGCGCGATTCGCGGAGCTGGAGCGCGAGCTTGGGGATCTGGCAAACCTTTACGTGGCGGCGTTCCAGCTCCATCAATCGCTCTCGCCGCGTCACGTGCTGCGGCACATCCTCGACACGTGCGGCCAGCTCGTCGGTTCCCGTGCCACGGTCGTCTACGTCGTCGACCGCGCCCGCTCCGTCGCGGTTCCCGTCGCCTGGGACGGCGTCGGCGAGACGCTTCCGACCGAGGTCGCTCTCGGTGACGGTCCCATCGGAGAGTCGTGTCTGACGGGCATCGCCCGGATTCGCGAGCATCCAGAGGCCGTAGACCAAGAGCCCGCCGCCGTCATTCCGCTCCAGGTCGAGGGCAAACCGGTCGGCGCCATCGCGATTCTATCGTGGCTGCCCCAGAAATCCGCCTGGGCCGCCGTGGACCACCAGCTGTTTCAGCTGCTCGGCACGCACGCCGGGCACGCCCTCGTCGGCGCGAACCTGTATACTGGCTCCGGCCTCGATCCCCTCGATGCGCTGCGAGGGCTCGAGGCCAACGCACGGCGCCGGGGGGCGCCGTCGCCCGACGCAGAATGAGCGAACCGATGGCCGACTACGCCTGTCTCGTCGTCGAGGACTCGCCGATGATGCGCCAGCTCCTCGTTTTTGCGCTCGCACGCATCCGGCGCATCGCGGTCACCGAAGCTGAGGATGGGGTCGACGGCCTTCGCAAGCTGGCCGCCGGCAAGTTCGATCTCGTGATCACCGACATCAACATGCCCGTGATGGACGGCCTCAAGCTCGTTCGTCGTATCCGAAGCGACGAGCGGCATCGCGACGTGCCGATTATCATCATCACGACCGAAGGAGGCGCCGAGGACCGACAACGCGCGCTCGCCCTCGGGGCCAACGCGTACATCACCAAGCCGATTCAGGCGCCCCAGGTCATCGCCAAGGTCAAGGAGCTCCTGCGGATCGAGTGAGGCCGCGCGGCGGCGCGCTCAGTGGTAGGTGAGCGTACCGAGCACGGAGAGCGCGGCGACGCGGTGCGCGACGAAGTCGGCCCACAAATGGGCCCCGGTGAGCCGACCGAGCACGCCGAGCGAAAGCTCCTCGCCCATCCACCACGAGTGGCCGACGCCGAGCAGAATCGCCGTGCCGACGGGTTCGTGATCGCGCGCGCGCTCGCCTCTTCCGCCTCGAATCTCGATGCGCGCGCCGCCGAGCAGCGCCTGCAGGTGCAGCCCCTCGGTGGGCTCGAGATACCAGTCGGCGAACGGGCCGAACACGGTCAGGGCGCCCACACCCGCCACCTCCATCCCCTCGATCCGCGGATTCTGCACCCAGTCGGACGCGAACATGCCGCCGATCACGAGTCCGCGCGCGACCGTCCAACCGATGCCGGCCTCGAAGGCTCCGGAGCCCCCGTCGGCGGTGCCCTCCCAGAGCCCTCCGAACGCGCGGAAATCGTCGACGAGACCACCGAACCCGACCGCGACGCGCGCGTAGAACCCATCGTGAACACGCGCTCCGGCCGGCTCGGCCGGCGGCGGAACGTGCACCGGGGTCGCCGTTGGCACCTGGCTGTGGTCGACGATGACGAGCCCCGGCTCCTGCGCTGGCGCGCTCGCGGATACACCCACCAGAACGACGAGAACGTGCATCGACATGGCAACCCCGATTCGCAGTGTGCCACGGACGGACGTCAGCGGACGACGGCACCGTACGCCTGGACGACCGCCTGCACCGCGCGCGCATGCACGGCGTCGACCTCGAGGTCCGTGAGCGTCTGCTCGGGGTGCCGGTACGTCAGGCGAAACGCGAGGCTCTTGCGGTCGGCTCCCATCCGCTCGTCGCGAAACAGATCGAACGGCTCGACCGACTCGCACAGCGGCCCGGCCGCCTCGCGCAGTGCGCGGGCCAGTTGCCCCGCTTGAACCGACTCGGCGACGAGCAGCGCCACGTCGCGACGGACGGCGGGCGTGCGCGGCGGAATCGTCGCGCGGGACGTGCCGCGACGCTCGGCCCACCGCACCAGCTCCTCGACGTCCAGCTCTGCATAGGCCGCCGCGCCGAGCTCCCATTCGCGCAGCAGGTCCGGGTGCAGCTCGCCGGCCCAGCCGACCCGCGAGCCGTCGAGCCACGCGCCCGCCGCGCGCCGAGGATGCAGAAATGGCACCTCGTGCTCCGCATCTTCCGCGAGCCGCAGCTCGAGCCTGGCGCCGACCGCGGTCTCGACGATCGCTTGCAATCGGCCCGCTGCGTCGTGGAAGTCGACCGGATCGCCCGGGCCAATCCACGCGCCGCGCCGGCCGTGGAGCAGCAACGCGAGAATGGCTCGCTCGACGGGAGCCCCCGAACGCTCGGCCGCAGGCTGAAACGTTCGCCCGAGCTCGAAGAAGGCCACCGACTCGACTTGACGACGCGCCGCGCGCGCCGCCGCGCCCACAAGCCCCGGCAACAGCGACGGCCGCAGCAGCGATTGTTCCTCGCCGAGGGGATTGGCGAGCTCGACAGCCGGTACGGCGAGCCTACAACGCTCCAGATCGCGTCGAGAGACGAAGGAGAGATGGATGGCCTCGAGCAGCCCCACGCCGGCCGCCGCCTCGAGCAGCCGCCGCTCGACGCGCACGCGCGGCGGGCTGCCCAACGCGGACGGTCGCACCGCGGGCACGCTCGACGGGATGCGATCGTAGCCCTCGACCCGTGCGAGCTCCTCGACGAGATCGACCTCGCGCTGCAAATCGGGACGCCACCCGGGTGCGGTCACCTCGAGCCGCTCCTCCTCGGCGGTGACGGGTGCGGGTTGCACCGTGCACCCCAGCGCTTCGAGACGATCCCGCATCCCTCCCGTATCGAGATCGAGTCCGAGTAGCCGCCGCGCCCGCGACGGTCGCAACACGATGCGGCGCGAGGGCTCCGGTCTGGGATGCGCGTCGATCCAGCTCGGAACCGGCCGACCGCTCGCCATCGCCGTCAGCCGCTCGAGTGCACGCGCGAGCACGACGGGAACGGCCGTGCGGTCGACGCCGCGCTCGAAGCGGTGGCTCGCCTCGGTGTGCAGGGCGTGACGGCGCGCGGTGCGCCGGATCGAGCGCGGGTCGAACCAGGCGACCTCGAGCAACACGTGGCGCGTCGAGGCGGTCACGCCGCTGTCCTGGCCACCCATCACGCCCGCCAGAGCCACCGGCCTGGCGCCGTCGGCGATGACGAGGTCGTCGTCGCACAGCGTGCGCTGCACCCCGTCGAGCGTGACGAGGGACTCGCCCGGTCGGGCACGTCGCACGACGACGCCGTCGCCCTCAAGCCGGTCTGCGTCGAACGCGTGGATGGGATGGCCCCATTCGAGCAGGACCAGGTTGGTCGCATCGACGACGTTTGAAATGGGACGCATGCCGAGGGCGTGCAGCCGGTAGCGCAACCAATCCACGGAGGGCCCGACGCGCACGTTCGGCACGAGTGCCGCCGCATATCGCGCGCACCGCTCGGGCGCCTCGATGCGGACGTGCCAGTGCCGGCCGTCTTCCGCGGGCAACGCCTCGCAGGGCGGTGGCGGCTCGGGTCGCGGCGGGCGGAACGGCACACCGAAGGCCACGGCGAGCTCTCGCGCGAGCCCCACGTGACCGAGCGCGTCGGGCCGGTTGGGCGTGACGGACAGCTCGAGCACCTCCGTTTCGACCCAGAGCGCATCGCTCGCCGCCGTGCCCGGATTCGCCCCCCCCACGCCGCCGATCACGATGATGCCGTCGGCATCCGGGCCGAGGTCGAGCTCCGACTCGCTGCACAGCATGCCTTCGGACCGCACACCGCCGATGTCGCGCACCTCGATGACGAGGCCCGAGGGCAGACGCGCGCCCGGCCGCGCCAGCACGACGCGCCCACCGGGTGGCGGAACGTTGGGCGCGCCGCAGACCACCGTGTGCGACGAGGTGCCGTCGTACACCTCGACGACCGATAGACGCTGGCGGGCCGGATGCGGCCGGACGGCGCGTACGTAGGCGATGACGATGTTCTCGAGCCGGCCACGCACGTGCACGCGTTCGACCTCGATGCCGGCGCGCGTCAGCCGCTCGGCCATCTCGGCGCCGCCGACGTCGACGCCGCTCAGCTCCGCGAGCCAGCGAACCGACGCACGCATTCACAGACTCCCGAGCAGACGCGGGTCGTTGTCGAAGAGCATGCGGATCGACGGGATGCCGTGCCGGAGCATCGCGATGCGGTCAATGCCCATCCCGAATGCGAATCCGGTCCACGTCTCCGGGTCGATCCCCACGTTTTCGAACACGACCGGGTGGATCATCCCGCAGCCGAGGATCTCGAGCCATCCGCTGCCCTTGCACACGCGGCAATCGGGGCGGGCGCCGGCCGGCTGCTCCCACGGGCGGCAGAAGGTGCAGCCGAGATCGGCTTCCGCACCGGGCTCCACGAAGGGGAAATAGCTCGGACGCAGACGCAGCGGCGTGCCCGCACCGAACAGCCGCTCGCCGAAGACGGTGAGCACACCGCGCAGATCGGCCATCGAGACGTCCCGATCGACGAGGAATCCCTCGATCTGGAAGAACATGGGCGAGTGCGTCGCGTCGTCGTCGCGCCGGTAGACGACGCCGGGCGCGACGACCGCGAGCGGAGGGCGGCGCCGCATCATCTCCCGCACTTGAATGGTCGAAGTGTGGGTGCGGAGCATGAGTCGATCGGCCTCGCCGCCGCGCACGAAGAAGCTGTCGTGCATGTCGGTCGCCGG
Source organism: Myxococcota bacterium (assembly GCA_025054695.1). Taxonomy (GTDB): domain Bacteria; phylum Myxococcota_A; class Polyangia; order Polyangiales; family JANWZI01; genus JANWZI01. The sequence continues at coordinate 63,042 of JANWZI010000004.1, read as the reverse complement.
ATGATCCGGCGGGAAACCGAGACGGTCGAAGTTGTACTCGGCTCGGTCCACCTCCGGCCCATCGGCGACGTCGAAGCCCATCGAGGTGAACACGTCGACGACGTCGAGCAGCGCCCGGCGCGTCGGGTGCAGCCTGCCGGGGCGCGGCCAGCGGCCCGGCAACGTCGGATCGACCGGCGCGACATCGAGCGCGCGCCGCCGCTCGCGCTCGCGAAGCTGCGCCAGCGCCTGCTCGAAGGCGTGCTCGACCCGTTGGCGTAGCGTGTTGGCGCGGGCCCCATACGCGCGCCTCGATTCGGCCGGCAACGAGCCGACCTGACGCAGCAGCTGCGTCAGCTCGCCGTTCGGTCCGATGTACCGCGCCGCCGCGGCGCGTAGCGCGGGCTCGTCGAGCGCCGCAGCGAACGCGGCCTCGTACTCGCCCTCGACCCGGGCAAGCCCCTCGTCGAAGAGCCGCGTCGGGTCGCCCTCACGCACGCGTCCCCGCCTGCGCGATCAGCCCTTGACGGCGTCCACGACGGCCTTGAAGCCCCCCGGATCGCGCACCGCGAGATCGGCGAGGATCTTGCGGTCGAGCGCGATCCCCGCCCGCTGCAGCGCGGCGATGAACCGGCTGTAGCTCCATCCGAAGGGGCGAACGGCCGCGTTGATGCGCGTGATCCACAGCCGTCGGAAGTCGCGCTTGCGCTCGCGCCGGTGCCGGTAGGCGTCCTCCCAGGCGTTGTGCAGCTGCTCCTTGGCGATCGCGTAGATGCGACTGCGCGAGCCGTAGTAGCCCTTGGCGAGCCGCAGCACCCGATTGCGGCGGCGGCGGGCCTTGAACCCTCGCTTGGCGCGCGGCATGGCTCACCACCCCGGCAGCAGGCGCTTGATGCGCCGTTCCATGGTCGGGTCCACGAGGTCGTTCTTCTCGAGCCGGCGCAGGCGCGAGCCGCGCTTGCCGCGCATGAGGTGGTTCTTGCCCGCCTTCGGCCGTCGGATGCGTCCGGTCCCCGTCAGCCGGAAGCGCTTCCGCGCCGCTCGGTTGGTCTTCATCTTCGGCATGGCTCCTCGCTCGGATCGGGCACGGCCCCGGCGCGCACGCGGGGACGTGCGGGGAGGGTGCGCTCTGTACGCGACGCGACGGGGTGGGTCAAGTCGGCTGACCGCACGCGTCGGGCGCCGGCTTGCGAGGTGCGGCCGGTCTCGTTGACCGCGCGCGCGCCATCGCCCTACCGTCGTGCCGGTGTGGCGCGGAGCGACGAAGGCGCCGCGCCCCCCATCGCCATGAGCGAGCCGCGGCTGCGAAAGGGCCAGCAACTGACGGGCCCCCTGTTCCACGAGCCGATGCGTGTCGAGACCGTCCACGCGAACGGCCCATCGAGCTGGACCGTGGGACTGGTCGGCCTCCACTCGGAGCGCTTCCGGCAAGTCACGCTGTCGGCGGCGGACCTCGAGGCGCTGACGATCCGCGACCCGCGGCTTTCCTTCGCGGGCGATGCCCGCCTGCTGCGCTTGGGGCTGCAGGCGTACGCGCTGGGCATCGCCTACGAGTTCGATCCGTACTTCGGCCTGTCGATTTCGCGGGTCGATCCGCTGCCGCACCAACTGGAGGCGGTCTACGACTACCTGCTGAAGTTGCCGCGCGTGCGTTTCTTGCTCGCCGACGACGCCGGCGCGGGCAAGACGATCATGGCGGGTCTGTTGATCCGCGAGCTGGAGCTGCGCGGTTTGGCGGAACGGATCCTGATCGTCTGTCCGGCCAACCTCGCCTTTCAATGGCAGCAAGAGCTCAAGGAGAAGTTCGACGCGAAGTTCCTGGTGCTGAAAGGCGCGACATCCGCGAGCAGTTCGGCGTCAATCAGTGGCTGGAGAACCGTCGTGTCGTCACCTCGCTCGATCTGGCCAAGCGCGCCGACATCCTGCCGGGGCTGCGGCAGGTACGGTGGGATCTGGTGATCGTCGACGAGGCGCATCGCATGTCGGCCGCCGACGAATCGCACAAAAGCCAGCGGTACAAGCTCGGGGAGCTGCTGCGCGACACCACCGATCATCTGCTGCTGCTGACCGCCACCCCGCACAAGGGCGATCCGCAGAACTTCAGCCTGTTCCTGCAACTGCTGGACGCCGACGCCTATGCCGACGTCACGTCGATCCGGGAAGCGATGAACCGGCGGCGCGCCCCGTTTTATCTGCGCCGCACCAAGGAGGCGATGACCTATTTCCCGGAGCGGCAGGCCGACGGGTCGTGGGCGGCACGGCCCATCTTCACGAAGCGAATCCCGCATACGGTCGACTTCACGATCGATGGGCCCGAGTTCGATCTGTACCGCGAGGTGACGCGCTTCGTGAAGCGCGAGAGCGCCCGTGCCGCGGATCGGGGCGAAGATCCACGTGCGCGTGCCATCGGATTTTTGATGTCGCTGTACCAGCGTCGGCTCGCCTCCAGCACGTTCGCGCTGCGCCGTTCGCTGGAGAGCCGCGCGCGGCGACTCGAGGAGGAACGGAGGCGCGCGCGGGACCCGGCGGCGGACGCGTCGGTCGACCTGCCCGACCTCGAGGAGCTCGAGGAGATGGAGGAGGACGAGCGCGAGCGCCTCGAGCAGCGCGTGGAGGCCGTCACGCTCGCCCGCAACGCAGACGACATCCGTCGCGAGGTCGATGAGCTGAGGCGGCTCGCCGCCCAGGCTCAGGCCGTCGAAGCCGCGGGCACGGAAGCGAAGCTCGCGAAGCTGCGATCCCTGCTCGAGCGAGAGGGCTTCTTCGACCAGCCCGACCAACGGCTGCTCGTATTCACCGAGTTCAGGGACACGCTCGACTACCTCGTCGAGCGCTTGAGGCAATGGGGGCTCCGCGTCGGCTTCATCCACGGCGGGATGAATCCCGGCTCGCGCGACGAGCCCGGCACGCGTCTGCATGCGGAACAGCAGTTCCGCGAGGGGGCGATTCAGGTGCTCGTGGCGACGGAGGCCGCGGGCGAGGGCATCAATCTGCAGGTCTGCAACATCCTCTTCAACTACGACATCCCGTGGAATCCGAACCGCCTCGAGCAGCGCATGGGCCGCATCCACCGCTATGGCCAGCGCAAGGACTGCCTGATTTTCAATTTCGTCGCGACCAACACGATCGAAGGCAGGGTGCTGCAGCGGTTGCTCGACAAGCTGCAGGAGATTCGCGACGCGCTCGACGACGACGCCGTCTTCAACGTCGTCGGCGAAGTGCTCCCCGCGGCGCACGTCGAACGCGTGCTGCGCGACTTCTACGCCGGTCATTTGAGCGAAGCGGATCTCGAAGACCGCCTGCTGCGTCACGTCGACGAACGGCACTTCCGCGCCATTTGCCAGAACGCGCTCGAAGGGCTGGCGAGCAAGAAACTCAACTTGCAGATGTTGATCGAGCGGCGGGCGCGTGCGCAGGAGCGGCGCGTCGTGCCGGAGACGATCGCGCGGTTCGTGCGCGAGGCGGCCGAGTGGGTGCCGTGGACGCTCAAGCCGCTGCCGCAGCTTCCGCATGCCTTCGAGCCGGCGCGCACGCCCGGCGTGCTGCGCCAGTACGAGCGAGAGCCCGACTGGAAGCTCGCTGCGCTCGCCGACCGTTACCCTCGTTGCTCGACGGATCGCGACGCGGCCGAGCAGCACAAGCTCGAGTGGGTCACCCCCGGCCATCCGCTGTTCGAAGCGCTGCGCCGTCACACGCTGCGGCGCGCAGAGGGGGCGTTCGCCAGCGGGGCGACGGTGTTTTCGCTGCAGCACGAGGCACCGGCGCGCATCGATTTCTACCGCGCGCGTATCGTCGACGGATTGGGACAGGTCGTGCACGAGCGGCTGTTCGCGGTCGAGCTCGGCGGCGATGGTCGCGTCGAGCTGCGCGAGCCGGCGATCCTCGGCAACTTCGTGCCCGCGTCCGCGCCGTCGGTGGGACCCCCCGTGGCGGACCTTCCCGAGGCGACCCCGTGGCTGTACGAGCACGCGCTGCTGCCTTTCCTCGAGCAGACGCGCGCCGAACGCCTCGCGGAGCTCGACCGGATCGCCGCCCACGTCGAGCTTTCCTTGACGGAGCTCTTGCAGCGTGCGGACGACGAGATCGGCAAGGCCGCGGCCGAGGTGGAGCAGAAGCTGCCCGGCGCAGAGGGCCGGCTCGCGCAGGCCGAGGCGCGCCACGCCGAGCTGCTCGCACGTCGGGAACGGCGCCGCGCCGATCTGGAGCGCCAGCGGGCGCTGACGCTGCAGGCGGTCGACCGTCTCGCCAGCGTGCTCGTGCTGCCGCATCCGGAACGCGAGGCCCCCGAGGTGCGTCGTCTCCAGCCCGACCTGCAGACCGAGGCCATTGCGATGCGCGTGGTGATCGAGCACGAGCGCGCGCTTGGCCGTCAGGTGACCGACGTGTCGGACAAAAACCTCGGCTACGACCTCACCAGTCTCGACCTTACGTCCGGCGAGCTGCGGCTCATCGAGGTCAAGGGCATCGCGGGGGCGTCGGGCGCGGTCCTCTTGACACCGAACGAGCGCCGCGTCGCCGAGGACCGGCGCGATTGTTATTGGCTGTACGTGGTGACGAACTGCGACGGCGTGCCCGAGCTTCAGCAGCCCATTCGGGACCCGGCGCGTCTGGACTGGAACCCCGTGACGACGGTCGCCCACTATTACCTTTCGGTGGATGCGCTGACGCAGCCGATGCAGGTGCGGGAAGGTTCACCGCCGTATGGGGGCCGCGAATGAGGTTCACGAGGCTCGTCCTGCGAAACTGGAAAAACTTCGTGAGCGCCGAGGCGACGATCGGCGACCGGCTTTTTCTCGTGGGCCCCAACGCCTCCGGCAAGTCCAACTTGCTCGACGCGTTTCGGTTCCTTCGTGACCTTGCCTCGAGCGGCGGCGGGTTCCGGGAGGCCGTGGGCCGCCGCGGAGGGGTCTCCGCGATCCGCAGCCTCGCCGCGCGCCGTTACTCGGACGTCGAGATCGCGGTCGATCTGGAAGACGATCGCGGCAAGCGATGGGAGTACAGGCTGTCCTTTCATCAGGACAACCAGCGGCAAGCGCGGGTGGCACGCGAGCTCGTCCGGTGCGATGCGGAGACGATCCTGGAGCGCCCGAACGCGGACGACGCGAGCGATCCGCAGCGCTTGACGCAAACGCATCTGGAACAGGTCAACGTCAACAAGCCGTTTCGCGAATTGGCGACGTTTTTTGCGTCGATTCGCTACCTGCACCTCGTGCCGCAACTGGTGCGCGAGCCCGAGCGGTCGGTGGGACGCGCCAACGACCCGTACGGCGGCGATTTTCTCGAACAACTTGCACGGACGCCGGAGAAGACGCGAAACGCACGACTGCGGCGGATTCAGAACGCGCTTCGCGTCGCGGTGCCGCAACTGCAGGAGATCGAGCTGTGGCGAGATGCGCGCGGCACGCCGCATCTGCGCGGCAAGTACCAGCATTGGCGGCCGCGGGGCGCCTGGCAGACCGAGGAGCAGTTTTCCGATGGCACCTTGCGCCTGATGGGCCTGCTGTGGGTCGTGCTCGAAGGCGGCGGGCCGCTTCTGCTCGAGGAACCGGAGCTGTCGCTGCATCCGGAAATCGTGCGCCATCTCCCGCAGATGCTCGCGCGCGCCCAGCGCCGGACGGGGCGTCAGCTCTTTTTGAGCACGCACTCGCCGGAACTCCTGCGCGACGAATGCATCGGGCTCGACGAGGTCCTGCTTCTGCATCCGACGTCCGAGGGCACGAAAGTGACCAGCGCGGCCTCGCACGAGGAAATCCGCCGTCTGCTCGAAGATGGATTCACATTGGCCGACGCGATAATCCCGCGTACTCGCCCGGAGCGCTCGGGACAACTCGCATTGTTCGGCGAGGGCCGAGCGTGACCATCGAAATCCTGGCCGCCGTCGAAGGGGACGCGGACGAAGCGGTCGCCGTGCGTCTGATCGAGCACGTCGGCGCGGTGCCCGGACCGATCCACGGCAAACGGGGCAAAGCCCATCTGAGGCAGAAGCGCAATGGATACAACCACGCGGCGCACCGCGGGCCCTGGCTGCTGCTCGTGGACCTCGATCGGAATGCCGGCTGCGCGCCGCAGCTGCGCGCGGCCTGGCTGCCGCGGCCGGCGCCGCTCATGTGCTTCCGCATCGCCGTCCGGGCGGTCGAAGCCTGGCTTTTGGCCGATGCCGAAGCGGTGGCGGACTTTCTCGGTGTCGCGCGCACGAAGGTCCCGCGGAACCCGGAGGCGCTTTCCGACCCGAAGGCGGTGCTCGTGGACCTCGCTCGTCGCTCGCGGTGCGGCGCAATACGCGAGGACATGGCTCGGGCCCATGGCGGCGGCTGGACGGTCGGCCGGGCGTATACGTCGCGCGTTCGGGAGCTCGTGGAAAGACACTGGCGCCCGGCGGTTGCGGCGAAACACGCCGACAGCCTCGCGCGCGCGATCCGCTGCCTGAAGACTCTCGTGGAGCGGGTGGCATGATCCCGAAAGCGCTCCAAGCGCCTCGACGAAGGGGACTTTCCCATCGCGGAGGCGAGCCGGCACGCGCCGACGGCGGAGTCGAACTGCGTCCCGTCCCATCGGGCGCGCGAAGCGACGGCGGTGTCACGGGGGCAGTCCGACCCAAAGGCTGCGGCCATGCGCGTCGTCGGGGAGCACGAGCGCTACCGAAGAAGGCAGGTCCACCACGTGCACGAGAAACGCGGCGGGTCTGGCGATCGTTCGGTGCATACTCCGACGAAGCCCGCGCAAGCAGGCAAGGAGCAGAAGCGCGAGACGTCGTCACCCGAGGGAGAACAACCATGGAACACGTCCTTTCCGCTCTGGCTGGCGCGCTCATCGGCGGCGTCGTGGCGTGGGTGGTTGCGTCCGCCCGGGCCACGAGGGCCATGACCGCGAAGGTGGAGGAGGCCGAGCGTCGGGCGAACGTCGCCGAGGGGCGCGTTCAAGGGCTGGAAGGCACCCTTGCCGAACTGCGTTCGCAGCAGCACAAGGCCGCCGAGGACCTTGCGAGGGTCAGGGAGCAGTGCGCCGCCGAAACGAGCGCGCGGGTGAGGGCGGAAACGCAACTTGCGGAGGCCGGCCGGCAGCTTCAGGAGGAGAAAAAGCTTTTGGACGAGGCCCGGGCCAAGCTCTCGGACACGTTCAAGGCGCTGGCCGCAGATACGCTCAATACGAGCTCGAGCGAATTCCTCAAGCTCGCGAAGGAAACGCTCGACAAGGTCATGACGGAGGCGCGGTGGGACCTCGGAAAGCGCGAGGAGGCGATTCAGAACTTGGTCAAGCCGCTCGCCGACTCGCTCAAGAAATTCGAGGAACAGGTTCAAGCGATCGAAAAAAGCCGGCAGGAAGCGTACGTGCAACTGACCAACCAATTGAACGGCTTGTCGGCGAGCCAAGCGCAATTGCAGAAGGAAACCGCGAACTTGGTCCATGCTCTTCGCAAACCGGACGTACGCGGCCGCTGGGGAGAGATGACCCTGCGCCGCGTCGTCGAATTGGCGGGGATGTCCAGACATTGTGATTTCAGCGAGCAGGTGACGGTGCAGGCCGAGGAAGGACGGCTACGTCCGGACCTCGTCGTCCGGCTCCCGGGTGAACGCGAAGTCGTGGTGGACGCGAAGGTGGCGCTCGACGCATACCTCGAGGCCGTCGAGGCGGAAAGCGAGGAGAAGCGCAGGGCAGCGGTCGCGCGGCACGCGCAGCAGGTGCGCAGTCATGTGGATCGCCTCGCGTCCAAGGAGTACTGGAACCAGTTTCCGAAGGCCCCGGACTTCGTGGTCATGTTCATTCCGGGCGAATCCTTCTTCGGCGCGGCGATCGAGGCGGACGAGGGGCTCATCGAGTACGCCTTGGGTAAGCGTGTGGTGCTGGCGACCCCTACGACGCTGATCGCGCTGCTGCGCGCCGTGGCCTATGGCTGGCGGCAGCACGAAGTCGCCGAGAACGCCCAGCAGATCAGGGAGTTCGGCAAACAGCTCTACGAGCGCATGAGAACCATGGCCGACCACCTTGCGGACATCGGCAAAGGGCTCGAGAAAGCCAACGCGGCGTACAACCACGCGGTTGGTTCGCTGGAAAGGAAGGTGCTGCCCGCGGCCCGAAAGTTCAGGGACTTGGGAGCCGCGAGCGGCGACGAGATACCGCGTCTAGTGCCGGTGGAAGGGACGCCTCGTGCGCTGGTCGCACCGGAGCTGAAAGAAGACGACGCGGGATGATCGGCACGGCAGTCCACGCCGGCAACGGCGGCTGCTGGGGCGACGAGGCGACTTCGAAAGCGATCGAGATGGAGTTGGAGGGTGGAATGTTTCAGCACGCGGCGTTGGGGACGACGACCACCGATCGTGGCTTCGCGCGCGGCGGCTCCGAGGGGTCGTGGGTTCGAAAGGACGCCGAGGTGCGCTATCCGCAGGGGCGGACGCGTGAGGGGTCGGGATGGTAGGGACGATTCAAATCGGTGAGGTCGGATCGATTCGCGAGGCGCCGAGGGATATCGACAATCGAAGCGGTTTCGTTGGGTGCGACGGCGCAGCAAGGTCCTCGGGTGCTCGGGCCATGATGGGGAATCCGGCGGTGTCGCGGGACCGTTTGCATGCGGAGGGGACGAAGCATTCCAGGCAAAGGGTCGGGAGCGTCGCCGACGGCGCTACGGAGGGAAGTCGCGGTTCGTGGACCATCTTCACGACGATGGCCGTTGCGTTGCCGGAGGCGTATCTGTCTTCCGCTAGAGGGTGCGAGCCTGGGATCGCGAGAAAGCTCGAAATCGGTACTCGAGGGAATTTCGCAGTGCGCACGGTAATGCGACGAGGAAACGCGGGCTGGGGTCCGGAGAGCGCGACACGGTAGGGCGGAGTGGCGAAAGTCGTTGCCATGAGGTTCGAACGGGGAGGCGGGCGATGATCCCCAAAGCCTGCAAGCGCCTGGCGGAGGTGGACTTTCCCATCGCGGAGGTGAGTCGGCACGCGGCGCGCGAGAAGTCGATTCGGCACGGGCACCCGAGCACGCTGCACCTGTGGTGGGCGAGGCGGCCGCTTGCTTCGTGCCGCGCGGTGCTGCTCGCGCTGCTGTGGCCCGATCCGTGCGACCCGCACTGCCCGGCTTCCTTCAAGGCGGAGGCGCGCCGGCGGCTGCGCGAGGTCCCGAGGTGCAACCCGGGCACGACGGACGAAGAGTTGCGCCGGGCGCTGCTTCGCTTCATTGCGGACTTCGCCAACTGGGACCTCGCGGCTCACCCGACGTATCTCGAGGTCGCGCGGGCGCTCGTGCGCGCGGCGTACGCGCCCGAGGAGGGCGGCGCGTACGAGCCGCCGCTCGTGGTCGACCCGTTCGCCGGCGGGGGGTCGATTCCGCTCGAGGCGCTGCGCGTCGGCTGCGAGGCGTTTGCGAGCGACCTGAACCCCGTCGCCTGCCTGATCCTCAAGGTGATGCTTGAGGACATCCCGCGTCACGGGCCGCAGCTCGCCGAGGAGCTGCGGCGCGTCGGGGCCGAGATCAAACGGCAGGCGGAGCACGAGCTCGCGGAGCTCTATCCCCACGACCCCGATGGGGCGACCCCGATCGCGTACCTGTGGGCGCGCACGGTGCGCTGCGAGGCGCCGAACTGCGGGGCGGAGATTCCCCTCGTGCGCTCGTTCTGGCTGTGCAAGAAGGCAAACCGTTCGCGGGCACTGCGGTGGCGCGTCGAGCGAAGGGACGGCGAGACGCCACGGGTCGAGCTCGACATCTTCGCGCCGAAGTCGGACCGCGAGGTGCCCGTGGGCACCGTCACGCGCGCGAAGGCCACCTGCCTCGCCTGCGGGAGGGTGCTGCCGCCGGAGCGCGTGCGCGCGCAGCTCTACGCCCAGCGCGGCGGGGCGGACGTGGTGTTCGATGCGAACGGGCGGCGCACGGGTGGGGCGCGGCTGCTGGCGGTCGTGACGCTGAGGCCCGGCGAAGCCGGGCGCCATTACCGGCTGCCGACCGAGCGCGACTACGAAGCCGTGCGCAAGGCGCAGGAGCGCCTCGCCGAGCTGCTCTCCGACTGGGAGCGGGGCGGCCGGAAGGGGCTGTGCCCCGTGCCGGATGAGCCGCTGCCGCCGGTAGGGACGCTGGGTTTCCGGGTACAGCGCTACGGCATGCTCCAGTGGGGGGATCTGTTTGCGGCGCGGCAGAAGGTGGCGTTGGTGACGTTGGGGCGGCGGGTGGGGGAGTTGCCCGGCAAGACGCAAAGCGCGCAGAGCGAAGCGGTGATGGAGGCGTTGGCGCTTGCAATTTCCAAGCAAGCTGAGCGCCTATCTTCACTTGTGTCATGGATATCGAGCACCCAGGCGCCGCGCGGTACATTTGCGCGGCACGCGCTGCCAATCGTCTGGGATTTTCTCGAGATGGTACCTGTAACAGGCGAAGAGGAGTTTCCCGAGCTGATCGAGACAATGCTCGAGGTAATGAAGGCATCAAGAAGCGCAGGTCGCCTCCAGGGGCATGTTCATCCGGCCGCTGCAACGCACCATCCAGTGCCAGATGCGGCGGTCACGGTGTGGTTCACCGACCCTCCTTACTACGACGCCGTTCCTTACGCGGATCTGTCGGATTTCTTCTTCGTTTGGCTCAAGCGGGCGCTGCCGGGGCATCCGCTTTTGAAGGATCCGTGGGACTCATCCAATCCGTTGACCCCCAAGGCGGGCGAGGCGGTTCAAAATGAGCGCTCGAGCACAAAGGACGCTCGCCCCAAGGACAAGGCGTTCTACGAAGAAGCGATGGCCAAGGCGTTTGCGGAAGGCCGGCGGGTGCTGAAGGAAGACGGCATCGGCGCGGTCGTCTTCGCCCACAAGACCACCGAAGGCTGGGAGGCGCTGCTGTCCGGCATGATCAAGGGCGGATGGACGATCACCGGCTCCTGGCCGATTGCGACGGAGCGGCCGGGCCGCCTACGTTCGCAAGAATCTGCCGCCCTCGCCACCAGCGTCCACCTCATTTGCCGCCCGCGCCCCGAGGATGCGGGTGTGGGCGACTGGGCGCAGGTGCTGCGCGAGCTGCCGAGGCGCGTCGCGGATTGGATGGAGCGGCTACAGGGCGAGGGCATTCGCGGGGCGGACCTCGTGTTCGCGTGCATCGGCCCGGCGCTCGAGATCTAGAGCCGCTACGCGCGGGTGGAATCCGCGGAAGGGCGCGAAGTGACGCTTGGCGAGTATCTCGAAAAGGTTTGGGAAGTGGTCGGCCGCGCCGCGCTCGAGCAGGTGCTCGGAAGCGCCGAGCCGCGCGCGCAACGGGGCCACAGGGGCGCTCGAGGAAGACGCGCGGCTGACGGCGCTTTTTCTCTGGACGCTTCAAGCGACGAACGGCGAGCAACCGGAAACGAGCGGCGCCACCGAAGAAGAAGAGGACGACGAAGCAAGCGACGAGGACGAAGATGACGCGGAAAGCCCGCGCGGCGCGGCGAAGGGCTACACGCTGGCCTTCGACGTCGTGCGCCGCTTCGCGCAGCCGCTCGGCATCGACCTCGCGCGCTGGGAGGGCCGGGTCATCGAAACGCGCAAGGGCCTCGTGCGTCTGCTGCCGGTCGCCGAGCGCGCAAACCAGCTCTTCGGCGACGCAGGCGCGGATCGGCTCGCGGCCATGCTCGAGCAGCAGGCCTGGGCGGCGCGCCAACCGCAGCTCGCGTTGTTCGGTGACGATGGGGCCGCAGCGCCCGAGGTGGGGCGCGGCGACCGTCGGCAAGGCGAACGGACCGCTCGTGCCGGGCGTGCGCGGCGGCCTGCGGCCGAGCCCGCGGCACGCCGGGAGCCGACGACGCTCGACCGCGTGCACGCGGCGATGTTGCTCCAAGCCGGCGGGCAGGCGCAGGCACTGCGCGCGCTGATCGGGGCCGAACAGGAGCGCGGCCCGGATTTTCTGCGGCTCGCCAACGCGCTTTCCGCGCTCTACCCGAAGGAAAGCGAAGAGAAGCGGCTGCTCGACGCGATGCTGCTCGCGGTGCCGAGGTAGCCGTGCGTGGCGCGGCGCTTCGCTCGGCACTCGTCGGCCTCGCGCGCATCGACGCGCCGCGGCCGTACGCGTACACTCGAGCCCACCTCACGGGTGCGGCTCGCCAGCTCACGGCTCGGAAACGGGCTCGAGGCGTGCCCCGGCGTGGCCGAACCGCCGTCCGCCGCGCCTGCCGATCGATTGGAGCGATTGCATGGAACCCTGGTACCGCGTCTGCACACTGCGCAAAGAAGTCCGAGAAGGGCGCTCGTTCAATCCCGACGAGTTCGCGATCGCGCTCGAGCAGGTCGTCGCCGGCACGGCCCCCGAGGATTACCGCGATCCGGTCCAGTTTTTCGCGCGCACGTGCTTCACCCGCGCGCTGCGGCAGCACTGCGCGATGGTGCTGCAGCGGCTGGCCGGGCGCACCGCGAGCACGGCGCCCGTTCTCACGCTCATCACGCAGTTCGGCGGCGGCAAGACGCACACGTTGACCGCGCTCTATCACCTCGCCAAGCACGGCGAGGCGGCGGCGAGTCTGCCGGGCGTGGCCGACATGCTGCGCGAGGCGGGGCTGGCGATCGTGCCGAAGGCCAAGGTGGCGGTGTTCGTCGGCAACGCGTGGGACCCGAAGCCGGGTGTCGAGACGCCGTGGATCGATCTCGCGCTCCAGCTCGCGGGGGAAGCAGGGGTCGCGGCGCTCGGCCCGGCGGCGAAGACGACCGCGCCCGGCACCGAGGCGATTTCCCGGCTGTTCGCCGCCGCCGACGCGCCCGTGCTCGTGCTCTTCGACGAGGTGCTCAACTACATCAATCGACACCGGGCTCACGCGGAGCCGTTTCACGCCTTCATCCAGAATCTAACCGTGGCGGCGACGAGCATTACGCACGGCGCGTGCGTCGTTTCCCTGCCGCGGAGCCAGGTCGAGATGACCGATTGGGACGTGCAGTGGCAAGATCGCATCGCCAAAGTGGTGCGGCGCGTCGCCCGGGACCTCATCGTCAACGACGAAGCCGAGATCGCCGAGGTCGTGCGCCGGCGGCTGTTCGAGGACCTCGGCGGCGAGCGCACGCGCCGACACGTCGCGCGCCAATTCGCCGACTGGTGCTTCGAGCGCCGCGCCCAGTTGCCGCCCGAATGGACGGCCGTCGACTCCGCCGCGACTGAGGCCAAGGCGCGGGAGCAGCTCGCGCGGCGCTTCGAGGCGTCGTATCCGTTTCATCCGGCCACGCTGTCGGTCTTTCAACGCAAGTGGCAATCGTTGCCGCAGTACCAACAGACGCGCGGCACGCTCGCGATGCTGGCGCAGTGGGTCGCGTTCGCCGCGGCCGACGGCTTTCGCAAGGCGCGCAACGAGCCGCTCATCACGCTGGGCTCGGCGCCGCTCGACGAGCCCGGTTTCCGCAGCGTCGTGCTCGGCCAGCTCGGCGAGTCGCGGCTCGTCGTGGCGATCGAAGCGGACATCGCCGGCGAGCACGCGCACGCGCGGGCGCTCGACGCGGACCACCGCGGGCCGCTGCGCGACATCCATCGGCGCGTGGGCACGGCGATTCTGTGCGAATCGTCCGGCGGCCAAACGGATAAGAGTGCCCATTTGCCGGAGCTGCGCTTCGCGCTGGGCGAGCCGGGGCTCGACACGACCTCGATCGACAACGCCGCGACGGCCTTGCAGGAGCGCGCCTATTACGTCCGGCGGGTGGGGACGGACGGCTTCCGAATCGGCCATCAGTTCACGCTCAAGAAAGTCGTCAACGACCGGCGCGCCTCGCTCGACGAGGAGAAGGACGTCAAGCCGGCCGTCCGCAAGCTCGTCGAGGAGCAGTTCCGGCGCGGCGCACCGGTGCCCGTCGTGACGTTTCCCGCCGACGGGGCCGACGTGCCCGATGGACCGCGTCTGACGCTCGTCGTCGTCGATCCCGATCGCGCGTGGACGGGGGGCGAACCGCTGCGCGCGCAGATCGCGGAGTGGACGAAACGGCGTGGCAATGCGCCACGCCTGTACCCCGCGGCACTCGTTTGGTGCGTCAAAAAACCGGGGCGCGAGCTTCAGGAGAAGGTCGAGCTCGAGCTCGCGTGGAAGCGCGTCGAGCGGGAGGTGGCGGAGGGGGTGCTGGGGGACGAGCTCGGCGCGAGCCAGCGCGAGGAATTGAGAACGAGCCTGCGGGAGGCCGGCGAGGCGGCGCGCGACGAGGTGTGGGCGTCGTATCGCTACGTGGTGCTCGCCGATCCCCAGGAACCCGACGGGCTACGGGTCCTCGACCTCGGCGCGGGTCATGTCTCGGCGCACGTCACGCTCGGTGCGCGCGTGCTCGCGGCCCTCCAATCCGAGGCTTTGGTGAGCGCGTCCATCGGCGCCGGCTACCTCGATCGCAACTGGCCGCCGGCGCTGCGCGCTTCGGGGGCCTGGGCGTTGCCGAGTTTGCGACAGAGCTTCCTCGACGGCTCGCTCACGCGCCTCGAGAACCCGGAGGCCGTGCTTCGCGCCAAGATCGTCGAGCTCGTCCAAAAGGGGGAGTTCGGCCTGGCCTCGGGGCCGCGGGCCGACGGGGGCTACGACCGCGTCTGGTTCGAGGAACCGCTCTCCCCCGACGAGGTCGCGTTCGAGCCGGGGCTGTTCCTGCTCCGCCGCGACGAGGCCAGGAGGCTCAAATCGGGCGCTGCGGTGCAGGCGCCCCTTTCGGCCGTCCCGGGGCCGGAGCCGGCCCGCGACCCGCGGCCTTTCGCTGCACCGAGCGGCACGGCCGAGCAGGCGGAAATTCGATACGAGTCGGGGCCGAGCGCGGAGCTGCGCACCCTCCGCGTACGTGGGCGCATTCCCTCGGAATCCTGGAATCGTCTGGGCGTGAGGCTGTGGCCCAAGCTCAGGACGCACGCGCAGGGCGGCGGGATCGACGTCGGTGTGGACTTCACGGTGAAGGTATCCAGCGACGCGGCGCAAATGCTCGTCACCGAGTTGCGCACGCTCCTCGATGAGCTCCAGATGGCGTGCCAGGCGAGATCGAGTGACCCAAGCGCGGCGGGCGCGTCGAAGCCCCGCGCGGCCCTCGGACTCAGGCTTTGGCTCGGGCTCGGAATCGGACTTGGAATCGGAATCGGGCTCCGGCTCGGAGTCGGACTCGGGCTCGGACGCGGACGCGGAACGCGAATCGAGGCCTCGAAGGACCGTGGCAAACGTCGAGGCCATTCGACGAAGGGTCCCGACCGCGCCATCCTCGAGGTGGAAACGGGGCTCCGATGATGCACTCGGAAATACGGTTCGCTCGTCGCGGCGCCGCCGTCGCGCTCTGGGCGGCCACGGGCTGTTACCTGTCGCACGAGAGGCCGGATGCCTGGTGCCATCTCGAGGCGGTCGAATCGGTCCGGCGCGAGACGGTGCGTGAGGTCGATCGCGTCGACCTGCTGCTGATGGTCGACAACTCCGGCTCGATGGCCGAGGAGCAGGCCTCGCTCGCCGAGCAGATCCCGCGCCTGGTGCGCGCGCTGGTCACGGGGGACGCGGACGACGACGGCGTTGTGGATTTTCGTCCCGTGCAGGACCTGCACGTGGGGGTCATCACGCCCGACATGGGCACCGGCGGTCACAGAGTGCCCACGTGTCACGAGCCGTTATTCGGCGACGATGGCGTGCTGCGCACCGACGCGCCGGTGGGCCGGGGCTGCGGTCCGCGCTACCCGAGCGTCCTGTCGTACTCCCCGGGCGTGGAGCCCGACGCGTTCGCGCGCGACGTCTCGTGCGTCGCGCGCCGCGGCACCGGCGGCTGCGGATTCGAGCAACAGCTCGAGGCCGTTCTGAAGGCGCTGACGCCGTCGAGCTCGCCGCTGCGCTTCCAGGCAGGGACACGAGGACACGGCGACGGGGCCAACGCGGGGTTCCTGCGCCCCGACTCGCTGCTCGCGATCGTCATGCTCACGGACGAAGAGGACTGTTCGGTCGCCGACCCCGAGCTGTTCGCGCCGTTCACGACCGTCTACCCCGGCGACATGAACCTGCGCTGCTTCCTCTATCCGTCGGCGGTGCATCCGATTGCGCGATACGTCGACGGGCTTCGCGCGTTGCGCGCGGACGAGCCCGGTTTGTTGCTGTTCGCGGCGATCACCGGCGTTCCCGTCGACCTCGTCGACGGCGTCGGGGATCCGCCGCCGGAGACGTACGATTACTTCGCGCGCATCCTCGCGGACCCGCGCATGCAGGAGCGGCCCGATCCGTCCGGGATGGGTCTGGTGCCGAGCTGCGACGTGCCCGGGCGGGGTGTCGCGATGCCGCCACGGCGCATCGTGGCCGTGGCCTCCGCGTTGCAGACGGGACTCGACGGCAGCGGCCGCAGTGTGCCTTCGGGAGGGGCCTCGCACGGCATCGTCCAGTCCATCTGTCAGGCGGACTTCACGCCCGTCGCACGCGCGATCGTGGCCCGCATCGGTCAGGTGCTCGCCGTCTCGTGCATCGAGCGGGATCTGGCTCCGGACATCGAGGGGCGCGTGCCGTGCGAGCTGCACGAGCTGTCCGACGCGCCGGACTGCGGGGTGCCGGGACGCCAGCTCGTCGGACGCGACTCGGACGGCCGCACGCGTTGCCGCGTCGCGCAACTGCCCGTGGACGCCGATGGTCGGCCGTCCGGTGGCGCGGGCTGGTACTTCGACTGGACGTCGGACGAGGTGCGGCGGTTGTGCCCGCCCGGACGCGGACAGATCGCGTGGGCGCCCGGCTCGCGACGGCCTGGCGTCGAGCTGCGGCTCTACTGCCAGCCGGACGCGATTCCGTGCGCGGGGCCGGGGCGCGCGTGTCCGGCGGGGTCCGTGTGTCGCGAGGACCTCGGCTTTTGCGCCGACATGGAGTGCGTCGACCCGACGCGACCGTGACGGGGCCGGGGCGAGACCGAGCCCGAGCCCGAGTCCGAGCCCGAGCCTGAGCCTGAGCCCGAGTCCGAGTTGGGGCCTGAGACCGAGACCGAGACCGAGACCGGGACCGAGTCCGAGCCCGAGTCGGAGCCTGAGCCCGAGTTCGAGCCCGAGCCCGAGTCCGAGTCCGAGACCGAGTTCGAGACCGAGCCCGACTCCGAGTCCGAGCCCGAGTCCGAGCCTGAGCCTGAGCCTGAGGCCGAGCCCAAGTCCGAGTCCGAGTCCGAGTCCGAGACCGAGTCGGACACCGAGTCCGAGCCCGAGCCTCCCGCCGAGATCGACGAACCCCGCAGCCACCGCGCCTGCTTGACGGGGCCGCCGAAGGCGTCCATAGGCCGCGCCCGACAGGAGGAGAGCCGTGCCGCTCGTTCCCGTTCACGGCGGGCTGGATCAGCCCGTGGATCGCACGCTGCCGCTGTCGCGCCGGCCCGCGCTCGCGGCCGAGGCCGCCGGCTGGCCCAAGGTGCTCGTCGAGGAGGCGGAGCTGACGACGCTGCGTCGCATCGCCGACGGAACGCTCTCGCCGCTCGAGGGGCCGATGGTCGACGAGGAATACGACCGCGTGCTCGCCGAAGGGCACATCGTGCGGGGTGGGCGCCGCTTCGCATGGACCATTCCCATCGCGCTGCCCGTGCACGAGGAGGAGGCTCGGCGCCTGATTCGCGGCCGGCCGGCCGCGTTGTACGACGCGCAGGGCCAGCTCGCCGGGGTTCTCGAGGTCGAGTCCGTCTACGCGTGGGACAAGGCGCGCTGGATCGAACGGATCTACCGCACGCGCCGCACCGATCACCCCGGCGCCGACATCGCGCTCGGCGACGCGCGCACCCATCTGGTCGGCGGGCGCGTCTCGATGTTTCCCGCTCCGTACGACGTCCGGTTCGGGCAGTACCTGCTCTCGCCGCTGCAGACGCGCGCGCTCATCGCCACGCGCCGCTGGGAGGCCGCGCTGGCCTTCCAGACGCGCAATCCCCTGCACCGTGCGCACGAGTACGCGCTCGTGTACGGCGTCGAGACGCTCACGCGCCGCGGCCTGTTCGCCGGCGTCGTGCTCCAGCCGCTCGTCGGGCAGCTCAAAGGGGACGACGTCGACGCCGAGACGCGCATGAAGACCTACGAGGTGCTGCTGCGTCGCAAGCTGCTCGGACAGGGCGACGTGGACCGCGCGTTGTGGGAACGCGTCGGATACGAGCTGCACGACGTCTTCGCGCTCGTCGGTCTCGACATGCGCATGTACTACGGCGGTCCGTCCGAGGCCGTCATGCACGCCATCTACCGGCAAAACCACGGCTTCAGCCACATCGTGATCGGCCGCAAGCACGCCGACGCCCCCTACCGCGACGGCACGCCCATCTGGGGCGATTTCGACGCGCAACAGGTCTTCTCGGCGCTCGGGGGTGAGCTGGCCATCGAGCCGCTGCCCGTGGGCTACGCGGCGTATTACGAGTCGATCGGGCGCGTCGATCTGACGGACAACCACCCCGACGAGAAGCCGGTGAGCATCTCCGGCACCCGCATCCGCGAGATGCTGCTCGCCGGGCAGCGGCCCGATCCGCGCATCATGCGCCCCGAGACGGCGGACATCCTGATCGAGGCCTACCGGGCACGCGCCGACGGCTGATCGCACGGCAGGGCGACCACCCCAGGCCGCCTCTGGGCTGCGGTCGCCGGGCGCAGCGCCCGCGATGAGCGACGTGCGGAATCGTCGTCTCGGAGCGCGGTGGGCACGCACGGCGGCGACGAGGGGCTCGAGCCCGGAGCGCGCATCGCGGGACGCTACGAGATCGTCGCCAAGATCGGTGCGGGCGGGATGGAGCGCGTCTGTCTCCAGCGCGGTTCAGCGTCCGCTCGGCTCCCGCGTATGCATCGATCGCATCGGAAGGCGTTGCCTCCTTCGACGTGGTCGAGTCGCGACGCGATGCCTGAGATGCGGTGCGAAGTGCGTGGATGTGACGCTGCAACCCGCGTAAGGGGTGGCGCTACGTCGTCGTCCCCCTCCGGGCCCGGCCGGCTCTTCAGATGCGGAAGGGGAACGAGAACGAGAACGTGTCGCGGCGGAAGCGCGGGAATCGTGCGCCCCGCACGGCGCGCGCGACGCAGGAGCCGACCGGCGTGCCGGCGAACTGCCCCGTCACCTCGGCGCCGGTCACCCGTCCCGTGGCGCCCGAGACGGTCACGTTGGTCATCGCGGTACCGCGCTGGGCCTGTCCCTGTCCGCACGCCGCGACCTGGTCCTGGATCGCGCGCATCGCGTTGAGAACGACCTCGCGCGTCGGCTGCTCCGGGAGGTCGGAGTCCTGACTCGGGGGGGCCATCGCCGTCGGCGCCGGGCTGGCCATCGACGTCCCCGCGCCACCGATGGCGCGGTCGAGCAACTCGTCGATCCCGCCGCCTCCGCCGCCGCTCGACCGTGCGCCCCCGGACGCCATGCTGCTCGCGCCTGCGGCCGATGGAGCTGGCTCGCTGGCCGCGGTCGGGCTCGAAGACGAACTGCCCGAACCCCGACTCTCCGGCTCGCCACCGCCTCCGCGCCGTCGCGAGCCTCGCCCACCGCCCGTACGTTCGCTCTCTTCGCGCTCGGTCGCGGCGGCCTGGGGGGCGGTCGTGGGTGGGGGGGCGGCACTCGTCGAGGTCGACGATGGAGCGGCCAATGCCCCACCCGCTGCGCCCATTGCCTCGCCCGAAGCGCCCGTCGGCGCAACGGCACCGGGGCCTGTGATCGAGTTCGTCGCCGATGGGGCGGTGCCGGATGGCGGCATGACCGGCGCCTGCGCCACCGACGGCTCGCTCGGACGCGACAGGAGCACCGCAATGATCGCGATGGCCGCGATGGCCACCACTGCGGCCGCTCCGACGACCGCGTAGAGAACGGTGCGGTTGCTCTTCGGCTCCTGCACGACGGGCGCGAGCACCGGAGCGCCGAGCGCGCTTCCCAGAGGCGACCCCGTGCCGATGGACAGCAGGTCGTCGACGGCGTCCTTGCGCGCGGCCGTGGCAGGGCTCGACGTGGCGGACGCCAGGGCGCGGATGTCGATGAGACCGGAGCCCTCCCCACCGGCCTGACCGGGCCGCGCGGCTCCGACGGATGCCGTCGCGGGCGCGCTGCCACCCGTGGCGAGCGCCTGCAGATTCGCGAGCGAGAAAAGAACCGAATTCTCGTTGCGCTGCCCTGTCATCCGCTCGGGCGTCAGACGCGGGCTCGGTGCGCTCGCGACGACGTCATCGTCACTGCCGCCGGCTGCTTCGAAGGCACTCGCCGAGGCGAAGACGTCCTTGCCGGCACGCGCGGGCCGCGGAGCAGCCCCCGCCGCCACGGCGGGAGCCGGAGCCTGCGCGAACGGCGAGTCGGTCACCGCGCCTCCGAAGGAGTCGCCCACACCCGCGAACGGATCGGCGCCGCCGCCGCCAGACGACGCGAACGGATCGGCAGTTGCCGCGACGCCTCCCTGCAGCCCCTGAGGCCCAGCGGCCACCCGCGTGGCGGCCTGACCCGTGATCGCCTCGACGAGCTCGGGCACGTCGCGCGCGACGAGCCAGTCGTCGAACCCTTCGCGCCAGACGTACGCGTCCCAGTCGATCGTACCCGCGCCGAGCATCTCGCCGATTTGCTCGACCGTGAACGGCCCTTGCTGCTCTCCCTGGACGACGACGTGCCAGACGGCGTCGGCCGGCGGTTGCGCGGCCGGCGCCTCGGACGCGGCGGGCTGGTCGCCCCGCACGATGATCACCGCCTGGCACTTCTTGCAGCGGATCTTGAATACCTTGCCGGCGACCTTCTCGTCCGCGATGGAATACTTGGCGCCGCAGCTGTCACAGACGATCTTCATGGGCTCGAGGGCTCCGTTCCCGTCACGGGCGCGCGATCACCGAAGAGACGACGGCGGATGATAGCCATCGATTCGCGGCAGGATCAAGCACCGCACCGCGCTCGTGCATCGCGTGGATCGGACACCGTGGCGGCCCGAGTCTTGGGCGAGCCATGCGCACCGGGCCGCCGCCCCCGCTGTGCGCCGTACCATCGGGTGCGTCGCAGCGACGCGAGCAGTCCCGCCGTGCCCACGACGAGGAACGCGTTCCCCGTTCCGACAGCGCCGACACCCACTGCGCGGCACGAGCACCTTCCCGCGAGCGACGTGAGCCGGCGCGTTCCGCCCTCCGTATCCTCGAGCCCGCGGTCCGCGCCCGGGATGCTCGCGTCGGCCGCGGGAATCGGACCCGCCTCGACGTCTTCGGCGCTCGAGCCACCCCCGTCCTCTTCTCCGGCGCCGGCGTCCGGCTCCTCCATGCACGGCGCGTCGCCCCCCACGCAGTCCTGATCGACGCCGTCGCCGCACGGATCGTCGGCCCCGGGAAACACCGACGCGTTGGCGTCGTCGCAGTCCGCCGTCGCGTCGTGTCCGTCGCCGTCGGCGTCGGGAGGCCCCGCGCATTCGTCGTCCACGCCGACGGGCATCGAGATGCAGCCCCACGGACACTCCTGCGTCTCGTCGGCGCCGTCGATGCAGCGCCGTCGCGCGGTGCGCTCGGGGTTGCAGGTCCAGATGGGGTAGGTGCCAGGTGGACACGTCGGCGGAGGCGGCTCGCCGTCGCAGGCGGGCGACGGCATCCCACGGTGCGGCCCCTGATCGACCCACGCGCTCGGCCCGGCCGAGCAGTCGCCCTGGAACGGATCGTAGGCCGTCGAGGAGGAGCCGCCGCGCGGTCGCACCTCGAGGTGCAGGTGCGCCCCGGTGCTGCAGCCGGAACTGCCGATCTGGCCGATCGTCTGGCCGCAGCGCACCGTGTCGCCGGGGCCGACGCGCACCGAACCGGTACGCAGGTGCGCGTAGATGACGCGACGCTCGCCGTGATCGATCACGACGTGGTTGCCGAAACCGAAGCCGAAACCGCGCCCGCAGCGATCGCCGCCACACGACGTGCAGCGGTCGAAGTGCCCGTCCTGCACGGAAACGACGACGCCGTCGGCCACCGCCACCACGTCGTGCCCTGCGTCAATCGCCGCGTTCCCGCCGCGAAGCGAGAAGTCGCTGCCCCGGTGGCCGTCGTACGTGCTGCGCAGACAGGCCCAGTCGCGCAGCCCGCCTCCGCCGTCGTGGTCGAAGTAGTACCAGTTGGCGATGCATCCGTCGCAGGCGACGGGACGGCGAAACTGCTGGGCCGGGACACGCTGAGGGCCGAGCCCCACGGTCGCGAGCGCGACGAGCGCGACGAGCGCGCCGCAGCCCCGCACGTGCCGCCGCGCGATCACGGCGCGCCTCGATGCGGCGGCACGAAGTTGTTCCCCCACCGCTCGCCCGCCCGCAACGAGCAGTTCGTCAGGCAGCGCAGCCGTCCCGACGCGACGTCGAGCTCCCACCAGCCCGCGATGCCACCTGGCGAAGCGCCGACGAAGCGCAGCGCCGTGTCCTGCGACGCGAAATGCATCGCCCCCGCGGAGGACAGCCCACGCGCGAGCGTGCGCGCGCCGTGGCCGTCGTACACGCGCAGCGCGCCCGTGCGTTCGACCCACGCGAGCCGGCGCGCGTCGTACGAAACGGTGGGGCCGCCGACGACGCCGGTTCCGAGCAGATGCCGCGCGCCGCGCGGATGCACGAGCCAGAGACGCTCCTCGTCGTCCACCAGGGCCGCGTGGTCGCGGTAGCGCAGGGCCTCGAGCCACGGGCCGCCCTCGATGCGACGGATCGCTCCACCCGCGTCCTTCCAGCCCACCTCGAAGCGTGCGGCGCCATCGGCACCGGGCGGTGGCTCGAAGGCCTTTTGCAGCAGGACCAGCTCCAGCCGATCGCCGGCGTGCAGGGGCAGCGCGCCCCGACCCGCCGGGCTCTCGACGCACCCGAGCAGGAACGCGACGCCGAACAGGTGCCTGACAGACACGCGCTCTGTGTGCAGGATAACGCAGCCTCGGCCCGTACGCGCCGCGCCGCGAGCCGAGGCACGCCGCCACGATGGAGCTGCGGCTGCTCACGTCGATCGCCGAGGTCGAGCCGGACGCGTGGGACGCGCTCGTCGGGCCCGACGACCCGTTTTCGGCGCACGCCTACCTTCGGGCGCTCGAGGACTCGGGCACCGCGTGCCCGTCCACGGGATGGCATCCTTGTCACGTCACGCTGTGGGAAGACGGCCGCCTCGTCGGGGCCGTCGCCGCCTATCTCAAGGATCACGGCCGCGCGGAGTTCGTCTTCGACGATCACTGGGCCATGACGGCATGGCGCTTGGGTGTGCCCTACTACCCGAAGCTCGTCGCGATGACGCCGGTGACGCCCGCGACCGGCGACCGGCTCCTCATCCGTGCCGACTGCGAACCGCGCCTCGTCACGGCGCGCCTGGTCGACGGACTGCTCGAGGCCGCGCGACATCGCGGCGCCTCGTCGGTCCACCTCTTGTACCTGCGCCCCGAGCAGCACGCGCTGCTCGCCGCCGACGGCCGCCTCGTGCAGAGCGTTTCGGTCCAGCTGCACTGGCGCAACGAGGGCTACGCGAGCTTCGCGGGCTACCTCGAACGGCTCCGTGCGCCGCTGCGCAAGCAGATCCGGCGCGAGCGGGCCGCGCTGGCCGCCTCGGGGCTACGCATCGAGCTCGTTCCGCACGAGCGCTTCGACGCGACGCTCACCGCGAGCCTGGCTCGGTTCTACCGGGCCAATTGCCTGCGCCATGGATTTGTAGGCTACCTTACAGATGAGTTCTTCGCCGCGCTCGTCGGGCCGGCGGGGTGCCATGCGCTCGCGGTCGTCGCCCATCGCGACGGCATTGCCGTCGCCGGGGCGCTCGCGTTCGAGAAGGGCGGTCGGCTATACGGAAGGTGGTGGGGCACGCTCGTCGAGCAGCCGTTCCTGCACTTCGAGCTGTGCTACTACCGCCTCATCGAGCGCGCGATCGAGCGCGGCCTGCACCACTTCGAGGCGGGTCCGGGCGGCGCGCACAAGCTGCGCCGGGGACTGCAGCCGGTGACTGTGCCCGCCATGCATTGGTTCGCCGATCCGGCGCTCGCGCGCGCCGTGCGGCGATCGCTCCCGCACGAGCGCCGCTGGGTGGGGATCCCAGCGCGCGATCTGAAGGCTCACGGACCGTTCCGGCGCGGCTGACGGCGTCGTGCGCCGTCGTGACGGGATCGCACGCGAGTTCCAGTCCCCCGTCCGCGCCGGAGGATGGAGGAGCAGCAACGCGCCCGATCAGTTCCGCGGGTTCGCGGTCGAGCCGCCGGCTTCGTCTCGCTCGCGGAGCAAGAGAGCCAGCTCCGTGACCAGCTCGTCCGTCCGTCGCGCATGGAAGGCGGGGCCCACCTCGCCCGCTTCGCGCATCCGGTCGAGCGTGACAATTTGCTCGAGCAATGCGTCGATCTCGGCCCGTCGGTCGACGTCGGGGGTCGCGTGGGACGGTGCCGGTGCTGGCCGCAGCGCGAGCACCAGCGCGCCCAGAACCAGCGCCGAGGCGAGAACGACGGCGATCCAGCGGACGGGACCGGGCCCTGGGATGCCGCGGATCCGGATGCCTATCCGTTCGGTGGGCGGCGCGTCCGGGGGCCGCTCGACGGCGGTGACCAGCAGGCGGCTGCCGTCCTGCTCGACGAGCTCGGGCGGGGGCATCCCGTCGACTTCGACGCGCAGGCCCGGCGGCGCCTGCACGCGCAGCTCGATCTGCCAGGTCCGCATGGGCAGCGCGAGGAACATGTCCACGCGATCGCCGTCGATGGGCAGGTCGTACGCCCAGGTCAGCACGTGCACGCCCGGCGGGAGCGAGCCACGGACTCGGAACCCGTTCTCGTCGCCGCTCAGGCGCAAGTCGCCCTCGATCTCCTCGGACTGGAACGCGAGGAAGCCTTCGGGCAGCGCGACGCGCAGCCCGTCGCCCGGCAGCACGAACGTGCGCGCGCCCACGTTGGCGATCTGCGCGCGCTGCACGACGTGCACGCGTTCGTCGCGCAGCTCGACGAACGTGCCGAGCCACAGCACGACGACCTGCCGATCGTCGCGCGTCGTCTCCAGTCGCGTGACCGTCACCTGCTGACCCCGGTCGAGCGCGAGGTGGAACGGACCGGTGCCGTAGACGGCGCCGCCGTGCGGGACCGCCACGCGATAGAGCCGACCCTGCCCCACGGTCAGCCCCTCGAAGACGACTCGGCCTTCCGTATCGGTGCGCGTCTCGCGCCGCTCGTCGGGCGCTCCCTCGCGCCCGATGCGAAGCTCGACGGTGGCCCCTGCCACGGCGGCTCCGGCCTCGTCCACGACGTGGACGCGGATGCTGCCCACGGGCACCGAGGAATCTGCTTCGGAGCGGACGAGCGGCGGGGCGCGGCCGGTCAGAATGCGATGGACGCGGTCGTCGGGGGGGGGGGGCGCCGTGGCCGTCTGCTGCTCGCGCTGCGCGCGGGCCACCAGATCTCCCGGTCCGCGGGGTTCGATGGGCGGATGGCCCGGTGGCAGGGACTCGAGCGCGGGATCCGCGGTCCGCTCGCCGCTCGCGGCGCCATCCCCTCCGTCGCGGGCGACGGTCGGCTGCGCGAGCGCGCGATCCGCCGCGAGAAGCGAGCCGAGGACGGCGAGCAGAAGCAACGCGGAGCTCGCGACGAGGCGCGCGCCGCATTTCTTGCAGAAGAGCGCGTCGGCATCGTTGCGTGCACCGCACGTCGAGCACGGGCGGCCGGTCTGTGCGGGCGCGGCTTGCAGGTCCTCGTCGCGGACGCCGTCCGGGGCGGTGGTGCCGCTCGTCGCCTCGGTTTCGGGTCGCGACGGAGGCGCTTGCGCGCTGGCTGAGGAAACGGGGTCCTTCGCCTGTTGCTGCGCACGCGCCCGCGCCTGGGCGACGAGCGCCTCGGCCCGCGCTCGGTACGGACCGACGTCCTCGTCGAGCAGCCGGATCAGCTCGCGCGCGCGCGCCCGCAGCTTCGCCGACAGCGCCGCGTGGTCGGCTTCCGAGAGCTTGCCGAGCTCGCGGTCGAGATCGAGGTCGCGCAACTCGCGCAGGACGGCGTCCTTCTCCTCGAGCCAGCGCGCGCGCCGCTGCCGGAACGCCGTGCTCGTCGCGGCGGCGACGTCGAGCCCAGCCGTGGCCACCACGTGTAGGCTCCGCCACAGCGCGTAGAGCCCCGCTCCGAGCGCGAGGCCGGCACCGATCGCCGTCGTCCAGGCGAGCACCTGCTCGATCACGAGCCCTCCAGCCGCCGCAGCTCCTCGTCGATGCGCGCGTCGTACTCGGCGTCCGAGCGTGCGCGAGCCGCCGCGTCCGGGGCCGGTTGCGTTTCTTGCGCCGCACCCTCCGCGCCGCGGCCGCGTCGGCGCCAGCGCAGCCCGAGCCACACGATGCCGGCGGCGGCGAGCAGCCCCGCACCGACCGGAATGGCCCACGCGGCGCGCCCGAGCCCCTCGTCGGGCGGGATCGCGATGGCCGCCGCTCCGTAACGCGCGCGGTAGTCGGCCTCGATTTCCTCGGCGCTCGCACCCGCCGCCATGCGCGCGCGGACCTCGGCGCGCGCCTCCTCGGCCCACGAACAGCCACAGGTGGCCAGCGAGAGCCGCGCGCATTCGCCGCACATGCACAGCAGCCGTTCGAAGAGTCGGCGCTCCTGCGGGTCGCGGATCTCGACGGTGCCCGCGTGCAGGCTGCTCGAATCCTGGGCGCGCGCGGTGGCCACGACGACACCGAGCAGGGTCGCGACGACGCCCAGCCCGAGCAGCGCGAGTCCCGCGCGCGTGGCGACGAGCCTGCCCGCGGGCGAGCCGGGAGCACGCGCGGCCGTCCGTGTTTCGAGCAGCTCGCGTGCCGAGGGCCAGACCGCGATGACCGTTCCGAGCACGAGCAGCGCGCCGCCTACCCAGATCCAGAAGACGAGGGGCCGGACCAGTACGCGGAACGTGGCGATGCGGCTCTGCGGGTCGACCGTGCTCATGATGACGTAGAGATCCTCGAGGGGTCGGCTGCGTACGGCGACCTCGGTGGTCGGCATCTGCGGGTGCGTCCGGTAAATGAACTTCGCGGGCGAAAGGCGGTCGGCCGCCTGGCCGTCGCGCTCGAGGACCAGATCGGCGTACAGCGCGCGCTTGTTCGGGTCGCGCTCCATCCGCGGCCGCTCGTAGCGCAGCTCGTGCGACGGTCCGTGGGTGCGACCCACCTGCACGCTCCCGCCCGGCGGCAGCGCGCGCTCGCGCTCGACGTCGTAGGCCGCGCCCGTGAAGCCCAGGTACATGAGCGCGATGCCCGCGTGCACGACGTATCCGCCGTAGCGCCGGCGCGCGCGGCCCAGCAGCCCGGCGAGCGCCGCGAGCGGCCCCTCGGCGTGCGTGCGCATGCGCGCGCGCACGCCGCGCACGAACTCCTGGACGACGGCGGCGAGCACGAACGCGACGAGCGTGCTCGCCGCCACGGGAGCCACTGCGTACAGGGCTGCGAGCACCTCGCCCGTGGCCGTCTCGTAGATGCTCTCGGACCGCACGAGCGGCGGGAAACCCAGCGACGGTCCCAGCGTCCCGTGCAGCACGCCGACGCCCGTCGCGACGCCCACGGGCACGGCGAGCGCCCGCACCAGGTGCCGCCCGGTGGCCTTGCGCCAGCTCACGATGGGCCCGTAGCCGGTCAGGAACAGCAACACGAGCCCGAACGGGACCATCCAGTAGTTGTAGACAGGTGGCCCGACGGTGACCGTCTCGCCGCGCAACCACTCCGAGAGCAGCGGCAACGTCGTGAGCGCGAGCACGGCGAGCATCATCGCGAGCAGGATCCAGTTGTTGAACAGGAACGCGAACTCGCGCGACAGCAGCGACTCGAAGCGATGACGCGCGCGCAACAGCGGCAGACGCCAGACGAGCAGCGCCCCACAGCCCACGAGCAGCAGGATCATGAAGACGACGAAGTAGATGCCGAGATCGCTGCGCGCGAAGGAGTGCACCGACGCGATGAGCCCCGAACGGGTCAGGAACGTGCCGAAAATGGTCAGCAGGTACGTCAGGAACAGCAGGAAGACGTTCCAGACGCGCATCATCCCATAGCGTTCCTGGATCACGACCGAGTGCAGGAACGCGGTCGCCGTCAGCCACGGCATGAACGAGGCGTTCTCGACGGGGTCCCAGGCCCAGTAACCGCCCCAGCCGAGCTCCTCGTACGACCAAATCATGCCGAGCAGCAGCCCGATGGACAGCGCGAGCCAGGCAGCCATCCACCATCGTCGCGCCGCGGCGAGCCACTCGTTGCCGACTTGCCCCGAGACGAGCGCGGCCACGCCGAACGCGAACGGCACCGTCCAGCCCGTGAACCCGAGGTAGAGCGCCGGCGGGTGCACGAGCATCCAGTAGTTCTGCAGCAGGGGGTTGAGCCCCTCGCCGTCCGGCGGCACCGCGCCCGCGGTCACGGAGAACGGGTTGGCGGCGAACAGCATCAGGACGAGGAAGAACCCCTTGACCGCGCCCAGCGTCGCCGCGATCCAGGGCTGTAGCGTCGCGAGGCGATCGCGAAGTGCGAGCAGGGCCGCGCTACCCCAGGCACCGACGAGGAACGTCCACCACAGCAGCGAGCCGTCCTGTCCACCCCACAACGCCGCCAGCAGGTACAGCGGCGACATCGATCGGTCGCTGTAGCGGGCGACATAGCGGATGCGGAAGTCGTGCGTGAGGAACGCGAATGCGAGCACGCAGACGGCGGCCAGCAGCAGCGCTGTCGTCGCCATCTGCGCCGCACGCGCAGCGGGCAACAGGTGCGGCCTGCCGCGACCCGCCGCGATGCCGGCCGCCACGCTCCAGCCCGCGCAAACGAGGCACAGCCCGAGCAACAGCGATCCGAGCGTGGGCAGGTCGGCGCTCATGCGGACTCCTTTCCGCCACTGTAGTACGGATGCAACGAACGGCATCGCGAAGGCGCCGAAGGGCCCGCCGGCCGGTTCGGGTTGCCGTCGCGCCGGACACCGGTACAGCGGGGCGCGTGACCGAGGCGAGCCGATCGCGCCGCACGCTCGTCCTCGTCGACGCACGGGCACTCAGTCCGCGCGTCCGCTCGCTCGAGCTGCGAACGCGCGACGGCTCCCCGGTCGTCTACGAGGCGGGCCAGTGGGTCAATCTGTATCCGCTGCACGAGGGGACACCGATTCGTCGAAGCTACTCGATCGCGCGTGCGCCCGATCCCGCGGTGGCCGACCGCATCGAGATCGCCGTCACGCGCGTGCTCGGGGGCCCGGCCAGCGAGGCGTTGCACGCGCTGCCCATCGGCGCCGAGATCGAGATGGACGGCCCGTTCGGCGTCTTCACGCGAACCGAGGCCCAGCGCGCCGCGCCGGCGATCTTCGTCGGCACCGGGACGGGCGTCACGCCGCTGCGCGCGATGATCCAGGACGAAGCGCGGCGCGGGGGGGACGGACCGCCGCTGGTCCTGCTGTTCGGCTGCCGCACCGAAGACGATCTGCTCTACCGGGCCGAATGGGAGGCGCTGGCCGCGCGCTGGCCCCGGTTCCGGTTCATTCCGACGCTCTCGCGGCCCTCGGAGTCATGGACGGGGCTCCGCGGCCACGTCACCGTGTGGTACGAGCCGATCGCCGCCGAGCTTGCCGGTGCGCACGTCTACGCCGCCGGCCTGTCCCGCATGGTCGACGAGATCCGGCGCATTTCGAAAGAGCGCCTCGGATGGGACAGAAAGCGCATCCACACCGAGCGGTACGACTGACGGCGGCAGTCAGGTTGGTCGAAGGCGGTTCCAACGCGGTCTCGGGCTCGGACTCGGGCTCCGCTTCGGCCTCGGTCTCCGCGTCGGCCTCGGGCATCGGCCTCGGGCTCGGGCGGGGAGCCTGGCCTCGAAGCGCGCACGAAGTCCGCTTCGCACATCGCCGGGCACCGGCCATGGCTCGAGCCCATCTCACGCGTGCTATCTTGGCGGGCCCGATGAGCGAACCGACCGAAGGAAGCGTGGCTCCGCAAGCGGAGCAACCGGTGGGCGAATCCGCGACGTCGGCTCAGCCCGCATCGACGTCGGCCGGCGCCTCGGACCCCAACGCCGAGCGAGACGCGGCGCACTCGACTGCGTCCGATCTCGTCGCGGAGCTGACGGCCGAGCGCGACCGGCTACGAGACCAGTTGCTGCGGACGAGCGCCGATTTCGACAATTTTCGAAAGCGCACGCGTCGCGATCTCGAGGAAGCCGAGCGACGCGGGTCGGAGGAGGTGCTGCGGCAGATTCTGCCCGTGATCGACAATCTGGAGCGCGCCGTCGAGGCGGCTCGGACCGCGCCCGACGCGCGGGCCGTTGCCGAGGGAGTCCAGATGGTGTTGCGGATGTTCGAGGAAACAGCTCGCGGGCTCGGTTTGGTGCGGGTCCGGGCGGTCGGCGAGCGTTTCGATCCGGCGATGCACGACGCGCTGCAGCAGGTCGAGACGGACGAGCAGCCGCCGGGCACCGTGCTCGCCGAAATCGAGGCGGGCTACCAGTTCGGTGGGCGACTGCTGCGAGCTGCGCGGGTCGTCGTCGCGCGGCCGCGGCGGGCGACGGATGGGCCGCGGGGCGAGGACGCCGCCGCGGGCGGTGATCCTCCGACCCAGGTGAACTGAGGCCGTGGGCAAGGTCATCGGGATCGACCTGGGGACGACGAACTCCTGCGTCGCGTTCGTCGATCGCTCGGGTCCCGTCGTCATTCCGAACGCCGAGGGCAGCCGGACCACGCCGTCGGTCGTCGCCTACGCACCCGATGGAAGCCGCAAAGTCGGAGCGGTCGCGCGGCGTCAGGCGATCACGAACGCGGAGAACACCGTCTTCGCGATCAAGCGTCTGATCGGTCGCAAGGCCGACTCGCCCGAGGCGCGGCGTCACGCCTCGCTCGTGCCCTATCGCGTCGTGCCGGCGCTCAACGGCGATGCCTGGGTCCACGTCGCGGGGCGCGAGGTTTCTCCTCAGGAAGTGAGCGCGGCGATTCTCGAGAAGATGCGCGAGACGGCCGAGGCTTACCTCGGTGAGCCCGTCACCGAGGCCGTCGTCACGGTTCCGGCCTACTTCGACGACGCGCAGCGGCAGGCGACGCGCGACGCCGGTCGCATCGCGGGGCTCGAAGTACGCCGCATCATCAACGAGCCGACGGCGGCCGCCATCGCGTACGGCTTCGACAAGAAGGAGGGCCAGCGTACCGTCGCGGTCTACGACTTGGGCGGCGGGACGTTCGACATCTCGATCCTGCAGATCGCCGGCGGCGTCTTCCAGGTGCGCTCGACGGCCGGCGACACGTATCTGGGCGGAGAGGATTTCGACAACGCGATCGTCGAGCATCTGGTCACCGGTTTTCAGAAGGAAACCGGCATCGACTTGCGGACGGATCGCGCCGCCCTCCAGCGCATCAAGGAACAGGCCGAGCGTGCCAAGCACGAGCTGAGCAGCTCCCTGGAGACCGAAATCAACCTGCCGTTCATCGCCGCCGACGCGAGCGGGCCGAAGCACCTGATGCGCACGCTCCGCCGCAGCGAGCTCGAGACGCTGGTCTCGGACCTCGTCGATCGCACGCTCGAGCCCTGCCGTCGGGGGCGCGCCCGAGCGGGGCCGCGCGCCGTCGACGAAGTCATCCTCGTGGGCGGGATGACGCGCATGCCGCTCGTGCAGCGGCGCGTCTCCGAGTTCTTCGGCAAGAGTCCGCACAAGGGGGTCAATCCCGACGAGGTGGTGGCGATCGGTGCGGCAATCCAGGCCGCGGCGCTCGCCGGACAGCTCGGCGAGGTCCTCCTGCTCGACGTGACGCCGCTCTCGCTCGGCGTCGAGACGGGGGGCGGCGTCTTCCACGTGCTCGTGCCGCGCAACACGACGATTCCGACGCGGGCGAGCGAAGTGTTCACGACGAGCGTCGACAACCAGCCGTTCGTACCGATCCACGTGCTGCAAGGCGAGCGGCAGATGGCGGCGGACAACAAGACGCTGGCGCGGTTCGAGCTGGCGCCGATTCCGCCCGCGCCGCGGGGCGTGCCGCAGATCGAGGTCACCTTCGAGATCGACGCCGACGGCATCGTCAACGTGTCGGCCAAGGATCTCGGCACGGGCCGCGCGCAGAGCGTTCGGATCGTCGCTTCGAGCGGGCTGACCAAGGAACAGGTCGACCGACTCGTGCAGGAGGCGGAGCGCTACAAGGCGGCCGACGAGAAGCGCAAGGAGCTCGCCGAGCTGCGTAATGCCGCCACGGGGCTCATCTACACGAGCGAGAAGGCGTGCGACGAGGTGGGCGACGCGGTGCCCGCCGACCTCGTGGCCGCCGTGCGCGCCGACATCGCCGCGCTGCGGGCCCTGCTCGACGGGGCGGAGGACGCCATCGCGATCCGCGAGGCGGTCCAGCGGCTCGAGCAGTCTGCCTATCGGATGGCCGAGAAGCTCTACGGTTCGGCGGGCTGATGCGAGCCCGATACGGGAGAGACCGAGCCCGAGTCCGAGCCTGAATTCAACCCCGACCCGGACTGCTAGCCCGAAACCGAGGTCGAACCACCATCAACGAACCTGGAATGGGTTTCAAGGCACAAGCTGCCTTGGCTCAGATGGACGCTGGATTTGAGTACGCGGTTGCCTTCCTGTGCCGCTTTGGCACACGAATGGCACGGAAAGGCAACTACGCTTTCCATACGTGTTATTGAAACAAATGAAGAAATCGACATCGACCTGACTGGGGACAGTTGGCACTAGTTGTGCTGATCCCTTGTGGCACATGGAGGCAATCATGAAGGGATCGGTGGCACAGTTTGTTTTCGGAATCATCACGAGCGTGCTTGCTGCCATGGCAGCTGCCGGGTGCGGTCCGCTGGGCGGTGGTGGACCGCTGCTCGGTGAGTGGACCGAGGGCGAGCGAGAGCGGGCCTGGTTCAGCGCGACGGCCTCGGCTGGGTGCATGTTCGGGTGCGCTCTGGACCGACCGCTCGCGGTGGGCGTGCACGAGTCGATCGCGGTGGACTTCGGCGCGCCCGAGGAGGTCGACTTCGCGTCGAGCGATCCGACCGTGTTGCGGGTCCTCGAGGCCCATCCCCTCGGCCCCGACGACGATCGCGACCTGTCGTCGTGGAGGGTGACCGTGCAGGCGCTTCGGGTCGGCTCCGCCCGTCTGATCGTTCAGCGTGCAGGCCGGACGTTCGACACGGTCGTGCTGCGCGTCGCCGAGCCGGCGTCGCTGCGGATCGCGGACGAGGCCGGCAAGATCGTGGACGAGCACGTCCCATTCGAGGTGGCCACCGACCTCGGTCGCTCGTTGCAAGCCGTGGTGAGGGACGCTTCGGGCCGGCATCTGCTCGCCGCCGATGTCGTGGACTGGTCCCTGTCGGACGACCGAACCGCCTTGTTCCGGCTCCCGCCGTTCGTCGACTTGATCGCGGGTCTCATCGCAATCGGCACGGGCGGCACGCCGGGCGAGCGGCCCGGATTTTCGGAGTGGCGTGGGTCGGACGCCGCCCATCTCGAGGGTCGTGCGGAGGGCACGACGTTCGTCACGGCGCGCGTTGGGAGCCTGCGAGCGCGCGCGCTCGTGCGCGTGCTCCCTGCTGGGAGTCCCATCGAAGGCGTCGAGCGTCCCTGACCACCTCGACGGAAGCGGGAACACGCAAACCCGTATACACCGTGGAGCGCGAGCGCCGTCGTCAGATCGGAATGGGCCGAGCGACGACGGGCTCGCGCTCGAGCCGAATGCCGAAGCGGCGCTCGACGGCTACCGCGATCTCGTCGGCGAGGGCAAGGAGCTCGCGGGCGCTGCCGCCGCCGTGGTGAACGAGCGCGAGCGCATGACGCGTCGAGACGCCGACCGGTCCACGCCGCGAGCCCTTGGGGTAGCCCGCGCGTTCCACGAGCCAGGCGGCGGCGAGGCGCACCCGCCCATCGGGTTGCGGCCAGCATGGGACGGCCTCCGGACGATCGACGAGCCCGTCGGCGAGCGCGCGATGCACGAGCGCGTCGGCCGTCGCGCGGTCGACCGTCGGGTTGACGAAGAACGATCCGACGCTGCGCCGGTTGGGGTCGTCCGGATCGAGGACCATCGACTTGGCGCGACGCAGGGCGAGCACCGCGGCGCGCACCTCGCCGAGCGTCGGCACGCGGTCGGTGGGCAATGCGCGTTGCAACTCGTCGTAGCGGATCGGAGCGGGCGGCCCGCGCCGCAACGCGAGCGTGACCGAGAGGACGACGTGACGGCCGGGCGCGCGCCGGAAAACACTGGTTCTGTAGTCCAGATCACAGTCGTGTGGAGCGAGCTCGAGCACCCGGCCGCTCGCCGTCTCGAGCACGCGCACCGCGCGCAGCACGTCACCGACCTGCTGACCGTAGGCGCCGACGTTCTGGATGGGCGTCGCGCCGACCTGCCCGGGAATGCCGGACAAGCACTCGACGCCCGCCCAGCCGCGGGCGACGGCGTCGGCCACGAACGCGTCCCACGGCTCGCCCGCCGCGAGCGTCACGCGCACCTCGTCGCCGCGTGCCTCCGCGCGTCGGCCGCGCGTCTCGATGTGCAAGACCAGCCCGTCGATGCCGCCGTCCGGTACCACGACGTTGCTGCCACCGCCGAGCACGAACAGGGGCCAGCGTTTCGCGCGTGCGAGGGCCACGGCATCGAGCAGCTCCGCCTCGGTCCGCGCCCGCACGTACCATCGGGCCCGTCCGCCGAGCTCGAGCGTCGTCAGCGGAGCGAGGGGAACGTGCGATTCGACGTGGGGATCCAGACGCGCGCGTTGTAGCATCGGCGCGCGTGGACCGGTCCGGCCTCGCTCCCCCGCTCGTCGTGGGCGGCGTGGCGCTCCTCGCCGCCCTCGCGGCGCTCTTCGTGGCGGCAATCCTGATCGGTCGTCAGTGTGAGCCGCCGGAAACGCCGGCGCTCGGGCTCCCCGAGCCCCCGCAGGTGGGCGAGCCGGAGGACGACGTCACCGGTGCGATGCCCGTGGCTGCGCTGGGCATCGTGCGCGCGGACGGTCCGCCGCCCGAGCGCGTGCCGATCCCCGACCGGATCGACCAGTTCGAGTGGCAAGGCGACGACGCCTCGATGTGGGCGGTGGTCGATCCGGCCACGGCCGACGCGATCTGCTTCGGAGACCCGAGCCGTCGCGCCGAGCTCGAGCAGGCTATGGTGGCTGCGGCGTCGGTGCGCGGCGTCGTGCTCGACGACGTGCTTCGCGCCTATGCGGGCTACTTCGACGGGTGCGCGGCCGATCGGGTCTGCGGGTGGGTACGGCACGCGCTGCGCGATGCCACGCGGTCGGCCGTGGTCCGCGCGCTCGCCTGGTCTCTCGTCGATCGGTGCATCGGGCTCGTCCGCCCCGAGCAACTGCCGCAGCGCGACGCGCCGGACGACCTCGACGAGCGCCTCGCGCGACTTCCCGCGGAGATTCCCGACGATCCCGACGAGGCGCTCGCCGCGCCGGACGTCGATCCGGTGGCGCTCGTGACGGCGAGCTCGCCTTCGTTCGACGCTTCGCGGCTGACGCGGGCGCTCGTCCGCTGCGCGAGCGACGGGAACCGCGAGGCCTCGATGCGTGCCCGCTGTTTGCGTGCGGCGGCCGCGCTCTCGCTGCCCGTCGCCGTCAACGCGGCGCTCGTCTTGCGGTCCGAGCCGCTCGGCATGGGGGATCTGCGAGACGTCGTCTCCGCGCTGAGCGCCACGCGCGGGCGCGAATCGATGGCGACGCGTCTCGCGACGGAGGGGCTGCTGCCCGGTACGCCGCCCGACGACGGCCTCGCGATGCCGCCCGCGATCGAGACGTGGACGGCACTCGACTGGATGTTTGCGTGGGGGCGGGCCTGGGGGTACGTCGACGGCGACCCGCTGCCGGACGGCCACGCCACGGTGGCGAGGGCCGCGAGCTGGCTCGTGCGCCCGCATCTCGACGACGTCGTCTACGAGGAGCGGCTCGATGCCCCGGAGGACGGGCGTTCGGCGGGGCTGCTCGTCGCGCATACGCGAGGAGCGCGCGAGGCGGTGCGCTTCCGCGCCGGAGATGGGTACGACGCGGGCACGGCGGTCGGGCTTGTCAACGCACTTCTCTGGTCGCGTGGCGTCGAGGTGCGCGTCGCATTCGTGGCCGCCGATCCGCCATGGGTGGTGCTGGTTGCGGGCCCACCGGACGCCCTGACGCGGCTCGCGGCCGACCGCCTGCTCACGTTCGCCGTTCCGCCGGATCCCGAGTCCGCGCCCTCGGCCACCGGCGCGACGTCGCCGGCGGCCGGGCGCAGCGGGACGGAGGAGCGGTAAGCAGGTGCGCGAACGACTCCCGCCACCCGCTTCGGGCTCAGGACGCGACGGGCAATCGCTCCATGCCTCCGAGATAAGGACGCAGCGCCTCGGGGACGAGCACGGAGCCGTCGGATTGCTGATGATTCTCGAGGATTGCGATGAGGGTGCGGCCGACGGCGAGGCCCGAGCCGTTGAGCGTGTGCGCGAGCTCGGGCCTGGCACCGCGCGCGCGTCGAAAGCGGATCCGGGCTCTGCGAGCCTGAAAATCGCCGAACCACGAGCAGGAGCTGATCTCGCGGTACTCGCCCTGGCCGGGTAGCCACACCTCGAGGTCGTAGGTCTTGCGGCTCGCGAACCCCGTGTCCCCGGCGCACAGCAACACCACTCGGTAAGGCAAACCGAGCCGCTGAAGCACGCGTTCGGCATGTCCCGTCAGGCGCTCGAGCTCCGCCGGCCCGTCCTCCGGGCGGCAGAAGCGGACGAGCTCGACCTTGTCGAACTGGTGCTGGCGGATCATGCCGCGCGTGTCGCGGCCCGCCGCGCCCGCTTCGCTGCGGAAGCAGGGCGTGTACGCGACGTAGGCGAGCGGCAGCCGATCGGCGTCGAGGATTTCATCGGCGTGCAGGTTGGTCACCGGTACTTCCGCCGTCGGAACCAGGTACAGCGTACGCTCGTCGGTCTGCTCGCCCTGCGTGAACGGCGCGATGCGGAAGGCGTCGGCGGCGAATTTCGGCAGCTGGCCCGTCCCGCGCATCGCCTCGTCGCGCACGAGCACGGGGGGCCAGATCTCCGTGTAGCCGTGCTCGTCGGCGTGCAGATCGAGCATGAACTGGATGAGCGCTCGCTCCAGGCGCGCTCCCGCCCCGCGCAGCACCACGAACCGCGCGCCGCTGATCTTGGCGGCGCGCTCGAAATCGAGGATGCCCAGGCGCGTGCCCAGTTCGACGTGATCGCGCGGCGCGAAGCCGAATGCCGGGCGCTCGCCCCAGCTGCGCACGACCGGATTGCCCTGCGCGTCGCGTCCGTCGGGAACGGACGGATCGAGGAGGTTGGGCACGCGCAACAGCTCGTCCTCGACGTCCGCTTCGACCTGCCGCGCCTGGGCCTCGAGCTCCGCGATCCGCTCGCCGAGCCGTCGCATGTCCGCGCGCGCCTGGGCGAACGCCTCGGACTGCTTGTCGGCGTTCGCGAGCGCCGCGCTTACGTCGTTGCGGCGTGCGCGCAGCGACTCGAGCTCGACGAGGACGGAGCGGCGGCGCGCGCCCAGCTCCGCGATGCGATCGAGCCGTGCGGTGGCCTCCGCTCCGCGACGCGCGAGCTGCGTGCGCGCTTCCTCGAGATGGTCGAGAACCCAGCGCAGATCGAGCATGGCCTGACCGGCTCTTAGCATGCACGGGGCCCGTCTCGCGTGCCGTGGGCGAATGCCCCGCTGCGGCGATGATTCGCCGGGTCAAGCTGGACGTCCCCACGGATGGGGAGCTGCCGACGCGCACCCAACGAACGGCGCTCGTGCGTCGTGACGGTTCACTCGTCCCCGCCCAGACCGTGACTTGGAGCCGCCGGTGAGTCAGCACGTGCTCGAGGCGAGCGACCGGACGCAGGGCGAGCCGCACGTGGCCGAGCCCGGCTTGCTTCAGAGCCGCTTTGGCAGTCCGGCGGCCCGTGCCCGGAGCCATCGGCACGTTCCACAGGCCACCGAACATGCCGTCCGTACCGCGGACGAGCGCCACGCGATCGCCGCGCAGGACGACGACGGCCGCAAGGGGCAGAGGGCGCACGGGGGCTCGAGGTGCGCGCCGCGGCAGGCGTTCGGGATCGCCGTCGCGGTGGGCGACGCAGTCGGGCCGCAACGGGCAGGCGGTGCAGCGGGGCGCTCGCGGCGTGCACAGGACGGCCCCGAGCTCCATGAGGGCCTGGTTCGCATCTCCGGGCCGCGGCCCATCCGCGAAGGCCTCGGCGAGCGCCCACAGCCGCGTGCGCGTATGCGCTGCCTCGAGCGGTGTATCGATGCCGTAGAGACGGCAAAGCACGCGCGCGACGTTGCCGTCGAGCACGGGCTCGGGAAGGCCGAACGCGATGGAGCCGATCGCGCCCGCGGTGTACGCGCCCACTCCCGGCAAGGCGAGCCGCGCGGCGCGATCGCGCGGTACGCGGCCTCCGTGGTGCTCGACGCAGTGGCGCGCCGCCGCATGCAGCAGCCGGGCGCGCCGGTAGTATCCGAGACCGCTCCAGAGCGCGAGCACCGCGTCCTCGTCCGCTTCCGCGAGCGCGCGCAGCGTGGGGAATCGGGCCAAGAAGCGTGCGTAGTACGGCACGACGGTCTCGGCGCGCGTCTGCTGCAGCATGATCTCGCTCACCCAGATGCGATAGGGGTCGCGCGTCCGCCGCCACGGCAGCGGACGTGCGTGGCGGTCGAACCACGCGAGCAGCGCGCGACGTCGCACGGTCGCGAGGCGAGCACGCGTTCCCCGAGTCGTCAACGGTGCGGGACTGGCCTCGGGCTTGGACTTTGGCTCGGAGCTCGGGCTCGGACTCGGGCTCGGACTCGGGCTCGGTCTCGGATCCAGGCTCGGTCCCGGAATCGGGCTCCGATTTCGCTTTGGGCACGGACCGCGATGCGACCTCGAGAGACTCGTCCATGGTTCCAGCCATCGACGCGAGGGGGCGCGTGCCGACGAAGCGATCGATCGTCGTCGTGACGCGACGCTCGCGGCGCTTCGCTTCGCGGGACGGAGTCAGTCGTTCGAGGTGGCGGTGGTCGTCCTCCGACGAACCCGCCTCGGATCGTTTCATGGCATCGTTGCGCCGACATCGTGTCCGTGATCCTCGTTGCAGCACTTCTCCTCGGCGCGTGCAGTGGACCGGAAGCTCGCGAGGGCACGCGGTCCCCTCCGGCCGAAACGTCGGCGGAGCGAGGGTCCGCGCCGGCGCCGGCAAGGTCAGCGGCGACAGGCCCCACTTCGTCGGGTGACCCAGCAGCGGCTCCACGTCCGAGCTCGACTGCAGCTCCCGACTTACGCGTGCGCGTCGAGGCATCGGTGGAAGGTTGGGTCGCCATCGTCGAGAATCACGGCGTCGAGCTCGCGCATGTCGCGGCCCCCTTCGAGGTCGAGCGCGAAGAGCAGGGTCGCTTCGTGACGGTGGAGGACGTGCGGCTGCAGCTACGCCGTTCGTGCCTGCAACCTGTCGAGCCGTGTCTTGCACTCGCGGCGGGCGCCGCTCTCTTCTCTCCGCCGTGGCAGGGGCGTCTGGCTGCGGAGCCATGTTCCACGTGCCCCTCGTGCGCTCCGGCTCCGCCTGGCGTCTACCGGGTCCTCGTCACCGATTGCAGTGGCCGTCACCGATTCGCTTCTGCCCCCTTCGACGTGGCGGGCCCGGTCGACCCGCCCGTGGGCTGGCAGCCGCGTTGAAGCACTCGTATCGCCGCAGTCGCTCGCGCACGGGAGTCGGCTTCACCCGATTACGATTCGAACGAGAAGAACTCCTTCCACGTCGATGCCCGTCGCCGCTCGTGGCGCGCCGACCGGCGGATGCAGCGGTGCCCGTGTGGTCGTCAACGCGCGGACAGTTCAACCGCGATGCGCGCCGGTTCCTCCTCGGAGACCACGACTTGTCGTCGCAAGGCGGGGCCCGACCCGAACGGACGCAGCTCGACGGTGGTGGGTCCGACCGGAAGTGTGAGCCGCGCCGGCGTTCGCCCCATGAGGCGACCGCGAACGTAGATGTCGGCCCAGCCGTTGAGCACGACGATGTTGACGACTCCGGTCGCCGTCTCTTCTCGTCTCGACGCTTCGGGTTGACGAGATCCTTGCGCGCCGGGCCGGCGCGGCGCCGCTCCACGGCTGGTCTTGGTCGAGGGGCGTTGGTCTCGTGCGCTCGACGAGGCGGTCGGCTCCTCGGACGAAGAGGACGGTTGCCGGCTCTCGGGGGATTCGCCCGGGGATGAGTCGCCCGCCGACTCCTGCTCGCTGCCATCATCACCACGCGGAGCGGGCGTTGGCGCAGGTTCGCTCGATGTGGGCTGGGATTGCTCGGACGAGGCGCGCGATGGGGAGCCGTGCGCGCGCTCGTCGTCGGCGCTCGGGCCGGTGGTCGTGTCGCCCAGAGCCGCAGGGGCGGGCGTCGCAGAGGCTGGTCCTCCGCCACTGGTCGCCGCTTCCGATCGTGGCTCGCTCGAGGATCGCCCGAGTACGATGGCCGCCCCGGCGCCACCGAGGAGCGCGACACCCAACGCGGCCCCGAGCAACATCCGCAGTCGTCGTGCGCGATCGGGTTGGCGGCCGACGACCATCGAGACGGACTCGGAGGACGGAGCCGGCGTGACCACCGTCGGATCGGCTGGAGGGACGTACGTCTTGGCCGCTCGGACCAGCTCCATGCGGCGCGCGCGCTCGTCCGGGAAGAGCTGGGCCATCCACTCGGAAACCTCGGCCGGTCCAACGACGGCGCCGGACGAGACGAGGAACTGCTGAAGCTCTCGACCGAGGGCCCGAGCCGTCGGCCATCGCCGATCGCGGTCGCGTTCGAGGGCACGTATGACCACGTCGTCGAGCTTCGAGGGGATCCCGGGCCGGAGCGAGGAAGGCGGATCGATGCGCTGCTGGGCGACTGCGACGAGCGTGTCCATTTCGGTGTCTCGACGAAACAGACGCCGCAGGGTGAGCGCTTCCCAGAGCACCACGCCGAGGGACCAGACGTCCGCACGGCGATCGATGGGGACCTTCTGAAGCTGCTCGGGCGCGATGTAGGCGAGCTTGCCCTTGAGGGTGCCCGTCTTCGTCTGATGGATCCGACCCGCCGCGCGCGCGACGCCGAAGTCGACGACTTTGACCGCGCCGTCGTATGTCACGAAGAGATTCTGCGGGGAAACGTCCCGGTGAACGAGTCCGACGAGCTGGCCCTGATCGTCGCGAAGCTCGTGGGCGGCGTGGAGACCTTCGGCCGCGTCGGCGATGATGCGCGCGACGACCATGGGATAACGGGAATCGGCGGCGATTTCGGGTCGGTCGCGAAGTCGGCGCAGGATTCGACCGAGCGTCTCGCCGACCAGATACTCCATCGCGATGAAATAGCTGCCATCGGTTTCTCCGAAGTCGAAGACGCTGCACACGTTCGGATGGTCGATGCGCGCCGCGAGTCGCGCCTCGTCGAGGAACATCTCGACGAACCTAGGATCCCGGGCGAGATGGGGCAGAATCCGCTTGAGCGCCACGAGTTTCCCGAAGCCCGCCGGCCCCTCGACCCGGCCCAGATACACCGTCGCCATCCCTCCCGTCGCCAGCTCGTAACACAGCATGTAACGACCGAGCCGTTCGCCGACGGGTGCCCCCGCGACGATGTCCGCGAAGAGCGGCGTTCCGCTCTGCGAGTCGGACTCCTGGTTGTTGCGTGCCTCGCGACCACTCTGCGGCGAGCCGGTCACGCGTCGTGCGTCGCCGTGGCTCACCGGATCACCGGGAGCGGCGTTGCGTTCGAGCGTGTCAGGCCGCGAGCGAACGTCGTCATTTCATCACAAGGTCGGCAATAGAGGCTGCGTGTCGCCGCCCTGTGTCGCTCCGATGACGACGACCGTCACAATGGCTGCCGCTACGACCAATCCGCCCCCGACGGCGACCCAGCCCCATGGGAATCCCGTCCGCCTCGGTGCTTCGGGCTCCTGCGTCGCTGCCACGTGCGTCGTGCGCTCCGTGGCGGGAGTCGGAGTGGCGAGCCTGTCCCCTTCGGGTACCGGGATCGTCCACGTCATGGGCTCACGCTCCGAGCCCACGCGCGCAATCTCCACGCCCCCCGGACCGGTCGCGACGGCATGGTACTCCACCTGCGCACCCGGACGATGACCGACCAGCAGCAGGGGCTCGTTCTCGGAGCGCATCCACGTTCGGGAGGGCATCACGCGCCCCGCGATCGCGACGCGCCGAACGAGCCGCCCCGGATCGTTCCGCACCTGCGCCACCAGCCGAACACCTTGCGGAGCGAGCTCCGGACGTACCGTCAGTTCGATCGGTTCGCGCTGCGCACTACGGATTCGGTCGAGGGCGGCGACCAGTTGCGGGGTGGCGCGCGCGTCGAACCGATACGAAGGCTCCAAGGCGACGAGGCGAGCGAGGGCGAGGTCTTGCTCTGCGGTTTCCTGCAATGCCGAATGCACGAGCGCGCAGGTCGCGAGGGCCGCAACGAGCCGCGGGCGTGTCCAGCCCTCGGCCTCGTCGATGCGCCGGCATGCCGCCGAAGCGCTGTCGAGATCCGCATCCTGGTAAAGCCGCTCGATGTCGTCGGCGGTCGGCTGTGCGCTCGCAACGCCGGCCACGGCGGCGACCAGCAGCAGGCCGTAGAGCCCCATGGACTTCAAGCCTACCGCATCCCGCGCAGCCGTGTCGAACCTCGTACTCGTATGCACGACCCGTCGACGGCAGCCGACCGCCGGCTCATGCCCCGATGCGGAGATCCCCGCGGGACGACGGGCGCAAGAGAGCCGAGATGCCGGGACGTACCCCGCCGTCCCGACGGCGCCGAGCGAAAGCGGAGCCACTCGAGCGATGCCTCCGCTCGAAGCGATCAGGGGTGCGAGGGTGGCGCCGGCACGAACGGTGCGAGCGCGGCATCGAGCAGCCCGTCGACGACCAGCAGCAGCGCCGCCGGTACGAACACCACGGCGAGCGAGGCCGCGTGTCCCACTCCGCACGCGATGCGCGCCGTCGCGCGCATCGAGACCAGGACCACGACGAGCAGCAGCGCATCGGCGAGCTCGACGAGCCGGAAGGCCCAGGCTGGCGACGACGCGCTCAGCCCCCACGCGCCCAGGTGCATGGTCAGTCCCTGTACGGTCCACGGCAGCAGCCACGCCCGGTACAGCATCTGGCGCCACGCGGCCGTGCGCGCCCACGACGAACCGAAGGCGCGCGCCAGGCTGACGTAGGGAAGCGCGAGCGCGGCGAAGTGCGCCGCCGAGACGAGCAGGGAAAGGCCAGTGGCGCGCAGCACGTCGAAGGCGATGGCCTGGCCCGTCGGGGTCGCGACCGGTTCGATGCGGAAGCCGTCGCCGAAGCGCA
The DNA here is from genome assembly GCA_025054695.1 of Myxococcota bacterium. Taxonomy (GTDB): domain Bacteria; phylum Myxococcota_A; class Polyangia; order Polyangiales; family JANWZI01; genus JANWZI01. Next base: position 20,076 of record JANWZI010000004.1, on the reverse strand, counting down.
GGGTAAACGTGTACGGGATCACGCCGCGTAGGGCAGCGGGCAGCGTCCAGCTGAGCAGCGCGAAGCGGATGGCCGGGCGCACCGAGGAGCGGGCCATGGCCGCCGCGAAGTACGAAGGGCGGAACACGGTTCCGAGAGTCGCCACCAGGCGCATGAACCACGGAGCGTCCGATCGCTCCCATGGCATGGCGGGTCCCGCAGACTCGGGGTCACGCCGGATACATGCCGAACAGCGCGAAGGAACGGGATGCCAGCACTGCAGGCAACTCGGAGCGCCGCACACCGGGCAGGACAGAAGTGCAGGCCAGCTTGGATGCTCGCGGCACGGGGTTCCCCGCGGCAGCGGGCGGGGCTCGTGGGGACCGCTCGATTCGCTCGACACGTGGCGAGGCGAGGTGTCGGCGCCGGTCAAGCCATCTCGAGGAAGAGCCGGTCCGGATTCTCGAGATAGTCGATGAGCTCGTAGGCGAACGCGGCGCCGACGTGGCCGTCCACGATCCGGTGGTCGAAGGACAGTGACAGCAGCATGACCTTGCCGACTTCGACGCGACCGTCGCGCACGACCGGCCGCTCGCGCATGCGATGCACGCCGAGGATGGCGACCTCGGGCATGTTCAGAATGGGCGTCGCGAACAGCCCGCCCTGCTTGCCGAGCGAGGTGATGGTGAACGTCGAGCCGACGAGGTCCTGCGGACGGAGCGTTCCCCGGCGGGCGCCCTCGGCGAGCCGCTCGATTTCCATTGCAATTTCGAGGATCGACCGCCGGTCGGCATCGCGCACGACGGGCACGAGCAGGCCCGCGTCGGTCGCCGTCGCGATTCCGATGTGATACTCGCGCCGCAGCACGATCTCGCCGGCAGCCTCGTCGAGCGTCGCATTGAGCATCGGGTGCCGTCGCAGCGCTGCCACGACGGCCTTGGCGATGATGGGCAGGAAGGTGATCTTGACGCCCGCCGAGGCGGCGGCCGGCGCCAGCCGCTCGCGCAGCTCGACGAGCCGGTCGCACGCGCACTCCTCGACGAACGTGAAGTGGGCCGCGGTGCGGCGCGCGAGCTGCATCCGCTCGGCGATGCGACGCCGGATCCCCACGAACGGAATGCGCTCGTCGCGGGCTGCGGGGCCCGGCACCGACACCTCGACGCGCGAGGCGGGGGGGGATGCGTCCCGCGCGGCTGCGGAAACGCTCGGCGCCGTCGTCGCGGCATGCGTGGCCAGCGTCGGGCTCGGGCCGGACGCGGTCACCGGAGACAGCACCGTCTGTAGCGCCGTGGGGGCCACCGCGGCCGCCGCGCGCACGTCGTCACGCGTGACCCGGCCGCCCGGGCCCGTGGGCCTGACGCGACGCAAGTCGACGCCGAGATCCCTCGCGAGCTTGCGCGTGGCGGGCGTGGCCAGGGGGCGGGGCTCGAAATACTCGGTGTTCGCGGCCGTCGGCAGGCTCGCCGCCCCCTTTCCGTTCCCGCGGCGCGCGAAGAACGATGTTCCCGGAAGCGACTCGCGAATGTCGCCGACGGCGGTCGCGGCGGGCTCGGCCCGCGTCGTCGTGGCTTGCGGGGTGGCAGGGGAGACCGCGGCCTGCTCCGACGCCGCGGCGAGCGACGGGGCCTCGGCGGTCGTGCCGGCCTCCGTTTCGATGACCACGAGCACCTCGCCGACGCGCGCGACCTGTCCGACGCGGTAGCGCAACTCGGCAATCGAGCCCGCCCGCGGCGCGCCGATGGTGACCGTGGCCTTGTCGGTCATCACGTCGACCATCGGATCGTCCTCGCGCACCACGCTTCCCGGCTGGACGTGCCACGCGACGATCTCGCCTTCGGTCACCCCCTCGCCGATGTCGGGCAGGCGGAACTCGAAACGCGCCATGACTCAGTACCTCGCCGTCTCCCGCAACGCCGGCACGATGCGGTGCTGCAGGGGCAGGTATTCGTTCTCCAGCGTGTACGGGAACGGCGTGTCCCAGCCCGTGACGCGGACGGGTGGCGCCTCGAGCCGCAGGAAGCACTTCTCGGTCAGCAACGAGACGAGCTCGGCGCCGTAGCCGCAGCTCTTGGGTGCCTCGTGCACGACGACGAACCGCCCGGTCTTCTGGACGCTCTGCACGAGGGTGTCGATGTCGACGGGCCACAGCGTGCGAAGATCGATGACCTCGCACGAGATGCCCTCGGCGGCCACCTCGTCCGCGCTCGCGAGCGCTTCGTAGAGCATCGCGCCCCACGCGATCACCGTGACGTGATCGCCCGGCCGCACGATCTTCGCGACGCCCAGGGGAATCGTGTACTCCTCGTCGGGCACCTCCATCTTGACCGCGCGATAGACGCGCTTGGGCTCGAAGAAGAGCACCGGATCGTCGTCGCGGATCGAGGAGACGAGCAGCCCCTTGGCGTCGTACGGGTTGCTCGGGCAGACGACCTTGAGCCCCGGCGTGTGGATGAACAGCGCCTCGGGCGATTGACTGTGATAATGGCCACCGCGGATGCCTCCGCCCACCGGCGTGCGGATCGTGATGGGACAGGGGTACTCGCCGCCGGATCGGTACCGGTACTTGGCCGCCTCGCTCACGATCTGATCGAAGGCCGGATAGATGAAGTCGGCGAACTGGATCTCGGGCACCGGGCGCAGCCCGTAGAGGGCCATGCCGATGGCCGTGCCGATGATGCCGCCCTCGGCGAGCGGCGTGTCGATGACGCGCTCGTCGCCGAACTCTTCCCACAGGCCCTGCGTGACGCGGAAGACACCCCCGACCTTGCCGACGTCCTCGCCGAGCACGACGACGTCCGGGTTGCGCCGCATCTCCTGACGCAGCGCCGCGTTGATCGCCTGCACGAGGTTCATTTCGCTCATCGCCGACTCCTCTCGCCGTCGCGCCGTCCGCTTGCGCGAAGCGAGGCCCGAGGCTGCCCCGCGCTTGCGGCTGCCGTCGCTTCTTTGATCCGGTTCAGTGCCCCCCGCCGTGCCCGTGGGCGCGTGCCCGTGGACCGCGCTCGCACGACTCGGCCTGTTCGCGCAGGTGCCACGGCCGCTGCGCGTAGACGTCGTCGAACATGCTCGACAGCGCGGGCGGCGGCGTGCGCTCCGCGGTCTCGATGCACGCGCGCAGCTCGGCCTCGACCTCCGCGCGCCAGCGCTGTTCGTCGGCCTCGCTCCACGCCCCGAGCGCCTCGAGCCGCCGCCGCATGCGGACGAGGGGATCGGTGCGCCGCCACGCCTCCACCTCGTCTTGCGCGCGGTAGGCACGTGGGTCGTCCGACGTCGAGTGACCGCCCAGCCGGTACGTGAGCATCTCGACGAGCGTCGGACCCTCTCCGCGGGCGGCGCGCTCGACGGCCTCGCGGACCACGGCGTACGTGGCGAGCGCGTCGTTGCCGTCGCAACGGACGGCGCGCACGCCGTAGGCGATTCCCTTGTCGGCCAACGTCCGGCTCGCCGACTGCCGTTCCACGGGCACGCTGATCGCCCAGCGATTGTTGCGCAGCAGAAACACGACGGGCGCGCGGAACACGCCGGCGAAGTTCATCCCGGTGTGGAAATCGTTGCTCGACGTCGCCCCGTCGCCGAAATAGACGCCCACGGCGATCGGGTCGCGCCGCAGCCGTGCCGCCCAGCCGAATCCCACCGCTTGCGTGATCTGCGTTCCGATGGGGGAGCTGACCGATCCGAATCGGTACGGCCGCCCGGTGTAGTGATCGGGCATCTGGCGTCCCTTCACCGGGTCGTTGGCGTTGCCGTACATGTTGTCGACGTAGCGCTGTAGCGGCATGCCGCGCCACAGCAGCGCGCCGAATTCCCGGTAGCAGGGGAAGATCCAGTCCTGTTCGCGGAACGCGGCGACCGATCCGAGGATGCAGGCCTCCTCGCCGAGCGAGCCGATGTGGAAGCCGATGCGTCCCTGCCGCTGCAGCCGTTCGAGCTGTTGGTCCACGATGCGCGTGCGGACCATCGCCGTGTACAGCCGCCGCTCCATCTCGACCCCGAGCCGCGGATCGGTGGCCGGATTGGCCTGGCCATCGGGTCCGATGACCGTCACCACGTCGTCGTCGTGCTGTCCGGGCGCCGGGGTGGGCCGACGCGGCGTGTCGATCGAGGAGGTCTGCACCATCACACCACCTTCAGGTGAACGCGTCCGTAGCGGTCGAACGGCGGTTGCTGGGCGCGCAGCATGCCTTCGAGATAGGCCTCGGCGGCGCGATACGAGCTTCGCACGAGGGGACCCGCGGCGACGTACGCGAAGCCCATGGCGAGGCCCTGCTCGCGCCACCGGTCGAATTCGTGGGGTGGCACCCAGCGCATGACGGGGGCGTGCTTGGGCGTCGGCTGCAGGTACTGGCCCACCGTCAGCACGTCCACACCTGCCTCGCGCAACGCAGCCATCGCCTCGAGCACCTCCTCGGGCCGCTCACCGCAACCGACCATCAGCGAGCTCTTGGTGACGCGTGCGCCCGCCTCGCGCGCCCATCGCAGCACGTCGATCGAGCGCTCCCACGAGCATCGCGCGTCGCGCATCCGCCGCTGGAGCGAGGGGACGACCTCCACGTTGTGCGCGAACACGTCCGGCGCTCCTTCGCGCACGACCGTTTCCACGTCGCGCCGGTTCCCCGCGAAGTCGCCGACCAGGGCCTCGAGCAGCAGCTCCGGGCAGCGCTCGCGGATGCGCCGCAGCGTGCGCGCGACGTGTCCCGCCCCGCCGTCGGGCAAGTCGTCGCGGTCGACCATCGTCACGACGACGTAGCGCAGCCCCATCGCCTCGAGGGCCGCGGCCACCCGATCGGGCTCGCCGGCGTCGACGCGGCCGCCCGGGTGACCCGACTGCACGGCGCAGAAGCGGCAGCCGCGCGTGCAGACGTCGCCGAGGATCATGATCGTCGCGGTGCCCGCGCCCCAGCACTCGCCGACGTTGGGACAGCGCGCCTCTTCGCAGACGGTGTGCAGCGCGCGATCGCGCAGCATGCCCTTGAGCCAGGCGTATCGCTCGCCGCCCGGCATCCGAACCCGGAGCCAGTCGGGCTTGCGCGGCGTGACCTCGACCATCGCGACCCCGCGCGCACGCTAGGGCTGCACCCCCGCGGTGTCAAACGCCGACCGCACGCGGCGCGTTGACGCGATGCGGCATCGATGCGCCGTCGAGGCGCGACGTCGCAGCGTGTGACGAACCGCAGTCCCAGGGTGCGGAGCGGATGGTCGCGTCGCGCCGGACCGTGCTAAGGGTCGGCGCGCCATGGTGGAGCCCGTCGAGAAGGTCTGGATGGACGGTCGCCTCGTGCCGTGGGCCGAGGCCACGGTGCACGTGCTCACGCACACGCTGCACTACGGGCTCGGGGCGTTCGAAGGAATCCGCTGCTACCGGCTCGAGGACGGCCGCAGCGCCATCTTCCGCCTGCACGACCACATCGACCGGCTGCTCGCCTCCTGCCACATCGTCACGATTCCGGTGCCGTACGACCGCGAGACGCTGCTCTCGGCTTGCCTCGAGACGGTGCGCGTCAACCGCCTCGACGAGTGTTACGTGCGCCCGATCGTCTTTCTCGGCGATGGCCCCATGGGCCTGGGCGCGAGCCCCCCCACGCGCGTCGCGGTCGTCGTCTGGCGGTGGGGCGCGTATCTGGGGGCGCGGGCCGTCGAGGACGGCATCCGCGCCAAGGTCAGCTCGTTCCAGCGGCCGGGCGTCAATCAGCTCATGGCCAAGGGCAAGGTCGTGGGCCACTACGTCAACTCGATCCTCGCCAAGCGTGAGGCGCTGCGCGCCGGCTACCAGGAGGCGATCCTGCTCGACGGGCACGGTCTGGTGAGCGAGGGCAGCGGCGAGAACATCTTCGTCGTGCATCGCGGGCGACTGCTCACCCCGCCGCCGGGCAGCGCCATTCTCGGCGGCATCACGCGCGACACGGTGATGACGCTCGCGCGCCGCATGGGCATCGAGGTCGAGGAGCGCGCGATCGCGCGCGACGAGCTGTACGCGGCCGACGAGGTGTTTCTGTGCGGAACGGCCGCCGAGATCACCCCGGTCGTCGAGATCGACGACCGGCGCATCGGCGCCGGGATGCGCGGGCCGCTGACGCACCGCATCCAGCAGCGGTACTTCGACGTGGTGCGCGGTCGCGACGTGCCCGAGCCCGGCTGGCTCGCGGTGGTTTGAGCGCGACGCACGCGGCGCCGTCGAAGCGGTCGCGCATAGCACGACGGGAGGAGGGTCGTCGTTGCCAGGGTGACGTGGCGCTCGGGGCTCATGTCATGACCGCGATGGGATCGGTTGCCGGTGCGGCGGATTCGTGTGACGGTGCCGATCGGGCTGGTTCCAGGTACGGGGGAACGTCGCGAGCCCGACTCCGAGTCGGGGACGGAAACAGACTGCGAGACCGAGACCGAGTCCGAGACCGAGACCGAGTCGGAGTCCGAATCGGAGTCCAGGCTTTGCGTCGTCGTTGTCGGAGGACGTCCGCAGTGCAATCGCTTTGGCGAGAGAAGGCCGGCTCTACGGATCGGCCGCGAGCACCGGGGCGGGCCACGGCCGCGTGAATCCCTCGCCGCCGAGCTGACCGCTCCAGTTGCGCCCCCAGCAGTACAGCATGCGGTCGCGCGACGTCGCGCAGGCGTGGGCGTGGCCCGCCGCGAGCCCGACGGCGTCGCGTAGCCCCGGAACGGGTTGAGGTGGGGAACTGCGATGCGTCGTGGCGCCCCCGAGCTGGCCGAAGGCGTTGTCGCCCCAGCACAGCACGCTGCCCTGGGCGAGTCGGGCGCAACCGAAGGCCGTGCCCAGCTCCACCTCGACGACGCCGTCGAGGCCGGGCACGGGCGCCGGGCTGGCGCGGTCCACGTGCGTGCCGTCGCCGAGCTGACCGAGCTCGTTCCATCCCCAACAGGACACCGTCTCGTCGCGCAGGCGCGCGCAGTTGTGCGCCTCGCCGGCGTCGATCTCGACGACTTCGTCGAGGTCGACGACCGGTGCGGGCCGTGGCCGGTCCGCCGTGGTGCCGTCGCCGAGCTGGCCCGACGCGTTGCGTCCCCAGCACGCCACGGTGCCGTCGCGCAACAGCGCACAACTGTGGCGCTGGCCCGCCGCGATGGCTCGGGCGCCCTCGAGGCCGGTCACGGCGACGGGCTCGCGGCGGTGCTCGGTCGTTCCGTCGCCGAGCTGACCGAACGCGTTGTGTCCCCAGCACCGGACCGTTTCGTCGGCGAGCCGGGCGCAGCCGTGCGCGTCGCCGACGGCGATCTCGACGACGCCGCGCAGATCGACGACCGCGACGGGGCGACTGCGGTCCGTCGTGGTGCCGTCGCCGAGCTGGCCGTAGCGATTCCAGCCCCAGCACTGGACGGTTCCATCGGCGAGCCACGCACAGCCGTGTGCGTCGCCGAGGGCGAGCTGCTCGACGTCGCGCAGGCCTTCGACGCGCACCGGGCGCGCGCGGTTCTGCTGCGTTCCGTCGCCGAGCTGGCCGTTGGCGTTGCGGCCCCAGCACCAGACCGATCCGTCCTCGAGCCGGGCACAACTGTGCGCTCCGCCCGCGACCGCCTCGACGACGCCGACGAGCGGGCGGCCCTGCTCCCCCGGCGCGCCGCAGCTGGTCGACGCCATCCCCGCGAGCGCGCACAGCACGGCGCACCGAACCCGCGCACGGCGAGGCGCGGAAGCGGCGGCGCGTGCCGAAGGGGCTGGTTGCGCGACGTTCATCCGGGGTGCGGCGATAGCATCGGCGGCCGCGGCTCGACAAACGGCTCTGGTGGCATCCATGTGCCTTGACGTGCGCCGCGCGCCCGTCCCAACATCCCTCACGGTGCGGTTCGTTCTCGGCGTGCTGCTCGCGGCGAGCGTGCTGTTCGGGACCGCGGTCGGCGGGGCGCGCTTCGTCTGGTGCGAGCCGATGCAGCGCGCGCTGCTGCGATGCTGCTGCCCGAAGGCACCGGCACAAGAGGAGTGTCCCGCGGTGGCCCGCTCCTGTTGCGTCGAGCAGCGCCTCGCGTCGCTTCCCCGCGCACGGGGCGGGGACGTCGTCGATCGGCTCGTCGCACCGGCTCCTCGGCTCGCCCACGCGCTCGAGGCCACGTGGCCCGACCCGGCCGAGGCCTCGACGAGGCCACCGCGAGCGCGCGCCCGCGCCCGAGCCCCGGACGAACGTCGCATCGAACGCTGCGTGGCCCTTCTCTGAGCGCGCACGCGCGGGCGGTCGCTGCGCCCTGACCGCCCGCAGGCCACGGCGGCCGGCCCCATGGGCCGTGGTCCGTCCGTCTCGATCGTGTGCGTTCGCGGGAGGTGTGCATGCAGGCGGTGGCTCGAAGCTGGCCGTTCGTCTTTCCGATGCTCGCGATTGCCGTCACGCCGGTGGGCGGCGTCGCCCACGCGCAGTCGTCCGTCGTCCGGTCCGCCGCGCTCGCACTGGAGCGGGCGCGTGACCCGGCACCGCTGCGCCATCGGATCCGCGCGCGCGTCCGCCAGGGGCTCGCCGCGGCTTGGGCCGAGGAGGTCTGGCCCGATCCGATGATCGAGGCGCGAGTCTGGGGCGTGGCTCCCGATCTGGTCCGTGCCCCCCCGGAGCAGATGATGATCATGGCGAGCCAGCACGTCCCGCTCGGTGGGGCGCCATCGGCGGCCGCGGCGTTGCAGACGCTCGAGGCGCGCGCCGCGCGGATCGAAGGCGCGCTCGAGCAGCATGCGCGGGCGCAGCAAGCCGAGCTGCTCTACGTCGAGGCATGGTTCGCGGCCCGTCGCGCCGAGCTGCTCGCGGGCTGGGCGCGAACGTCACGGGAGCTGCGGGATGCGAGGGCGGCGCGGGCGAGCGCCGCCGAGCATGCGCAGCTCGTGGCGATCGAGGCGGACCTCGAGCGCGTCGCGGCCGAGGTGGCTGGGGCGCAGGCGCGGCGCGACGAGGCGCTCGAGCAGTTGCGCGAGCTGGCCGGATGGCCCGAGAGCGTCGTGCTGCAGCCGCCGGCCGAGCTGCCACTTCCCGCGGAACCGTCGAGTCTGCAGGAGATGCTTGCGCGTGCGTCGCGCGATCGGCCCGAGCTCGCCGCGGCGGACCTCGTGGCCGAACGGGCCGGCGCGCTCGAAGCGCTCGGCCGCGCGCGTCGGGTGCCGTCGTTGCGCGTCGCGCTGGGCGCCATGCTCGTGCACGGCCGGCATCCGGGCTGGATGCTCGAGGCGGGTGTCGAGCTGCCAGTTCGCAAAGCCTCCTGGCGTGGACTGCATGCACGCGCGCGCGCGACGGCCGAGGAGGCGCGTGCCCTGCGGGAGCAGGCGCTGCGCCAGATCCGCTCCGAGGTGGCCGGCGCGTATCGGCGTCTGCGGGCCGAGCGGGAGCGAGCCGAGCGGCTGCGCACGACCGTGCTGCCGGCGCTCGAGCGCGCGCGCGAGGTGGCGCTCGCGGCGTACGCGGCGGGCGGAACGCTCGAGCCGCTCGTCGAGGCGCTCGCGGCCTTGCGCGACGCGGACCTCGAGCGCCTCGAGGCGCATGCCGAAGCGTTGCGGGCGGCCGTCGAGCTGACGCATGCGACGGGTGCGCCGCGACACGATTTCGGGGAGCGCGCGCCGTGACCGATTCTGCGGGGCCGAGCTCGCGGGCGCTGCGCGGCGCCGCGCTCGTACGCTGGGCGATGGTGTTCGGGTCCGCGGCCCTCGCCGGCATGGGGCTGTGGATCGGCCTGTCGCAGGACGCGGCGCAGCGAACGGCGGATGCGCGGGGGCTCGTGTATCGCTGTCCGATGCATCCGGAGGTGAGCGCCGAGCGTCCCGGCAGCTGCCCCATCTGCGGCATGGATCTGGTGTCCGGGATCGAGCCGGCGCCCGAGGCGAGTCTTCCCCTGTATCAGTGCGCGCGTCATCCCGCCATCCGCAGCAACGAGCCGGGGCACTGTCCGCTCGACGGCAGTGCGCTCGTCTCCGCGGACGTGCCCGGTCGCAGAGATGTCGAGTTGCCACCTGACAGGCTGCGTGAACTGGGCGTGGTGGTCGTGCCGGCGGTCTCCACCGTCCTCGACGACGCCTTCGAAGCCCCGGCCGTCGTGATCGTCGATCCCGCCGCGCGCGTGCTGGTCGAGTCGCGCGTGAGCGGATGGGTCGCGCGGCTGCCGGTGGCGACGGCGGGTGTCCGCGTGCGACGCGGCCAGCCGCTGCTCGTTGTTCGCAGCCGGGAGCTGTTCGAGGCGACGGCGGAGCTCGTCTCCGCAGTGCGGGCGGCCGCTGTGCTCGGCGAGCCGGGCGCGACGCTGCGCGCGCAGGCACGAGCGCGCCTGCTCGCTCTCGGTCTGTCGGAGCCGCGCATCGACCAGATCGAGCGCGACGGGGCTCCCCTCACCGAAATCGTGGTCGGGGCACCGCGCACGGGCACCGTCGTTCGCGTCGACGTCGTCGAGGGGGCCAGCGTCTCGCCAGGCCAGCCGACCCACGAGATCGCCGATCTGGAACGTCTGCGCCTCGTCGCGGACCTGCCCGAGTCGCACGTCGATTTCGTCACACCGGGCATGGTGGCCCGCGTGCGCCTGCCGCACGGTACGGGGCGCTCGTGGACCGCGCAGGTCGAGCGTTTCGAGCCCCTGGTCGAGCCCACCGCGCGCACGCGCCCGGTGCGGCTGCGCGTCGACGCGTCGGACGGCTCCCTGTCGCCGGGGGCCTTCGTGTGGGTGCGCTTCGAGCGAAGGCTGCACGGGATCGCCATCCCGCGCGACGCGGTGCTCTGGACGGCCCAGGGCGAACACGTGTTCGTCGAGCGGGCGCCGGGCCGCTTCGAGCCGCGCCGCATCGAGACGGGCGTACGCGTCGGCTCGCTCGTCCACGTGCGCCGGGGACTCGCCGTGGGCGAACGCGTCGCCTCGCACGCGGCCTTCTTCCTCGACGCCGAGAGCGCGCTGCGCGCCGTCGGAGACACGGTCGCGCCCGTCGGCGATGCCTCGGGCGCGGAGCCCAACGCGTCCACGGCGCACGGAGCGCACAAGTGAGCGAGGCGCGACGGCCGCTGGTCGAACGCGTCATCGTCGCCTCGGCGCGTCATCCCGTACCGGTCGTGCTCGGCGGGGCGCTGCTCGCGGCCGTCTCGTACGCCGCGATGCGCGCGGTTCCCGTCGACGCGATCCCGGATCTGACCGATCGCCAGATCATTCTGTACACGGAGTGGGAAGGACAGAGCCCGTCGCTCGTCGAGGATCAGATCACGCAGCCGCTGTCGAGCGCGATGCTGGGGCTCGCCGAGGTGCGCTCGGTGCGCGGGATCTCGGTTTTCGGCGCCTCGTTCGTCTGGCTCGTGCTGCACGAGGAAGCGGACGTGGGGCGCGCCCGGGCCCGTGTCATCGAGCGGCTCGCGCAGGTGCAGTCGGAGCTGCCCGAGGGGGTCCAACCTCGACTCGGGCCGGAAGCGAGCGGCGTCGGCTGGGTGTTCCAGTACGCGCTCGTCGATCGTGGCGGGCGGCACACCCTCGGCGAGCTGCGCGCGCTGCACGACCGCTTCGTCGCCACCTCGCTGCGCTCCGTGCAGGACGTGGCCGAGGTCGCCGCCGTCGGCGGCTTCGAGCAGGAGATTCACGTCACGGTGCTTCCGGAGCGGCTCGAGGCGCTCGGTCTGTCGGTCGCCGACGTCGCAGGGGCGCTGGCCTCGGCCAACCTCGATGCGGGCGCCGGGGCGTTCGAAATGGGCGGGCGCGAGGTGCTCGTCCGCGGCCGGGGGCGCTTGCGTGGCGTCGAGGACGTGCGCGCGGTGGCGCTCGACGTGCACGGTCCCAGCGGCGCGGCGCTCACGGTGGGCGACGTCGCCGAGGTGACGATCGGTGCCGCGCCGCGGCGTGGCGTCGCAGAGCTGGACGGTCGCGGCGAGGTCGTCGGCGGGATCGTCGTCGCCCGCGACGGGGCCGACGCCTCGACGGTGATCGCGGCCGTCCGCGAGCGCCTCGCGGAGCTGCAGCGCGCCCTTCCGGAGGGGGTCGAGATCGTCACGGTCTACGACCGCAGCAAGCTCATCGACCGTGTCATCGCGACGCTGCGGGGTGCCCTGATCGAAGAGCTGATCGTCGTGGCGATCGTCGTCGTGCTGTTCCTGCGGCACGTGCGCAGTGCGCTGCTGCCCGTGGGGTTGCTGCCGTTGGGCGTCGCCGCCGCCTTCGTTCCGATGGCCGCGCTGGGCATCTCGAGCAACGCGATGTCGCTCGGCGGACTCGCGATCGCGATCGGCTCGATGGTCGATGCGGCCATCGTGCTCGTCGACAACGCCCACAAGCGGCTCGAAACGGCGCCACCGGGGGCCGACCGCCGGGCCGTGCTCGTCGAGGCCGCGACGGAGGTGGGCCCGGCGATCTTCTTCGCGCTGATGATGGTCGCCGTCTCCTTCCTGCCCGTCTTCGGGCTCGTCGGAGAAGCGGGCCGGCTGTTTCGACCGCTCGCGGCCACCAAGACGTTCGCGATGCTCGCGGCCGCCTTGCTCGCGATCACGATCGGCCCGGCATTGCTCGGCTGGCTCGTTCGCGGCCGCATTCGCCCCGAACGGGAGCACCCGCTGTCGCGATGGCTGCTGCGGCTCTACGAGCCGTTCGTGCTCGTCGCGTTGCGCCGGCCCCGCACGACGGTGCTCATCGGGGTGCTCGCCGTGCTGAGCGCGGTGCCGCTGTGGCCTCGGCTCGGTGAGGAGTTCATGCCGACGCTCGAAGAGGGGGACCTGCTCTACATGCCGACGACCGTGCCCGGCGTGTCCATCGAGGAGGCGGCGCGTGCGCTCGCACGGCAGGATCGCGCGCTGCGCGCGTTTCCGGAGGTGCAAACCGTGTTCGGGAAGGTGGGGCGGGCCGAGACGGCGACCGACCCGGCGCCGCTCGACATGGTGGAAACCGTCGTGCAGCTGCATCCGCGCGAGCGGTGGCGGACCGTGCACGAGCCGCGTTGGTGGTCGCGATGGCCCTGGGCCGCGCCGCTGCTGCGACCGCTCTGGCGCGACGAGCGGCCGCTGTCGTACGCGGAGCTCGTCGCCCAGATGTCTCGAGCGGCCGCGCTTCCCGGTTGGGTGCCGGCGCTCACCATGCCCATCCGAACGCGCATCGACATGCTGTCGACCGGCATCCGAACGCCGCTCGGCGTCAAGGTGCTCGGTGACGACGCCTCGCAGCTCGAGCACGTCGCCCGTGCCGTCGAACGCGCCCTCGCGCGTGTGCCGGGGGCACGTGGCGTGCTCGCCGAGCGCGTGGGCCGTGGCCTGACGCTCGACGTCCTGCCCGATCGCGCGGCGCTGCGCGAGCACGGACTGCGCGTGCAGGACGTGCTGCAAACGGTCCAGGCGGCCGTGGGAGGAATACGCGCCACGACGGTGGTCGACGGCCGCCGCCGCGTCGCGGTACGCGTCGTGCTGCCGCGCGCGATGCGCGAGGGGCCCGAGGCCCTGGCCGCGGTTCGTCTCCCGGTCGGCGTGCCGGACGAGTCGGGCCATCGCCGCCACCGCATCCCGCTCGGGGAGGTCGCGCGGATCGAACGGGTCGAGGGGCCGGTCGCGATCCGCAGCGACGACGGCCGACTCGCGGTCTACGTCTATGCGGACTTCGACGAGCGACGGGTGGCGCTCGGCTCGTTCATTGCGCGCGCGCGCGACGAAGTTCGCAGAAGTGTCGAGGTGCCATCGGGTGTCGAGATCCGATGGACGGGCCGCTACGAGCAGCTTGTGAAGAGCCGCGAGCGGCTCGCGTGGCTCGTTCCGCTCGCCGTGCTGATCGCGCTCGGCTTGCTGTACGCGCATCTGCGCAACGTCGTCGAGGTCCTGCTCGTCGCCTCGACGGTGCCGGTCGCGCTCGTCGGCTCGATCTGGGCACTGTACCTGCTCGACTACCGGCTGTCGGTGGCCGTCTGGGTCGGCATCATCGCCCTCGTGGGGCTGGCGACCCAGACGGGCCTCGTGATGGTCATGTACCTCGACCGCGCCTACGAAGCACGATGGCGCGCGGGGCGCATCCGGTCGCTCGAGGACATCGTCGAGGCACACCGCGAGGGAACGGTGCAGAGGCTGCGGCCCAAGCTGATGACGGTCCTGACCACCGCCGTCGGGCTGTTGCCGCTGATGTGGGCGACGGGCACCGGCGCCGAGGTCATGAAGCGCATCGCCGCGCCGATGCTCGGCGGTCTGGTCACGAGCACGTTCCTGACGCTCGAGATTCTGCCGGTGATCTACACGTACTGGCGCTGGGCGCAGGTGCGCCGCGCGCTGCGGCGCGGACGTGGACCGACGCCCGAGGCCAGCGCCGTCCCACAGGTCGTGTCATGAACGGCCGCCGAGGGGCATGGCGCATGGGATGGAGGGGACCGACGGCACGGAGGTGGCTGCTCGGCGTGCTGCTCGCGAGCGTCGTGTGCGCGTGTGGCCGTGAAGAGAAAGAGGAGCAGCCCGCACGGAGGCCCACTGCGGTCCGCGATGTGCGGCGACCCGCGTTGCCCCAGGAGCTCGTCCCCGACGAGCACGGACGCGTGCTCGTTCGCGTCGATGCGCGGGGTTTTCACCCCTCGACGATCCATGCGCGACGGGGAAGCGGCCTGACGTTGCTCGTCGAGCGCATCGAAGCCTCCGGCTGTGGCACCGAAATCGTGCTGCGGGACCTCGGGATCGAACGGCCGCTGCCGCTCGGCGAACGCGTCTCGATTCCGCTCGTCGTCGATCGCGAAGAGCTTCGTTTTTCGTGCGCGATGGACATGATGCGCGGGCGCATCGTGGGGCACGTCGACGAGACGGATCGTCCACCTACGGAGCCGTCAGCCGGTTCAACGTCCGCTCCGCAACGCAGCGTGACGACGCAGAGGGACGCGCACTCGGCCAACGGTGCGCAATTCGAACGGACAAACCAGGAGAGCGACATGGAACGAAACCGACGCCATCGCATGGTGCCCACCGCTTCGATCGCCGTGGCGTGTGCACTGGGCAGCGCCGCGTGCGGTCGCGACGCGTCCGCCCCACCCTCGATCGCCCCGCCTCCCCCCGGAACGACCGAGATCCGCATCGAGGTGCACGCGACCGGGTATCGACCGGCGGAGGCGACGGCGCCGGCCGGCGCGCCAGTGCGGCTGCTCGTGACACGCACGACCGACGAGGGCTGCGGGCAGGAGCTGGTCATTCCCTCGCTCGGGATTCGGCGGCAGCTGCCGCTCGGTCAGGCCGTGCCCATCGATTTGACGATGCCCGCCTCCGGACGCGTGCGGCTCACCTGCGGCATGGACATGTACGAAGGCGCCATCGTCGTGCGCTGACGTCGGCTCGGGGATCCGGTGGCGACTCGGCGTCGGCGTCGGCCTCGGTCTCGGTCTCGGTCACGGACTCGGCCTCGGTCTCGGGCACTGGCTCGGACACGGCCTCCCTGTTCCGGTCAAGTTGGTTGATCGAGCCTTCAACTCGGTCACAGACTCGGCCTCGGCCTCGCGGCACCCATCCGCTACGTCAATCAACGTGACCGCCGCCATGACGCGGCGGAGCCCGGCCCGTCACGGGGCGTCGGTGCGCAGTGCGAGCGCCTCGGCCCCGTACTCGATGCCGGGGGGCCGCAGCACCACGGAGCGCGGGCCCGTTTCGACGTGACCGACGTGCAGCAGCGGTCGGCCCGCGCCTTCGGCGACCGCGCTGGCTCGCGAGACGTCCCTCGTGGCGACGAACAGCGCGAAGCCCGCACCCATGTTGAAGGTCGCGTACGCCTCCTCGGGCCGGAGGCGTCCGACGTCCGCGAGGAAGCGCAGGACGGGCGGCACGGGGGGCATCCGATCGATCACGTAGCGGAACGATTCGCGCGCGCGCATCAGCTTGCGCCAGCCGTGGCCGGTGATGTGGACGGCGTGGCGGACCGCGACGCCGGCGTCGAGGAGCGTCTCGAGCAACGGACCGTACAGCGGCTGCGGATCGAGAAGAGCCTCGCCGACGGTGCGGCCGGATCCGTCGTCCGGTAGCGGTGTTCGGTAGCCCTGGGGCAGCTGTTCCACCAGGCGCCGGGCGAGCGTCAGGCCGTTGGCGTGGATGCCCGTGGAGGGGGCGACGAGGATGGCGTCCCCGGGGCGCAGTCGGTGCCCGCCGAGCCGGCTCGAGGGCGGATCGATGACGCCCGTCGCCGAACCGCCCAGCACCGCCGCATCCGGCGCGACGATTCCTTTGAGCACCTGCGTCTCGCCGCCCGCCCACGCACACCGGGCCTGCTCGCAGGCCGCCGCCCAGCCGCGGACCAGATCCTCCATGCGCGCCGTGTCGGCGAACCATTCGGGGGCGCCCGCGGCCCAGTACGCGCTGAGCACGAGGGGGCGCGCGCCGACGGTCGCCAGGTCGTTGAGCACGGTCGCGACCGTGTCGCGCGCGATGGCGTCGTAGAACGTGCGGCCGGTATACGCGCGAACCGCATCGGCGACGAGGTTCTTGGTGCCCAGCGCCTCGGTCACCGTCGCGAACCAGCGCCCGCCGACCTCGAAGACGAACGCGCTGTCGCCGAGCGTCTCGTCGGCCGTATGACCACCGCGCGCGGCGACGTGATGCAAGGTGCCGAGGGCGAGGCGCTGGGCGAGGCGTTTGACCGGGTCGACCACCTCGTAGTCGACGCCCGCGGCGGCGTACGCGTCGATGGGGCTCATCACGGCGTACGTACCACGACGGGCGCGAGGCGTTGAACCGAGCGCGTGCCGTTTCGGGAACGCGACGCGCTCGCTGCGCGCGGTATGCTCGCGCGCGATGCCGAAGATCGAAATCGCGAAGGGCGACATCACGCGCGAGACCGTCGACGCGATCGTCAACGCCGCAAACGAGACGCTGCTCGGCGGCGGCGGGGTCGACGGTGCGATTCACCGCGCGGCGGGACCGCGGTTGCTCGAGGCGTGCCGCGCCCTGCCGGAGGTACGACCCGGGGTACGCTGCCCCACCGGCGAGGCGCGGCTGACGCCCGGCTTCGAGCTGTCGGCGCGCTGGATCATTCACACCGTGGGGCCGCGTTACCGCGGCCGCCCCGACGATGCGCGCCTGCTCGCCTCGGCGTTCCGGTCCTCGCTCGCGCTGTTCGAACGGGAACTGGTGGCCGTGCACGGCGCGCGATCGATCGCGCTGCCCGCGGTTTCGTGCGGGGTCTACGGCTATCCGCTCGACGAGGCCGCGCGCATCGCGATGGACGTGCTGTACGAACGCGCGTGGAACGTCGAGACCGTACGGTTCGTGCTGTTCAACGACGAAACGTGGCGGGCGTTCGAGCGCGCCTTCAGCGCGGCAGGCGCAGGTGACGCTCCAGGAACAGCACCGCGAGGGACGTGAACAGGTCGCGGTTGTCTTTGCGGCGGAATCCGTGCCCCTCGTTGCGCGCGACCATCGTCCAGACTTCGTGACCATTGGCGCGCACGGCGGCCGCGATTTGCTCGGCCTCGGCGAGCGGCACGCGGGGATCGTTGGTGCCGTGCGCGACGAAGAGGGGGCGGCGAATCTCGGAGGCGCGCGTGACGGGTGAGATCGCGGTCAGGAAGGCGCGCATCTCGGGGTCGCGCTCGTCGCCGTACTCGACGCGTCGCAGATCGCGCCGGTACTCGGCGGTCGCCTCGAGGAACGTGACGAAGTTGGCGATGCCGACGACGTCGATGCCTGCGGCGAGCCGCTCCCCGTGATGGACGAGCGAGGCGAGGACCATGTAACCGCCGTAGGATCCTCCCATCACCGCGACCCGCGCAGCGTCGAGCTCGGACTGGCGACCGATCCAGTCGAGCAGCGCGCCGATGTCGCGCACGGCGTCCTCCCGCAGCCGTCCGTCGTCGAGGGCCAGATAGCTCTTGCCGTACCCGTCGGAGCCGCGCACGTTGGGCACGAGCACCGCCGTCGCGCGCTCGCGGACGAAGTACTGGGCCAGAGGGTGGAAGAGGGGGCGCGACTGCGCCTCGGGGCCGCCGTGGATGTCCACGAGAACCGGGAAGGGCCCTGTTCCGGGCGGTCGGTAGTACAGCGCGGGAATGCTCCGGCCGTCGAAGCTCGTGAAGCGCACGAGGACCGGCTCGACGAACCGGGTGGGATCCAGCCCGCCCATTTCGCTCTCGGTCCAGCGCGCGATGCGGCGCGTGCGCAGGTCGTAGACGTAGGCGTCGGCGGTCGACGACGCGGTGCTCAGCGTGAGGGCGAGCACGGGCGCGCCGCGTGCGAACTGCAGGGAAAGCACGACGCCGCGCGGCAGCTCGCGCACGACGCGGTGGCGCCGGCTGCGCGTGTCGAGCAAGCGGAGCACGGACCAGCCATCTTCGTTCGTGACGAACGCGACCGTACGACCGTCCGGGGCGACGGCGAGATGCTCGACGTTCCACGGGACGTCGCGGCTCAGGGGCCGGAAACGCCGCGGGCCGCTCGCTGGAGACGCGACGCTCGTCTCGTACAGCTCGACCCATTCGCCCTCGACGTCGGAGATCGCGTACAGCGTGCGGCCGTCCGGCGAAAAGGCCGCGCGGCGCCACGACGCGACGGGCGTCTCGGGGCTGATGCGTTCCAGAACGCGAGTTTGCAAATCGAGCACGTGCAATCGCACGTCGCGGATCGAAATCCATTCCTGCAACAGCAGGAATCGGCCGTCTCGCGACACTTCGAGCGGGCTCCACTGTCCGCGCGTCTCGAGGAGCAGGCGCGCGCTCGCCGGATCGCGACCGTCGGATTCCCAGATGTCCATGTCGCGCCCATTGCGCGCATTGCTGGAGAAGAACAGGCGCGATCCGTCGTCCGAAAAGGCGAACGCCGCATTGCGACTCCGGCCGTCGGTCAGGCGCACCGACTCCCCGGTTTGCCGATCGAGGCGATGGATCTGGTAGTTCTCGTCGCCGCCGACGTCGGTCTGGAAGACGAGCGCCTGCGACTGGCGTGGGACGTAGGCGGCCGCGACGACCGGATCGTCGAGGAAGGTCAACTGACGGCGGGCGCCGAGCGGTGCGCGCACCTCGTGCACCTGCGCGGTGTTTGCAAAGCGCGTCAGGACGAGCAGATGGCGCCCGTCCTCGGTCAGCGATTGCGCGACGGCAGAGCGGGTTTCGAGATAGCGGTCGAGCCGCGCCAGCAGCTCCGGCGGAACCTCGGGCGTGCCCTCGAGGACGACCGTGCGGGTATCGGGTGCGGGAGCCGTGGCGGCGGCGTCCGGTGGAGTCGGCGGCGTCGGTTGCGGCGATGGGGCAGCGGTCTCGCAAACGGCGGAGGGCGTAGGGGCGGCGCGTGGTCTGGGACAGTCGGCTCCGCAGGCCGCGAGGGAGGCGAGCAGCGAATAGCCGAGAGCGACGTGCGGTGCGTGCAGGCACGCGGGGAACCGGTCGAACGAGCGCATGGCGGCGCGGGAGCATGCCACGGCAGTCCGTCGGGGTGTGCACGGCGCGATCGGCGGCTGGCGGGCCGCGCCGGAGTCCGAGCCGCAGTCCGAGTCAGAGACCGAGACCGAGTCGGAGACCGAGTCCGAGTTTGAGACCGAGACCGAGCCCGAGTCCGAGGCCGAGACTGAGCCCGGGCACACGGTGCGCGCGTCAGCAGGGTCAGCGTCTCGCGCACAGGCACCGGTGCCTCCGGGCCCGCTCGCCGGGCCCCGCCCCAAAGTCGCGAAAGAAGCCGTGCCAGCAAACTGCGCTGTCACGCTTCTTTCGCGATTGACGGGGCGGGGGCGAGGGCCCGGCTCTCTCGGGCCCCGGAGGCACAGCACCCCGTGTTCCACCTCGAGTCGCTGACCCTGAAGACCCTCGCCGAGATCCGTCCCCTGCTCGGCGCCATCGAGCGCGCCGACCGCGACCTGGGACGCCAGTTGCGCCGCGCCGGCAGCAGCATGCTGCTGAACGTTTCGGAGAGCGTGTACGTGCGTGGAGCGCGACGGCGGGAGCAGTTGCGTGTGGCTGCCGGGAGCGCGAACGAGGTGCGCGCGGCGCTGCGGTTGGCGGAGGCGTGGGGGTACGTGGAGGCGGGCTCGGTCGCAGCGGTGCTGGAGCGTCTGGACCACTGCATTGCGGTGCTGTGGAAGCTGACGCGGTGATGCGGCGGCCTAGCCCGAGCCCGAGCCCGAGGCCGAGCCCCGAGTCCACGACCGAGTCCGAGTCCGCCTCACCGCCGCAGCAGGCCCCACGTCATCGCCGCAACGCGGTCGAGCGCCCGCTCTGCATCGGCGATGTCCCCGACGTAGCCC